>JBEGOB010000284.1:0-29220 GCA_041182265.1 Verrucomicrobiota bacterium | reverse complement strand
GCCGGGTGTGGGTAAATTTACCTCGTCATTTCGGCATGCATTCGCAGAGATTTCCGCCGTGATCCATCCAACTGCCATCGTTTCACCTCATGCCACGCTGGGTCTCAACGTGCGCATTGGGCCGTATTGCATCATCGGCGCGAATGTCGAATTGGGCGACGACTGTGTCTTGCACTCGCATGTCGTGCTTGAAGGGTATTCAAAATTTGGCCGAGGCAATGAGTTTTTCCCGTATGCAGTGGTCGGTGGGAAGACACAGGATCTTAAATATGTGGGAGATCCGACGTATCTTGAGGTGGGGGATCACAACGTTTTCCGAGAGAACTGCACGGTGCACCGGGGCACTCATGCCGAGCTGCCGACGCGGATCGGCTCGAATAATTTGTTTCTGTGTTATTCGCACGTGGCGCACGATTGCCAGCTTGGCGATCACATCATTCTGTCGAACAACGGCAGCTTGGCAGGGCATGTGGTCGTGGGGGATTACGCGATTGTCTCAGGCTTGGCGGCGGTGCATCAATTTTGCCGGATTGGGAAACACTCGATCATTGGCGGCTTGTCGAAGGTGGTGCAGGACGTGCCGCCCTTCATGATCATCGATGGGAATCCGGCGGCGACGCGTGGCCTGAACTTGGTTGGCTTGCAGCGGCGCGGTTTCTCTGAGGAGGCGATCAAGTCACTTAAAACCGCCTACAAGAAGTTGTTTTTGAAAAAGGATGGGAACTTGGCGGCCGCGCTGGGTGGCATGAAGGACTCGCAGGTTGCGCTGCAACCGGACGTCGCGCATTTGCTGGATTTCCTGGAAACTTCCCAGCGCGGGGTCACGCGCTGATGCAGTTTGCGTTTGATCTTCGCGATTGACCGGCGGGGGCGGGGCTTTCTAGCTTCCCGGTGTGACTCAATCGGACGCTCTCTTCACGCTGCGCTTTGTTTTTCTGGCTTGGGGCAGGCGTTGAAATTTTGTTTGCCTCGCTTCTGTCCACTTGCCGGCCCATTCTGAGGCCTTGCCAACCTTTCAGAATCGCCCGAAAATTTCCCCATGCACCCGACTTCTTTGACGAAATACCGGCCGTTTCCGCCGGTGTCCTTGCCTGACCGCACGTGGCCGGACCAGCGGCTGACGCACGCGCCGCAGTGGTGCTCGGTGGATCTCCGCGATGGCAATCAGGCGCTGCCGCAGCCGATGTCGATCGAGGAGAAACTTGAGTTTTTCGACTTGTTGGTGCGTGTCGGGTTCAAGCAGATCGAGGTGGGATTCCCGTCCGCTGCGGACACGGAGTTCAATTTCTTGCGGCGTTTGATCGATGAGAACCGGATTCCGGAGGATGTGACGATTCAGGTTTTGGTGCAGACGCGTGAGCCGTTGATTCGCCGGACTTTTGAGGCGATCGATGGTGCGAAGCGTGCGATTGTGCACATTTACAACTCGACTTCACCGTTGCAGCGGCGCGTGACGTTCGGAGATGCGACGCGTGAGTCGATCCGGCAGATTGCGTTGGATGGTGCGGAGTTGGTGAAGAAATTGGTGCCTACGATCCCACGGACTGAGGTGGTTTTGCAGTATTCGCCCGAGTCGTTTTCAGACACGGAATTGGAGTTTGCCTTGGAGTGTTGCAACGGGGTGATCGATGTCTGGCAGCCGACGGAGGCGCGGAAAATGATCATCAATTTGCCGGATACCGTGCAGTGGACGACGCCGAATGTGCATGCGGACATGATTGAGTGGATGTGCCGAAATTTGAAAAACCGTGATGCGGTGATCGTTTCGCTGCACACGCACAATGACCGCGGGACGGGGGTGGCCGCCACGGAGTTGGGGCTGATGGCAGGGGCGGACCGCGTGGAGGGCACGCTTTTCGGCAACGGCGAGCGGACGGGAAATTTGGATATCGTGACGGTGGCGCTGAATTTAAACAGCCATGGCATCGCCTCCGGACTGGATTTTTCGGATTTGCAGTCCATCCGCACGGTCTATGAGCGGGTGACGCGGCTGAGTGTGCCTGAGCGCCAACCGTATGCGGGAGAACTCGTATTTACCGCGTTTTCAGGCTCGCATCAGGATGCGATTAAAAAAGGCCTCGACCGGCGCGCCAAGGAGACTGCGGCCGATGCGGATGTGCCGTGGGGCGTGCCGTATCTCACGATTGACCCGCAAGATATCGGGCGCTCGTATGAGGCGATTATTCGGATCAATTCGCAGTCTGGCAAAGGTGGTGTGGCGTATGTGTTGGACCGAGAGCATGGATTTGACTTGCCGAAGTCGATGCACCCGCAGGTGGGGAAGCGCATTTATGACCTTGCGGATGAGCATGGCCGCGAGCTTTCCACGGATGAGATCCGGGAGGCGTTTTTCCGTGAATTTGTCAATTTAGCGAGCCCGCTGGATGTGACCGCTTATGAATTGATCCATCAGACGGGTGAGCGTGGTCAGGTCCAGTGCCGGGCTCGCATCACTTTGAATGGGCAGGAAAAAGCGATTGAAGGCCTCGGAAATGGGCCGATCAATGCCTTCGTGCATGCGCTTGAGGGGATCGGTTTGAAGGACTTCAAAGTGACGGACTATCGGTCTCACGCGGTGCGCGGTGGTTCGGATGCGAATGCGGCGGCTTACGTCCAGTTGCAAGCGGAGGACGGTCGCTTGCTGTGGGGCGCGGGGGTGGACCCATCCATCGAGATGGCGGGTCTGAAGGCCTTGGTCACGGCGTGGAATTTGCTGCGCTAGAACGCATGCTGGTTTTTTTTGGAAAATAGTGCGTGGGGTTTGCGTAAGGTTGCACCTCCTTCCGCTCTCATGAAACCCCACGCTATTTATCCACTTGTTGCTGCTGCATTTCTATCACTTGTCCATGGTTTGGCCGCCGCTTCGGATAGTTTAGTCATAGAGGCTGAACAATTCTCGAAGTTGGGTGGCTGGCAGGTGGACACTCAGTTTATTGAGACGATGGGCTCGCCGTATTTGATTGCGCACGGGCTGGGAGTCCCGGTGGCGGATGCGCAGGCGGAGGTGCCGATCCAAGCTGCGGGAAGTTACCGAGTTTGGGTGCGCAGTCTTGATTGGTCCGAAGCGCTGGGGCGTGCGGGCGGCGCGGGGCGCTTCAGCTTGAGTATCAATGGCCAGCAAGTCGGTGGCGAGCTTGGCACGGGCGCGGGTGAGTGGCAGTGGCAGGAGGCGGGGAAAATCGCGCTGGAGGCCGGCGTTGCTAAATTTTCATTGAAGGATCTCAGTGGCTTCGATGGGCGGGTGGATGCGGTTTTTCTGAGTCGAGGCGAGGAGGTGCGGCCGCCGGAGAACTGCCGCTTGGAAGATCGCGCAACGTGGAAATTTCCGGGTGCCCTGACGCAAGCGGCGGACGCGGGTGAGTATGACTTGGTGGTGCTCGGTGGTGGGTATGGTGGTCTGGGAGCGGCCATTTCTGCGGCGCGCATGGGATGCAAAGTCGCCCTTGTGCAAAACCGCGAAGTGTTGGGTGGCAACGGTTCCTCGGAGATCCGGGTGTGGGCAAAGGGCGATTTGCCGCCGAGCGAGTATCTGATGGGCGACATCGTCCGGGAAATCAGCGATAGCGCAAAGGCATCGCCAGCTGCGGCCGAGCAATTTGTGGATGATCGGAAGCTGGAAGTGGTGAAGGCGGAAAAGAACATCACTTTGTTGCTGGGGCATCACGCGTATGGCTTGGAGATGCGCGGGCCTGAGATCGCGGCGGCGAAGGTGTTGGAGGTGAAGACCGGGCGTCTCAAGACACTGCGCGGCCGCCTTTTTGCGGATTGCACGGGCCATGGATTCATTGGTCAGTGGGCGGGGGCGGATTTGTTGATGACGCCGAAGGGGCGGATGGGCATGAGCAATATGTGGATGTGGAAGAATGAGGATTCCCCACAAACCTTCCGTGAGGAGCCGTGGATGATGTCGCTCACGGAGGCTGGATTTCCCTATCCTAAGCGGGGCCACGCAGAGTGGTTCTGGGAGGGTGGCTACGACAGCCATCCCATCAAAGACCTCGAGCAGACTCGGGATTGGAATCTGCTGGCCTCATTCAGCGCGTGGAATGCGATCAAGAATCATGGCGCATACGCCGAGCGCGATCCGGCGCAGCATGCCACGGCGCGCTTGGATTGGCTGGCATACGTCGGGGGCACGCGGGAAACTCAGCAACTGCTCGGTGAGGTGATTCTCAATGAGGAGGATATCGACGCGAAACGCGAATTTCCCGATGGCTGCGTGCTGACCACATGGTCGATTGATTTGCACATTCCGCACCCGGTTTACACGAAGGCGACCCCAGAGCGGCCGTTCATTTCCAAGGACATTCACCGGCGGGCGGTGGATCGGCGGATCGGCTACCCCATTCCGTATCGTTGTTTTTATTCGCGGAATGTGCCGAATCTTTTCATGGCGGGCCGCAACATCAGCGTGACGCGTGAGGCGCTGGGGACCATTCGCGTGATGAAGACCATCGGGATGATGGGAGTGGCGGTGGGGCGCGCTGCGGCGATTTGTAAGGTGAGGGATTGTCTCCCCGCCGCAGTCTATCATGAGCATCTGGATGAGGTGAAATACCTATGGCGCAAGCCTGGCCAGCAGCGTTACGCTAGCCCGGATGAGTTGCGGAAAGTCCTCGGTGAAAACGTCCGGCCCGCCCGCTGAGATGCGGCGGAGGTGGCAGCGTTTTGCTCTCGCCGGATACCGGCTTGGCTTGCTCGCGGCGGTCTTTGCGTGCTTGAATTTTACCACGGCACGCAGGGAGGCGGGGAAGTCGGGTGAGCTTGAGTCGTCGCCAGAAATTCTCGCGCAGATCCGTTCATTTTTGCCGGCGGCCGTCGCGCTGGGGCCGGCGGTGGGTGAGGACGCGCTGTCACCCGTGTTGGATGCGGCGGGGGAA
The DNA here is from genome assembly GCA_041182265.1 of Verrucomicrobiota bacterium. Lineage (GTDB taxonomy): Bacteria > Verrucomicrobiota > Verrucomicrobiia > Verrucomicrobiales > Akkermansiaceae > Luteolibacter. The sequence goes on along the minus strand of JBEGOB010000284.1, from coordinate 24,340 downwards.
GAGATCGGTTGGGCGGCGCAAACGGATCCGGCGTCGCGTGGGATCACGGGCTACACGGGACCGTCGAATTTGCTGGTCGTTCTGGATGCGGAGCGGCGTGTGGCGGGCACGGGTTTGCTGGCCAGCACGGACACGGCGGGGCACGTGGCGAAGATCACGGACAGTCCGGAATTTTTCAAACAATGGAACGGGCGAGATCAAGTGAGCTTGGGAGCGCCGGAAAGCCCGCAGGTCGTGAGTGGTGCCTCGCTGAGCAGCGAGGCGATGGCGCGTGGCGTGGCAGCTAGATTCGGGGCGGTGGGAATGGCGGATTGGTTTCCCGAGCAACTGGCTGTTGAAGAGGTCCGGCCATGGTTTCCGCAGGTGAAATCCTTGGCAGGCGAGGTGGTGTTGGATGCGGCGGGCAAGCGGCTTGGCTGGGTTCTGCGCTCGAGCCGGATGGAGGTGGCGGTGCGCGGTTTTCAGGGAAACGCGGATGTGTTGGTGGCCTTGGATGCGCTTGGGCAAACGGTCTTGGGCGTCGCACTCCATGGCAGCCGTGACAATGAGCCGTATTTAACCGACGTGCGCGATGGGCTGAAATACGATGCGCCGTTTTCCGGGGTGAAGGTGGATGATGTGCTGGCGGCGGAGCCCGGGACGCTGCTGATGGTGAGCGGTGCGAGTCGCACGGCGGGGGCCGTTGAGGAGACGGTGCGGGAGGTGCTGCGCCGCCATTTTGCACCGGTGCGCGAGCGGAAGCCGTGGCTCGGGTTGGGGGAAATTTTTGCGCTGGTGTGGATTGCCGGGGGATTGCTCGTCGGGCTTACGTCCCTGCGCGGGCGCAAGGGAGTTCGCGTCGGCTGGGCGGTGGTGAGCGTGGGCGTGGGCGGGCTGTGGCTGGGCCTGATGACCGGCCAGGACCAGTGGATCAAGTGGGGGCAGCGTGGCTCGGTCTCGGGCACGGCGATTCCTCTGCTGGTGCTCACGGCGGCGGCAGTTTTGTTGCCAGCGATTTTTGGGAAAAACGTGTATTGCAACCAGTTGTGTCCTCATGGGGCGGCGCAACAGTTGGTGGGGCATTTGAGGAAACGGCGTTTTGCGCTGTCTGCGCGGGCGAGCCGTTTTGCGTCGTCAGTCCCGTGGTTGACTTTGGGGCTGCTTTGGTTGTTGGCGTTTCTCGGGATTGGATTTCCCTTTTCGCATGCTGAGCCGTTCGAGATTTGGAGCGCGGGATTCGTCGCACTGCTGCCCGTGGTGATTTTTTTCGGTGGTTTGGCGGCGGCGGTGTTTTTGCCTCAGGGGTATTGCCATTACGCATGTCCGACGGGAGCGGTTTTGAAATTTCTCGCAAGTTCTCCGGGTCGTTGGACACGGCGTGATGGCATCGCTGGGGGGCTGGTGGGCTTGGGCTGGCTGGTCTATTTCCTCTCATGAAACGGCTTTTCATCTGGGGAGGGATTGCGCTCGTTTGCTTCTTGATCTGGCGCAAAGCTGCGCGCCCGGTGACGCAAATCACCGGGCGGGCGATGGGGTGTGACTGGAAGTTGATTTGTTCGGAGGCTCTCGAAGATCCGCGAGCGACCCGAGCCGAAATCGCGCGGGTGCTTGAGCACTGGGAGCAGGTGATGAGCACCTGGCGCCGGGACTCGGATTTGAGTCGCTACAACCGCGGCGAGCCGGCAACGGCGGATCTTGTGCGGGTTTTAGAACTCGCGGAGCAGATGCGCATGGTGACGGGCGGCGCCTTTGATCATCGAATGTTGGCTGAGTTGGGTGCTGCGGGATTCGGTCCTGGGGGCACGGGGGTGGATCTTTCTTCGCTGGGCAAAGGTTTCGCGGTGGACCGTGTCGCGGAAGTCTTGCGCCGTCGCGGGATCCGGCGGTATGCGTTTTCTTTGGCGGGCGAGGTGCGTGTGGGTGAGGGAACTTGGCCGGTGGGGATCGAACTGCCGGAACCAGGCGCAAGGACGGTGGTGGAGACGATCGAGTTGACGAATTTGGCGATGGCGAGCAGCGGCAATGCCCGGCAATGGAACGGCCGGGAAGGGGGACTGCTCAAGGGGCATATTTTGGATCCTGCCACGCGGAAGCCAGTTTTGCGACCGCCTTGCAGCGTTACGGTGATCGGTCAGGAGGCTGCGGTGGCGAGCGCATGGGCGACGGCGCTTTTTGTGCTGGGTCCCTCGGGAAACGCATGCGCGGAGGCACGGGGCTTGCGGGTGATCTGGCACGGGTTGCCAAGTCTCTGAGGCGTGTGGGCCCGGCTCCGAGGTTTGCGGCAGCCGAAGATTTCGCCGGAAACCGCGGAAAACCGGCGTTCTGAAGTGGATTTTTCTAAAAACGGTCGATGTCGGGTAAAAAAACCTTGCGCAGGTGAGTGCACCGTGGTCTTTTCCCCGCCCCGCCCATCCGGGTTGGACTCATTATTTCCCCATACGGCCATGGCCTACGCAGTGATCAAAACCGGCGGTAAACAATACCGCATCCAAGAAGGCGACAAATTCGATGTCGAGAAGCTCGATGCTGAAGTCGATTCAGAAATCAAATTTGACGTTTTGCTCGTCGGCGAAGGCGATTCCGTGAAAATCGGAGCGCCCCTCGTGGATGGTGCATCGGTGACTGCCAAGGTCATCAATCAATACCGCGGACCCAAGGGCGTTGCCTTCAAGTTCAAGCGCCGCAAGGGCTTCCATAAAACCAAAGGCTTCCGCCGCAGCTTGACGACGCTCGAGATCACCTCGATCGCAGGCTAATTTTAACCATTCACTTTACCCACTTCCATGGCCCATAAAAAAGGACAAGGTTCCGTCAAGAACGGTCGCGATTCTCGCAGCAAGCGCCTCGGCGTGAAAAAGTTTGGCAGCCAAGCTGTCATTGCTGGCAACATCATCATCCGCCAACGTGGCACGAAGGTGCACCCAGGACTTGGTGTCGGTTGCGGTCGTGATCACACGCTCTTCGCTTTGGTCGATGGCCGCGTGTTTTTCGACAAGGAAGGTCGCCGCGTCAATGTCGTGGCTCCTGCCGCCGCAAACTAAGCGTTGCGCTGAAGATTATTTTCGAAAAAGCCGTTTCCCGCTCGGGAGACGGTTTTTTTCGTGATTCGCGACTGCTTCAGTCGGAGGATTTTGTCTGAATTTCTTGGTTTAGGCGCTCGGCGGGGTCGTCCTGCCACATGAAGAGCGCTTTGATGATGTCCTTGAAGTCGGGGCGCATTTCATGCAGTTCGCGGTGGATCTTGACGGCTTCCAATTGGATTTCCTCCGCTGCGGGAGGGTGGTCAGCTTTGGCTCTCTCCAATTCTCGGGCATCCGACTCAGCGACGAGCGCCGCAGCTTCTTGGTGGAGTCGCTCGACGTGAGCGCAAAGTTTTGTGGCGTCCTCGACCAAGGCGGCTGACTCGGTCGCGAGATGGGTGCCGGCAGTTTTACATTTGAGATCCTCCGCCAAATGACGGACGCGGGCGCTGAGATCGATCCATTCGCCGGAAAATTCCGAGGGGGTGGGGGACTTGGGTTGATTTTCCATTCTAAAGAGATACTCCATGAATCTCATCGCGCAAACGCAAGGGAATTGGTGGTGAGGCCTGATCGCTGCGGAGTTATTTAAAATCATGAAATACCATTGGCTTTTGTTGGCATGGTTTGCCGCATTGCTCGGCCTCTCAGGTTGCGGGCGCTCGCGTGAGTTAGGCCCTCCAAAGGCAGTCCCCGTTCGGGAGGATGGAGCGCTGGAATTGCGACTGATGAGCTTCAATATCCGCTACGAGACGCCGGAAGACTGGGCGTCGCGGTCATGGCACCAAAGGGTCTCGGGTGCGGTGCGAGTGATCCGGCGCGAGCGTCCCGACGTTTTTGGCGTGCAGGAGGCGCTGCACGGCCAGGCGGCGGATTTGTGGGCATCCTTGCCGGATTACGAGTTTCTTGGAGTCGGTCGTGATGATGGATTGCGCGCTGGCGAGTATGCGGGGATTTTTTATCGGCGTGACCGATTTCGTGCGACTCTGGATGAGCAAGGAACTTTCTGGCTATCTGCACAACCGGAAGTCCCAGGTTCAAAAACTTGGGGAAATGAAATCACGCGAGTTGCGGCTTGGGTGCGTTTGGTGGATTTGGCAAGTGGTCGGGGCTTCTACGTTTTTAACACGCATTGGGATCATCAAAACCAGTCTTCTCGTGAACAATCCGCGCAATTGATTGCGAGACGCATCACGGAACGCAAGTATCAGAATGAACCGGTGGTGCTGTTGGGAGACTTGAACTCGGTGGAGGCGAATCCAGGCTATCTTTACCTAACGGGTCGTGAAGTGATGCTGGCAGGAACCAGACAGAAATGGGGCGATGAACTGACCGATGTCTTTCAGGCTTTGTATCCCTCGGATCGAAACCGGCGCACCTTGCATTTTTGGCGGGGAAATCGTGATGGCTTGCTCAAGGTTGACCATATTTTGGTGAGCCGTGGCGCGAAAGTCGAAGCTGCGGAAATCATTTCCGAAGACGAGCCCATGGTCTCAGATCATTTTCCAGTCACCGCCCGTGTGATTTTTGTGAAAGAATGACTGACCCGACTCCGCGTGCGTTGGTTGGATTAGTTTGATTTTAGAAGACTCTGATAGATTTGCACGTAGCGGTCCACCATGGCCGACGCTTGGTGTTCCTTCGTCGCATCATTCATAATTCGAGTGATATTTCGACTGCGCTCGGCGTGCGGGCGGATGTGGAATTGAATCGCTTGGTCAATCGCCCAACGCAAGCTCTCCGCATTGTAAACCTCGAAGGGGAAGCCATTTCCTAGGTTCTTTTCACTGTGAAGGGGCATGACGGTGTCACGTAGGCCACCCGTCGCGTGGACGATGGGCAGGCTGCCATAGCGCAGTCCGATCAGTTGAGATAGGCCGCAGGGCTCGTAGGAAGAGGGCATCAACATGTAGTCGGAAGCCGCATAGCCGAGTCGTGAGTAGTTTTCACTGAAGGGTCGGATGGCGATGCGGTTCTGAAGCCCGTGAAAACGAGCGATGTTTTCGAAATGGCTTTGGTAGGGGCCATCCGCAATGAAGGCGATTTGGAGACCGAGTGCCCAGTAATCGCTGACGACACGGTAGAGAATTTCCGCGAGTAGGTGGCAGCCTTTTTGCACCGGATCGAGCCGGGACGGCCAGAAAAGAAGGGGTGCTTCATCATCGATCTCCAAGCCAAGCTTTGCTTGAAAAAGACGTTTGTTCGCCTGCTTGCCGCTTGGGTGGCTGGAGGCGTCGTATTTTTCCGCGAGGTGGGAATCCTGTGCGGGAAAGAAGCCGGGAGGGAGTGAGTTGACGATGCCGTGCGCAGAATCAGCTCCGAGCTTGCCACGCACCGCATCCACAACAGACCACGGCGTGAAGTGGTCACCTCCGGCTAGTTCATTGAGAAAACTTGGACTCACGGTATTCATTTGATCGGCGGCGAGAATCCCCGAAGCGAGCATGCTGACAGGGTTGTGTCCGCGCGCCGCTTCGTAGCAACCCGGGTAGTCTAGGAAATAGAGATGCTGCCAAAATTTCGCAGCATCAATCCCGCGATCCTCGATGTGCCCGAGCGTGACCCGTTCGTCGTGAAGGTTGTGAACGGTGAAGAGGCTGGGAATCCCCATCGTGCGTGCTGCGGCTGGGACCAGACCGGTCATCCAGTCGTGACAGTGCACTAAATCTGGCCGGATCCGCGGCATGACGTAGTGGATGACATCCCGCTGGAAAGCTAAGGACGCCCGGACATTCGCGTTTTGGCAGCCTTCATAAACCGAGCGCCGATAGCAAAATTCACGGTCTTCGCACAAATGAAGTTTTGCAGAATGGCCGGCGGGACCCGGTTTAAAAAGGGACCGAAAATGAGGCAGCGCCACATGGACGTCCGCACCTGCATCCGAAAGTGAGTCAAGCAGCAGAGCGCTTACATCCGCAAGTCCACCAGCCTTGATGCAAGGGGCGTCTTTCCCGTCCATCGCCAATAGGTTGCTCTCACTCAGCTCCGGAGTGACAACCAAGACTTTAGGCCTCCGCCCTCGCTTGCCGATGGTGAGTATTCGCTGGGGTGGTGCATTCTCCTGGGAGAGGGGCTTGACCGTGGTCGATTGGCTGCTGACAGACATTGAGGTGACAACCTGAAAAGTTGATGGACGTGCTGCGAACCGTGCGGCGCGTCGCACGCGTTCTTAGCGGCTGACGTGCCACCTTGGGAATCGCCTGTTTCTGGGGATTCACGAGCTCACAATGGCCAAATATCGTGCAAATAACGCCGAAGAAGTTGCAATTTGTCATTCACGCCGATCACCGCGATCGCATCCTGCGCTCAATGCAATCTCCGCAAGATCCCAGTCTCCACCTCACTATTTGCCGGAAAATTTGAAAAAAAGCAAAATAGGGCTTGTCAGCTTGGGTTCGCCTCCTATGTTCGCCCCCCCCAGACCGAGGCCTGCTGACGTTTTAATCGAAGTAGGTCACTATATAGGGAAAATTTATCGGGTGTAGCTCCGGAAAAAAGCTCTTGCGAGGAATCCTCGTCGGCGCTCCGGTTTGCCCCCATGGGAAAATCAGAACCACGCAGGAAATCATGCCGACCATCAATCAGCTCGTTCGCAAGGGACGCCTCACTCCGGCCGAAAAGTCGAAGTCACCCGCTCTCGTGAACTGCCCACAGCGCCGCGGAGTATGTCTTCAAGTCATGACTCGCACGCCCAAGAAGCCAAACTCGGCTCTCCGTAAAGTGGCTAAGGTTCGCCTTACCAACGGATTCGAAGTCATCGCCTACATCGGCGGTGAAGGCCACAACCTCCAGGAACACTCCATCGTCCTCGTTCGCGGCGGACGGGTGAAGGACCTTCCAGGTGTCCGTTACCACATTGTTCGTGGTTCACTCGATACTCTCGGTGTTGATAAGCGCCGCCAGAGCCGCTCCAAATACGGTGCAAAACGTCCGAAACCCGGTGCCGTCGCTGCCCCGGTCAAAGGCAAGAAGAAGTAATTCACTCTTTTAATCCTAACTACCTTCCACCGCCATGCCACGCCGCAAGCGCATCTTCACCAAGCCAGACCGTCGCGATCCTCGTTACGACAGTCCTCTCGTCGGTCACCTCATCAGCAAGGTGATGGAGTCCGGTAAGCGTTCACTCGCACAACGCATCGTTTATGCTGCGATTGATCGTGCCAACGAAGGCGTCGATACCATCGATCCTCTCGAAGTCATCACTCGTGCCGTTGAAAACACCAAGCCTCGCGTGGAAGTGAAATCTCGCCGCGTCGGTGGTGCAACCTACCAAGTCCCACTTGAGGTCGCTCCAGATCGCTCTGAGTCTCTCTCGATGCGCTGGCTCGTCAACTACGCTCGCAACCGCAAGGGAACTCCAATGCACGTTGCTCTCGCCAATGAGATCAAGGACGCTGCCAATAACCAAGGCAGTGCAGTCCGCAAACGCGACGACGTGCACAAGATGGCGCAAGCCAACCGCGCCTTCGCCCACTTCCGCTTCTAATTCTAGATACGCGCTCTCGCACATTCATTCCGTGAATCCAAACAGTCCAAACCGCCAATACGTGCTCGAGCGCACCCGAAATATCGGGATCGCTGCGCACATTGATGCGGGGAAGACAACGCTCACCGAGCGGATCCTGTTTTACACCGGAATGATCCACAAAATCGGCGAAGTCCACGATGGTGGCGCGACGACTGATTGGATGGAGCAAGAGCGTGAGCGCGGGATCACCATCACTTCTGCTGCTGTGACCACCGAGTGGTGGCAGCACGTGGAAACAGGGATGGTGAAATTGTTTCCCGATCAGAAACACCGCATTAACATCATCGATACACCTGGCCACGTTGACTTCACTGCTGAAGTTGAGCGTTCTCTTCGTGTTCTCGATGGTGCGATTGTTGTTTTCTGTGGTGTCGCCGGTGTCCAGCCGCAGACCGAAACCGTTTGGCGGCAGGCTACGAAATACAACGTTCCGCGGATCGTGTTCGTCAACAAGATGGACCGGACCGGTGCAAATTTCGCCAACGTCTTCGAGGAAATTAAGGAGAAACTCGGCGCCAACGCCGTGCGTATTCTCATTCCAATCGGTTCCGAAGACCAACTCATCGGCCAAGTTGATGTGGTGAACCAAAAAGCAGTTTACTTCTCAGACGACGACAAGTTTGGCTCGACCTACACGGTCAAGGAACTTGAGGGAGATCTCATCAACCTTGCTCGTGAGGCTTATGACGAGTTGGTCAATGCGGTGGCTGATGTGGATGACACGCTCGGTGAAAAGTTCCTCAACGAGGAAATCATTTCGCTTGAAGAGCTCAAGCAAGGCATCCGCCGCGCAACCATTGCCAACCGACTTGTTCCTGTCGCTGGCGGTTCCGCTTTCAAAAATAAGGGTGTCCAGTATCTCCTTGATGCTGTCTTGGACTATCTGCCAAGTCCTTTAGATATCCCCGCCGCGGTGGGCATGGACCCTGACGACCACGAAAAACACATCGAAGTCGTCACTTCGGACAACGAAAAGTTTGTCTCGCTGGCTTTCAAACTGTGGGCTGATAAATTTGTCGGCAAACTTGTTTTCTTTCGCGTCTATTCCGGTGTCATTAAAAAGGGTGATACCGTCTATAATCCGCGCACACGCCGCACGGAACGTGTGGGGCGCTTGATTCGCATTCAAGCGAATGAGCACAAGGATATCGATGCCTGCTATTCTGGCGATATCGCAGCCATGGTCGGCATCAAAAACGTCACGACGGGTGACACACTCGCCGCAGAGAATCACGACGTGGTTCTTGAGCCACCAACTTTCCCGGAGCCCGTCATTTCAATGGCGGTCGAGCCAAGGACCGTAGCCGACCAAGAAAAATTGGGAATGGCCCTCGGTCGCCTCTCAGAAGAAGACCCAACCTTCATGGTGAAAACCGACGAAGAGACAGGACAAACCATCATTTCTGGAATGGGCGAACTCCACTTGGAAATCATCGTGGATCGCCTCCGCCGTGAATTTAAAGTCGAGGCCAACACTGGAGCTCCTCAAATCGCCTACCGCGAAACAATCACCCAAGCCGCTGGCGGCGAGGGTAAGCTTGTGAAGCAATCAGGTGGACGCGGCCAATACGGCCATGTCGTCATTGCGATTAAACCGAACGAAAAAGGCAAAGGCCTGACGATTGAAAATAAAGTCATCGGTGGCGCAATTCCAAAGGAATACATCAACGCCGTTTACAAAGGCATAAACGAGTCGATGACCAATGGAATCATTGCTGGATACCCGGTGATCGATGTTCATGTCGACATCCTTGATGGCTCCTACCACGACGTTGATTCCAACGAGAACGCTTTCACCATGGCCGCAATTTTCGCCATGAAAGACGGCTTCAAGAAAGCCAAGTCGATCCTCCTCGAGCCGATCATGGCCGTTGAAGTTTCGACCCCCGACGATTACCAGGGCGACGTCATGGGTGATCTCAGTCGCCGCCGTGGACAGATCCAAAACACGGAGTCGAAGGGTAAGCTTTCCATTGTGCACGCCAATGTGCCACTCAAAGAAATGTTCGGCTATTCCACTGCCGTTCGCACACTCTCCTCGGGACGCGCTTCTTATGCGATGACTCCATCACATTTCGAGCAAGTCCCAACCAATATCGTCGAAGAAATCGTAAGCGACCGCTTAGGCTGATTACTCGCCCTGCAGACCATCACGTAAACCGTCAAACAACCTCCACCTATGGAAAATCAGAAAATTCGCATCCGCCTGCGCGCCTTCGATCACCGCGCAATTGATCGCTCCGCTCAAGAAATCGTGGAGACCGCAAAACGTACGGGCGCTCGTGTCGCCGGACCTATCCCGCTTCCAACTCGGATCGAGAAGTTCAGCGTCAACCGTTCCGTTCACGTGAACAAGAAGTCCGCAGAACAATTCGAAATCCGCACACACAAGCGCTTGCTCGACATTGTCGATCCAACCGCACGCACTGTGGACGAACTGAAGAAGCTCAACCTGCCCGCCGGTGTTGACATCACCATCCGCATCTAAGGCTCTCCTTCATTTTCGGATCTCAAATTTCAAATCTTAAATCTCAAATTCCAATCGCCATGTCACTCGGCCTTCTCGGCAAAAAAATCGGTATGACCCGCCGGTTCGACCAACAGGCAGGCAGCATGATCCCTGTCACTGTCATCGATGTTTCCGGTAACACCGTCCTTCAAGTTAAGACTCCTGAAACCGACGGTTACACCGCTGTCCAAGTCGGCTACGGCGACCAAAAGGAGCAACGTGTTTCCAAGCCTGCTCTTGGTATTTTCAAGAAGGCCGGATCCACTCCTAAGCGCTTCATCCAAGAATTCCGTCTCGAAAACGGAGTCACTCCGCCTGCAGAACATCCAGGATTGGAAACTTTCACCGAAGGCCAGTGGGTTGACGTGATTGGTGAATCGAAGGGACGCGGTTTCCAAGGTGCGGTCAAGCGCCACGGATTCGGCGGTTTGAAAATGACCCACGGCTCCATGATGCACCGTAGAACTGGAGCCATTGGTTGCCGTTCGACTCCAGGTCGCGTTTGGAAGAACCAAAAAATGCCCGGCCACATGGGAACAACCCGTTCAACGGTGCAAAATCTCAAAATCGTCGCCGTTCGTCCAGAAGACGGTGTCATCCTCGTCTCAGGTGCGGTTCCCGGCTCTAACGGCAACTATGTCACCGTCCGTCCAGCCAAGAAAAAGTCCGCCTGATTCGGTGGCATTTTAGAACCTTTCACGATTTCCAGTCATGTCCGTTAAGACTTTCACCACAGAAGACGCTCAGTCCGCCAACCTCGTTTTGGTCGGCGCTGAGAAGGGTCGCCAAGCTGTTCACGACCTCGTGATCGCTTATCGCGCCAATCGCCGCACCGGCTCCGCCAACACCAAAACCCGCGGCGAGGTTTCCGGGAATAATAAGAAGATTTACAAACAAAAGGGCACCGGTAACGCCCGTCACGGCGACAAACGCGCTCCTATCTTCGTCGGTGGTGGTGTTGTCTTCGGACCTCGCCCACGCGACTATTCAAAGAAAGTTCCAAAGACTGTGCGCAAGCTCGCCCTGCGCCGCACTCTAGGTGACTTGGTCAGCTCTGAAAAAATCAAAACGATTGATTCCTTCTCGATCGCCGATGGAAAGACAAAGTCCTTCATCGCTGCGCTCGACGCAATGGTCCAACCGGGTAAAATTTTGATCGTTTCCAATAGCTTCGATGAGAACACCTACCTCGCCGCACGCAATGTGGCTTGGGCGCAACTCGTCACCGGTTCCGACCTCAACGTCGAACAACTCCTCCTCGCAAACACTGTCATCCTCGTGGGTGACGCCGTTCAAACGCTTGCAGCACGCACTGCCTGAACCCCGGACCTATCATCGAGATCATGAAAGACATTTACCAGGTCATTAAAAACGTCCGACTCAGCGAGAAGGCAACCCTTCTCCAGGAGACTAACAACGAAGTCACCCTCGAAGTCGATCGCAAGGCCAACAAGCTTGAAATCAAGCAAGCTGTTGAACAACTCTTCGGAAAAACCGTTTTGGCCGTTCGCACTGCCAACTATGACGGAAAACTCCGCCGTCAACGTCGCGCCGATGCCGGTCGCACGAATCACTGGAAGAAAGCGATTGTCCGCCTCAAGGAAGGTGAATCGCTTGACCTTGTCTAAGCGGATGAACCGCTGCTCCAAACGTAACATTTTAACGTTCCGATTGTCATGCCACTGAAAACTTTCAAGCCAATTACGCCGTCCGCTCGCTACAAGAATCTTCCGTCCTTCGACGAGATCACCAAGAGCAAGCCTGAGAAGAGCCTTCTCACTCCTCTCAAGCGCAGCGGTGGCCGTAACAACACCGGCCGCATCACCACTCGCCACATTGGTGGGGGTCACAAGCGTCATTATCGGATCATCGATTTCCGTCGTGGTAAGCACGACGCACCGGCAACGGTTGTGGGAATCGAATATGATCCAAACCGCACCTGCCGTATCGCACTCATCCAGTATGAGGATGGGCAGAAGTCGTATATCCTAGCTCCGCTCGGCCTCGAGGTCGGGACGACGGTGGTCGCTGGCGAGAATGTTGCACCGAAGACCGGTAACGCGATGCCTCTTAGCGCCGTTCCTCTCGGAACTTCGATTCACAACATTGAGTTGATTCCAGGAAATGGCGGCAAAGTCGCTCGTGCCGCAGGACAGCTTGCGGTGCTCTCCAACCGCGATGGCGGCTGGGCACTCGTAAAAATGCCTTCTGGCGAAATTCGTCGATTCAATGATCGTTGCTTCTGCACCATCGGCCAAGTCGGCAATCGTGACCACATGAACGAGACTTCGGGCAAAGCCGGTCGCACTCGCTGGCAGGGTGTTCGCCCAACTGTCCGTGGTATGACGATGAACCCTGTTGACCACCCCAACGGCGGTGGTGAGGGTAAGTCAAAGTCCGGTGGTGGTCGCCAACACCTTCTCAGCCCATGGGGCCATGCGAAGGGCCAAAAGACCCGCAACAAGAAGAAGACCACCAGTGTGTTCATCGTCGAGTCGCGCCACAAAGCCAAGCGCAAGTAATTCACTTTTCAGTTAGCAACTTAACGCACTTTTAATATGCCACGCTCTCTCAAAAAAGGCCCCTTCGTTGATCAAAAGCTTCTTGCTAAGATCGACGCAGTTGCCGATGCCGGATCCGATCGCAAGCCCATCAAAACATGGAGCCGCAAGTCGATGATCACCCCAGACTTTGTCAGCCACAACTTTGCCGTTCACAATGGCAAAACTTTCGTTCCCGTTTACGTGACCGAAAATATGGTGGGACACAAACTGGGAGAATTTGCTCCGACCCGGATTTTCCGCACTCACGGCGGTATCGGTAAGAAGTAATCTAAAAAATAACCATCTCTCAAGTTATGCGTCTCACGAATCACTTTCAAGCTTTTGCCACAGCCTTCGGGCTACTGGTCGGCGCTGGACTGTGCTTCGCCCAGGCGCCTACAGCGGCAGAACTCCACGAGATCATCACCGAACTCCAGGATCAAAACCGCTCCCTACAGCAAAGCCTCGTCGAGTCAAATCGCGGAGAGAAGCAAGCATCCGAGCAATTGGCTCAGATTCGCGAGCGCCTCGAAGCACTCGGGAAGAATTTGCTCGATGGGGGAGATGATCGTCTCATTCAGGCTGCCGCAGACTTGCAAGTCGCAAGCGAGCGTACCGCAGCCCTTGAAGGTTCTCTCATGCAGCTCTCCGCTGTGGTCACTGACTATCTCCGCCAGGCCGTAGTTTCTGACCCAGAATCGAGAGTTCGTGTAGAAACTTCGCTAAGAGAGCTTGACGCTGTGCTCGGACTACGCCAGAAGCCCCGCCCCGATGTTCGGTCCGGCTCACTTCAGCAGGCTCGCATCGTCAGTCTCGATCAAGAAAGTGGCATGATGGTTTTAAATCTAGGCGAAAGCCAAGGCGCTAAAATCGGCATGACCTTTCGTCTCACCCGCGGGCAACAGCCCTACGGTAAAGCCATTCTCGCAGACGTCCGCAAGGGCGTCAGCGGTGCCTTTGTCGAATCTTTCGACAAGGTCACCGAGTCTCCTCGCCCCGGCGATCTCGCCGTCCTCGAAACACAAGCATCAGCGCAGTAACCACTCACGTCCGACGACCCATGGAAGTCAAAAGCACCACAAAATTCGTTCGTCTCTCGCCCAAAAAGGCGCGCGACGTCGCCCGGGAAATTCAAGGCCTGCCCGTATCGAGCGCCCTTGACATTTTGACCTTCACTCCCAAGAAAGCTGCACAGCTGATTGGTAAGACGCTCAAGACTGCCATCGCCGACGCGGAAAATAATTTCTCCCTCGATGCAACTACCCTTGTGATCAAGGAAGCTGTGATTGGTGGCGGCCCCACTCTCCGCCGCTTCAAGCCACGGGCAAAGGGTTCTGCAGGTCCTATCCTGAAGCGCACCAGTCACATCTCGATCACTCTCGTTGGCTCCGCGCCGGAGAAGAAAAAGAGACCTGCTCGTAAGGCTGCTGCCAAACAAGTTGAAGAAGCCCCAGTTGCTGCTGCAGTCGCTGAAGAACAAGCCTGATAAACCTATCTCCTAATCTCATCCCTTACCGAATATGGGCCAAAAAGTAAATCCGATCGCATTCCGTCTCGCAGTCAACAAAGACTGGCGTTCGAAATGGTATGCCAGCGGCAAAGATTACACCGACAAGCTCCACGAAGATCTCGCGATCCGTGGTTACCTGAAAAATAAGCTGGTTAATGCAGGTTTGGCCCGTGTGGTCATTGAGCGTGCATGGAACAGCGTTCGGGTGACGCTTCACACCTCACGTCCTGGCCTCATTATCGGCCGTCAGGGCAAGGAAATCGAAGTGATGACAAAAGATATCACCGGCCTCTGCAAAGGTGCTCAGGTGAAGATTGACATCATCGAAATTCGGAAGCCAGAGCTTGATGCTCAATTGGTTGCGGAGCAGATTGCTGTGCAACTTGAGCGTCGGATTAGTTTCCGTCGCGCCATGAAGCGTGCTCTTCAAACGGCCATGGAATTCGGTGCTGATGGGATCCGTCTGCGTTGTGCTGGACGTCTCGGAGGTGCGGATATCGCTCGTTCTGAGAGCTATCGTGAAGGCAAAGTTCCTCTTCAGACTCTTCGCGTCCCGCTTGACTACGGCTTTGCCGAGGCTCGCACCCTTTACGGCATCATTGGCGTCAAGGCTTGGGTCAACAAGAAGGAAGACGACGGCACAGGTGGCGGCAGGCCACAACAAGGGGGTCGTGGTGACCGCGGCGATCGCGGTGGCCGTGGTGGTGATCGCGGAGGCGATCGTCGTCCTCAAAATCGCAACTGATTTTTCTAATTCTAAAATTCCAATTCAAACTTTTCCTAGGAGGACCGAGCCATGCCTTTGATGCCCAAACGAACCAAGTTCCGCAAGAGCCACCGCGGAAGCCGCTCTGGCAATGCCCAGCGTGGAACCACTGTCGCCTTCGGTGACTTCGGTCTGCAAACCCTTGATCGCGGATGGATGACCAACCGCCAGATCGAAGCTTGCCGGATCGCCATTAACCGTTCCCTTAAAAGAAAGGGTAAAGTCTGGATCCGGATTTTCCCACACAAGTCAATCACCTCACGTCCTCCCGAAACTCGGATGGGTAAAGGTAAGGGAGCTGTTGAAGGTTGGGTCGCCGTGATCCGTCCTGGCAATATGCTTTTCGAAATCGGCGGTGTGCCGGAATCAGCCGCTAAGGAGGCAATGCGCCTCGCATCTTACAAGCTCGGCATTCGCACTCGCCTTGTCACCCGCAATCCGCACGCTTGATCCGTCCGATCTTTTAACTTCAATATCCGTCTGCACCATGGCCAAAACCAAAGCCAAAGAGATCCTTCAACTTTCCTCTGACGAGCTCCAAGCACGTCTTCGCGAACTCAAACAGGAAGCTCTCAACCTTCGCCTCCAAAAGTCCACCGGCTCTTTGGAAAATCCCGCTCGCATCCGTCAGGTGCGCCGCGAAACCGCTCAAGTTCTTACGGCTGTCACAGCCAAGCTGAGCGCCTAATCCCTGCCAACGCATCAACCAATTCTTATCATGAGCGAGACTCCCAAGGACGCACAGATCCACCTCCGTAAAACACGCGTTGGCGTGGTCGTTTCCAACAAAATGGAAAAGACTATCGTCGTCGAGCACGTTGCCCGTGTTCCCCATCCGAAGTTCAATAAAATCGTCAAGCGTTCTAAAAAATATTACGTGCATGACGAGGAAAGTCAGGCTCAAATCGGCGACCGCGTTCGCATTGTCGAGACACGCCCGCTTTCCAAGCTGAAGTGCTGGACCCTCGCGGAAGTTATCTCCCATTGATGCGGCTCCGGCCAATTGCAGATCTCAAATTTTAAATTTCAAATTTTTTAAGTCATGATTCAGATGGAAACCATGCTCACAGTTGCCGATAATACCGGTGCTCGGAGCGCAAAAATGATCGGTGTGCTCGGCAAGCGCAGCCGCACCGCCTCGATTGGCGACGTGATCACCTGCCACATCCGCGATTCCATCCCGACTGCAGCCGTGAAAAAGGGCAGCGTTGTGAAAGCTGTCGTGGTAAGGACTGCTTATCCGATCCGCCGCGCGGACGGGTCCATCCTCCGTTTCGACAGCAATGCTGTCGTAATCATTGACAAGGACAACAATCCACGGGGAACCCGGATTTTTGGACCTGTCGCTCGTGAACTGCGCGAGCGCGCGTTCATGAAAATCGTTTCCCTTGCACCCGAGGTTCTCTGAACCTGGCTTCGCTCTTCATTCCATCCAACCGTAAATTTCATGAGCCGCATCAAGACCCACGTCAAAAAAGGCGATCAAGTCGAAATCATTGCAGGCAATCACAAAGGCAAGCGCGGCACCGTGCTCCTTGTGAAGGCTGCTAAAAACCAAGTTGTCGTCGAAGGCGGCCGCCCAATTCAGAAAGCTGTCAAAGGCACTGAAGCTGAGCCCACCGGTGGCATCAAAACCATCGACGGTCCTGTCCATATCTCCAATGTAAAGAAAGTGGGTTGATGTTGACTCGCTTTGAAAAAAGCGATTTCACTTCCGCCCGCGCTTAAGCGCCTGAAAAAATCAGCGCTGACCCGCAAAAAATAATGAGCACACCAGCACTCCAACAACACTATAAGGACAAGGTCGTCCCAGCTCTCACGAAGAAGCTTGGGTATACCAATCTCCATCAGGTTCCTCGTCTTGAAAAGATCGTGGTTACATCCTGCATGGGCAAGTCTCCCGATCGTAAGGTCGCCGTCGATGACGCGGTCAACGAAATTCAAAAAATCACTGGCCAGCGCCCGTCGATCACGTTTTCGAAGAAGGCTGTTGCCAACTTCAAGCTCCGTGAGGGTGAAGCCCTTGGCGCTCGTGTCACTCTGCGTGGCCCTCGCATGTGGGAATTTCTCCATCGTTTTATCAACGTCACCGCTCCAAACATTCGCGACTTCCGCGGTATTTCTTCGAAGTCCTTTGACGGCCGTGGAAATTACGCATGTGGCATTAGCGAGCAGTCCATTTTCCCGGAAATTGAAATTGACCAAATCAAGCGCACTATTGGCTTCGATTTGATCTTTGTCACATCCGCCCCCAACGACGCAGAGGGTCGCGCGCTCCTGACGGAGCTCGGCATGCCTTTCCGCGACATGAAAAAAGCCAACGAGGTCGAAGCTGAAGCAGCTGCTGCCAATTAATCCAACCACGGACCCACTTTTAAAAGGAATCCCCTATTATGGCAGTTCTCTCCGATCCAATCTCAGATTTCCTCACGCGTTTCAAAAACGCTGCCCGCGCTGGCAATGAGGAATTTTCCGCTCCTTACTCCAAGATCAAGGCGGATATCGCCCGCATCCTCCAGGAAGAAGGCTACATCTGGAAATACGAAGTCGTCACTGGCGAGCGTACAACCATCAAGGCCAATCCGAAGTTCATCGATGGCCGTTCGGTTCTTACCGATCTCAAGCGTGTTTCGACTCCTGGTCGCCGTCATTATGTCGGTGCTGGTGAAGTGCCACGCGTCATGTCCGGTCTCGGCATCTCGATCCTTTCGACTTCGAAGGGTGTGATGTCCGGCGGTTCCGCCAAGAAGCAAAACCTCGGTGGCGAGCTTCTCGCCAACGTCTGGTAACCCCTAACTCGTTAAAGGAAAAACACTACCATGTCACGAGTCGGTCTTAAACCAATCTCTCTTCCCGAAAAAGTCGCCATCAAGGTGGACGGCAATTTGGTGATCGTCGAAGGCCCCAAGGGCAAGCTCGACTTCGCTCTTCCGGAAGGCATCTCCCTCAAGAGCGAAGACGGGAACGTCATCGTCTCTCGTGCCACTGAACAGCGCCAACACAAGGCGCTTCACGGCACCGCACGCAGCCTCGTTCAGAACATGATCGTTGGCGTCTCACAAGGTTTCGTGAAGGACCTCGAAATTCACGGTGTCGGTCTTCGTGCCGCTGTGAAGGGCGCGGATCTTGATCTTTCATTGGGTCGTTCGCATCCTCTTCTGCACCCGATTCCAACGGGCCTTAATGTGACGGTGCTTGAAAACACCAAGATCAAGGTCGAAGGCATCGACAAGCAACTTGTCGGCCAATTCGCTGCCGAGGTTCGCGGTTTCTATCCTCCTGAGCCATACAAGGGCAAAGGCGTTCGCTATGTCGGTGAGAAAGTTCGCCGCAAGGAAGGCAAAAGCGTCGGCAAATAATTCATACCCGTCGCCCACAACCTCAAATTTATTACGGCAACATGAGCTCAATCAATCGCAAGTCGATCCGCCGACGCATCCACAACCGCATTCGCCGGAAAGTTTCCGGCACCGCGGAACGTCCACGTCTGGCCGTTCATTATTCGAATCAACACATCTACGCCCAGGTCATCGACGACTCGGTCGGCAAGACTTTGGTCTCTGCCTCGACTCTCGACAAGTCCTTCGAAAAGGCATCGTCGAACATCGAGAGCGCCCAAAAGGTTGGCGCTCTCCTTGCCGAGCGTGCCAAGGGCTCGAACATCAGCGCCGTTGTCTTCGACCGCGGCGGTCACCTCTACCACGGTAAAGTCAAAGCTCTCGCTGATGCAGCGCGCGAAGCCGGACTTCAATTCTAACGCTCCGACCCGACACCTATCATGGTAACAAATTCAGATAATCAAGCGCCTGCCACACCGGCAGCTCCATCAGCGCCATTGGGCCCGATTGCTGGCTCGGCACCTCAACAGTCCTCCTACCAAGGCCGCGGTCAAGGCGGTGGCTACCAAGGCGGCGGCGGCGGTGGTGGTGGATATCAAGGTGGCGGCCAAGGTGGCCGTGGCCGTGGTGGTCCACGCCGCGAAGAGCGCCAAGCGCCGACGGATTCCGAGGGCAACGAGCTTTCCGAAAAGGTCGTGTTCATCAACCGATGCGCTAAAGTCGTCAAGGGTGGTCGTCGTTTCAGCTTCTCCGCTCTTGTCGTCTCTGGCGACAAGATTGGGAAGGTTGGGCTCGGCTTCGGCAAAGCAAACGAAGTTGCTGACGCGATCAAGAAGGCCAGCGAAGGTGCTCGTAAGGTGCTCAAGCCAATGAGCATCGTTGATGGCACCATCCCTCACGAGATTTACGCAGAGTATGGTGGTGGTAAGGTTCTTCTCAAGCCAGCGTCCCCTGGAACCGGGATCATCGCCGGTGGCGGTGTCCGTGCGGTTTGCGAAGCTGTTGGCATCCGCGACGTGCTCGCGAAGTCAATGGGTTCCTCTAACCATGCCAACGTGGTGAAAGCTACGCTCAAGGCTCTTTCTCAACTCCGCACTCGTGACCAAGTTCTTGGCTCACGCGGCAAGAAAAAGCGGGAAAAGGCCATCTAAGATCGGAGATCAGGGATGGGAGATTTGAGGTTGTGAAGACTTCCAAAATTAGTCGTTTTTCTCCTCTTCCATCCCCAATCCACGGTCCTCAATTTCTTATTTTCTAACTCTCTAATACAATGGAACTTCATTCATTCAGCCCAAATCCAGGCTCAAAGCACCGGAACAAGCGTCTCGGTTGCGGCGAAAGCTCGGGACACGGCAAGACTTCCGGCAAAGGCAACAAGGGTCAAAAGGCCCGCTCCGGTTCTGGCACGCGTGTCGGTTTCGAAGGTGGCCAGATGCCTCTTCACCGTCGCCTTCCTAAGCGCGGATTCAACAATTACGACTTCCGCTTCAAGTTTGTCGTCTTCAACGTGGGCGAACTCGACGATCTTTTCGATGCGGGTGCGACTATCGACGAAGCGGCGCTTCGTGGACAAGGTCTCGTCAATGGTCCTTGCGACAAGGTTAAGGTTCTTGGCGTGGGCGAAGTTACCAAGGCATTCCACCTCGTGGTGGCAGGTGCCAGTGCTTCCGCTCGTGAAAAGATCGAGAAGGCCGGCGGCACGGTGTCAGAACCGATCGCTTGATTCCTTCACATTGATCTCTGATTTCCGATGGGGAAGCGCTTCTGCGCTTCCTCATCGTGTTTATAAGCTTTGCTTTATTTTTTTATCATTCAGCCATGATTTCTGCGTTTGCCAACACTTGGAAGATTCCCGAATTGCGGGATCGGATTCTTTTCACTCTTGCTTTGATTGTGATCATTCGCCTGGGGGTGCATATCACACTTCCCGGGGTGGATGCCACGGTGATCAAAGCTTGGCTTGATAGCGTGAAGACCGCAGATCCGACGAACCCTACGGGCGGGATTACCGCGCTTCTGACGGTTTTCTCGGGCGGTGGTCTCCAGCAGGCAGGTATCTTCGCGTTGGGCATTATGCCATACATTTCTGCATCGATCATGGTGCAGTTGATGACCGCAGTGGTGCCGAAACTTTCCCGTCTTGCGCGGGAGGATGGTGGTCGTCAGAAAATCACTCAATACACGCGCTACATTACGATTTTCATCGCAGTGGTGCAGGGCTTCTTTGTCGCCAAGTCGCTGACATCGCCCGAAAGCATTCCTTACATGGCGGGGATTGAGAAATTCGGCACATTGGTGCCGGATCAGTCGATTGTTTGGTTTACCTTGTCGGTTTTGACGATCGTTGCGGGGACTGTCTTGTTGATGTGGATCGGCGACCAAATCACTGAAAAGGGGATTGGTAATGGAATTTCGATTATTATTACGGTGAACATCATTTCGGCGCTGCCGGGTGCTTTGATTCAGGCATGGAATTATTTCGTGACGGGCGATGGCGATGCTTTCCGTTCGATCATGATGGTGGTGATGATCGCTCTTCTCTTGGTGGTGATCGCATCGACGATCGCGATCACACAGGCGCAGCGCCGGATCGCAGTTCAGTATGCAAAGCGCGTTGTCGGCCGGAAGCAGTTCGGTGGACAAACTCAGTATCTTCCGTTGAAGGTCAATTACGCGGGCGTGATGCCGATCATTTTTGCTTCGGCGGTTCTTTCATTGCCGCCGATGATGTTGCAATGGTTCTTTTCCGGCCAGCCTTGGGCGACCAAGCTTTATGGCGAGTTGGTGGGTGGCGGCACTTGGTATTACATCTTGGGTGGTCTCGGGATTTTCTTATTTTCCTACTTCTGGGTGGCGATGATGTTCCAGCCCTCACAGATTGCGGAGGATTTGAAGCGCAATGGTGGCTACATTCCGGGCGTGCGTCCGGGTAAGCCCACTGCGGATTTCTTGGATTTCACGATGACTCGTTTGACTTTTGCAGGGGCGATTTTCCTTGCCGTTCTGTTTGTCTTGCCGGTCGGCGTGGGTGCTTTAGTGGGCCTGCCTCCTGGTTCTTTGGTGCTGCAGTTTTTCGGTGGCACGTCTCTGCTGATCATGGTGGGTGTGGTGCTGGATGTGATGCGTCAGGTCGAAACTCAGTTGTTGCAGAAGCATTACGATGGATTCCTGCGCAAAGGAAAACTCAAGGGGCGTTATGACCGCTTGAGCCAAAGCAGCGGCGCTGCGCCTCGGACAGCGATTGTGTATCTTTGGACGGTGATTGCGATTTTGATCGTTCTTGGGATCACGGCTTACATTTACAACAGCTCCCTTTGATGGCGATTGCTGAGAAACCGCTCCGCGTCGTTTTGCTAGGCCCCCCGGCTTCTGGAAAAGGAACGCAGGGGCGGACCTTGGCAGCGAGTCTTGGGTTGGGCTATCTCAGCACAGGTGCAATTTTAAGGGAGCATGTTGAGCAGCAATCAGAACTGGGCAAAAAGGCCGCGCCGATTTTAGCACGGGGTGAGTATCTTCCGGATGAGTTGATGTTTCCAATTCTGGAAGATTGGTTGGTGCGTCAGTCAGGAGGGTGGGTTTTGGATGGCTTTCCGCGGAGTTTGCCACAGGCCTTGTTTTTGGATGGATTTCTGGAGCGAGGCGGTTTGTCACTGGATGCTGCAATTTCATTGGAGGTTCCATTTCATGAGCTTCTGGAACGGATTCGCCAGCGTGTTGAGTGTCCCGAATGCCGGTGGTCTGGCCAACGGGTTCAGCTTGCGGCGGGTGATCACTGCCCGATTTGTGGGCACGCGGCGGGTGCTCGTGCGGACGATAGCGAGGAAAATTTTCGCAATCGGCATGCTGAGTTTGTGGCATTAACTGGGCCGGTTATTGCGCATTATGCGGGCATGGGTTTGCTGCATGTTTGCGATGCAACGGCACCTCAGGATGTGGTTGCCGGGCACTTACTTCAGATTTTCCAAAGTCCTTCCGTTTGAAATTTTCGTTCATCAACCGCTGTTTTACCATTGTGTCTCGTAGAAACCGTATCCCAATCAAGTCTCCGCGTGAGATTGAGTTCATGCGCGCAGCAGGTGCCATCGCCTCCACTATTTTGCAGGCCTTGGCCAAGGAGGTCACGCCGGGGCGCAGCACGGGTGAGATTGATCGCCTTGCGGCGGAGATGATGCGTGAGCATGATTGCAAGAGCGCGTTTCTCGGGTATCGGGGATTTCCGGGTTACACATGTATTTCCGTGAATGAGGAGGTGGTCCATGGGATCGGTGGGGCGCGGAAAATTTTACCGGGCGACATCGTGAAGATTGATGTTGGAATCGTGAAGAGCGGTTTTATTGGGGACAATGCAACGACGGTGGCAGCCGGAGATATTCCGTTGGAGACGAAGCGTCTGCTTGCGGTGACGGAGCAGTCCTTGTTTGAGGCGATTTCGCACGCGCGTGCTGGCCGAAAGCTGGCGGATTTGTGTGGTGCGGTTGAGGCATTTACCAAGCCGCATGGTTTTACGATTGTGCGTGAATTCGTCGGGCATGGAGTCGGGCGGCGGCTGCATGAGGAGCCACAGGTTCCGAATTATCGCCCGCAGGGGAAGTCTCCGAGGCTGATGCCTGGCATGACTTTGGCGATTGAGCCGATGGTGAATGCAGGTGTGGCTTCGGTGCGAATTTTGGACGATGGGTGGACGGTGATTACCGAGGATCGGAAGCCGTCCGCGCATTTTGAGCACACGGTTTTGATCACTTCGGGTGAGCCTGAGATCTTGACGTGGCGTCCAAGAGAGGCCTTGCCTGAGATGCTTGGCCTGCCTGCTTGGTGAGATTTTTGCCTTTGGGTCGAGGCTTACTTCAGCCCGAGGACTTTCGGCTGGCTTGCGTTGCCGAAGCGGTCGATGGCCGTGATGGCGATTGCTTCGGCGCGTGGCGTGTTGATGCCTTGCGAGCGTGCGGGCGTGATGGCGATGGTGCGCCAAACGCCGCTGAATTTGGCTTGGATGGCAATTTTTGCGGTCAATTTGTCGGGTGACCAGCGGATGGAAGTGGATGCGCCTTTGCAGGATGCGCTGACGCCAGGTGATGCGGGGGGCTTGCTGCTGAGCCATGGCATGGGCGGGATGGCAGCGGCTTGGGTGTAGGAACTTGCCAAGCGGCTGGCGATTCCGCCTTGGTTTTTGACGAGGCTTTTCGCGCTCCAGTGGATGTGCCCATTCCAGTTTTTGCCAATTTTGCGGCTGAGGTCGATTTGGCGGGTGATCTCGGAGGCGGGGCGTCCTGGGTCTTCAGAGGAGCCGATGCGTGCGGAGGCGATGCCGGGCCAGACCGGGCGCGTGCCTTGTTGGCGCCACCATTCCAGCAACGCGGAGAAACTTTGTTTTTGTGGAGAATCCCGCCAATAGAGTTGGGGGGCGAGGTAGTCCACCCAACCGTTTTTCAGCCACTTGCGTGAGTCTCCAGCGAGTTGTTCATAGCTGTCGATGCCGGCTTCGATCCCAGCGGGGACACCGGGTCGCCAGATGCCAAAGGGGCTGATGCCGACGCGAACCCAAGGTTTTTGGCGTTTGACGGCGGAGTAGAGATTGCTGACGAAACCGTCGACGTAAGAGCGGCGTTGGGCGGGTGTTTTTCCGTCAGGGAAGCGTAAATTGCCGGAAGGGTAGGGGTAGAAATAGTCGTCGAGATGGACGCCGTCGATATCGTAGCGTTTGAGGACATCAAGGATGACATTGAGCGCGCGGGCGCGAGTGTCTGGGTGTGCGGGATCACACCATGTCATTGAACCAAAGCGTTTAGTGATGTGAGGAGATGAGCGGGTTACGTGGTTGGATGCGGTTTGTTGTGCGCTGTTTGAAAGCGCACGAAAGGGGTTGAACCAGGCATGGACTTCGATGCCGCGCGCGTGCGCTTCTTGGATGCAGAAGGCGAGGGGATCATAGCCGGGTGAGCGTCCCATGGTGCCGGTGAGGGATGAGCTCCATGGCTCGATGGAGGATGAGTAAACGGCGTCGCACTGGGGGCGGACTTGGAAAATGACGGCATTCATTTTCAGGGCGACGAGTTTGTCGAGGATGCCGCGCATTTCCGACTGTTGGCGAGAGGCGCTGAGGCCGGCGGAGCTTGGCCAGTCGATGTTGTAAATGCAGGCGATCCAAGC
>JBEGOB010000283.1:0-2596 GCA_041182265.1 Verrucomicrobiota bacterium | reverse complement strand
TCGCCAAGAATTTGCCGAGCCTAGGTCGATCTGACCGAGCTTGAGGCGAACGCGGTCCGTGGAAGTGATCAGCTGGGCGCTTTCATGCTGCGCATCGGCGTGCTCGAAAACCTGCTGTCATGAGGAGTCGAGGCGGAACGAATCCTTGTAGAATCAACGATTGGTGGACCCGGGACGAGCTGCGTCATGAAAATTGTCATGAGGAAAATGCCCGAAATCTGGAGGTGCCGAAAAAAGGCCACTGACAATACTGACAATGCAGCTTCCTGCTGACAGAGCGATTGACAAGGCGGGACAGTCAGCGGGCAACGTCACAAAAACAACGGCCGACGGCTTTGAAATGACGCCTTCCCGACAAGTCCAAGTGATTAGGTCGGTGGTTCTATCATTGACGAAACCGCTGAATCCATGGCGGATCTGGCTAACACAAACCCAGATGAGCCCAGTCTCCAGCCACTTCGTCCAGAAACATCTCTCTCAAAACTACGAGGATGTCTCGACTGATGTGCTTTCACCACAGACACCATGAGAAATCTCTCCAAATCCAAGATCATCGCCTTCCGGCAGTGCCCCAAACGTCTGTGGCTAGAAGTTCACAAAAACCACTTGAGGGATGATTCGGCATCCGAGGCGGTTTTCCAAATTGGCTATCAGGTCGGAAACATTGCCCAGACGCTCTATGATCCCGAAGGGATGGGCGAGACTATCGACATCGTTGCCCTGGGTCATGGAGAGGCACTCGCCCGCAGCGCGAAGCTTCTTTTACAGGGTTTGTCTCCCGTGTTCGAGGCGGGGCTCTCCATGGATGGTGCACTGGCTTACGCGGATGTGATGCTACCGGAGCGGTCCAGTGGAGGGCTCCAGTGGAAAATGATTGAGGTAAAATCCTCCACCAGCGTGAAGCCCTATCACCTCGACGACATCGCGGTGCAGACTCACATCGCCATCAACTCCGGAGTTTCACTCGCTTCGGTCTCGCTTGCGCACATCGACAGCAGCTTCGTCTATCCGGGCGGTGGTGACTACCAGGGACTTCTCAAGGAAGTGGACCTCACCGAACCATCCTTTTCTCGTGATGATGAAGTGAGAGAATGGATCGCCGCTGCCCATGCGGTGGCTGAGCTTGCCGAGGAACCCGTGGTGCCTACCGGCATCCAATGCAGCACTCCCTTCACCTGCGGATTTTGCGGCTACTGCAATCGTGACCGGCCCCCGGTGCCGTATCCATTAAGCTCCCTCCCCTACCTGAGCAAAACGAAGCGCACTTCGCTTGAGGAGGATGGATACGATGATTTGAGAGACGTCCCGGACGACCAACTCAACGCCACGCAGATGCGGGTCAAGAAATGCTCAACTACCGGGGTGCCCTATTTTGATGCCAAGGGGGCAGCAGCCGACCTATCGAGTTTCAAATTC
The DNA here is from genome assembly GCA_041182265.1 of Verrucomicrobiota bacterium. Taxonomy (GTDB): domain Bacteria; phylum Verrucomicrobiota; class Verrucomicrobiia; order Verrucomicrobiales; family Akkermansiaceae; genus Luteolibacter. The sequence continues at coordinate 1,180 of JBEGOB010000283.1, read as the reverse complement.
CCCGCAACCTTTCTTGATTTCGAGACCGTCAACTTCGTCATTCCGATCTGGAAAGGCACGAGGCCCTACCAACAAGTTCCCTTTCAGTTCAGCCTTCACCGAGTTGGGCGAAATGGCCGTATCGAGCATGCCGAGTTTCTCGATCTTTCAGGCGACGACCCTTCCCTGTTGTTTGCCCGCAGCCTGGTTGAACAATGCGGGACCAAGGGACCGGTGTTCGTTTACAGCGCGGCGTTCGAATGCAGCCGGATTCGCGAGTTGGCACAACGATTCCCGGACCTCGAGCCAGCCTTGCTCGCCATCAACGATCGAGTCGTCGATCTGCTGCCCATCGCAAGGGACCGCTACTATCACCCAAGCCAGCAAGGGAGTTGGAGCATCAAGGCAGTGTTGCCCGCCCTCTGCCCGGAGCTCTCCTACTCCCAGCTCGATGGCGTCCAGGATGGAACCGCCGCAGTCGAGGCGTTCAAAAAAGCCATCGCGGTGGAAACGACCCCTGCTGAGCGAGAAACCATCCGCCTGCAACTACTGGAATACTGCAAGCTGGACACCTACGCCCTAGTGCGGATGTGGCAGATCTTTCGGGGCTGCTAAACAAAAGGGCCCGCCATCATCAATAGCCTGAGAAATTTCAGCTAGCGCTGCTTATTGGATCATTCAGGGGAGATAAAAGCTGTCGCAGCGCTGTTTGAATTTTCATCCAATCCATCTGGAGATCGAGAGTCGCGACGCGAATTCTGTGACAACTGTGGAGAGTAAACACGTGATCGAGGTGATATCCGTTTGATGGATATAGCAACATGCCTTCCACGTTCTCCCAGCCAGGCTCAACGGCCTTGTTCGTAAGGTAGGCGTTGAGCTGGTAGAGGTTGCCCGAGTGAAAGCGAAGCGCATCGTAGCGTGCCACCAAGGCTTCGCGGTAATATTTGCAATCGAGAATCAGCTTCCGGTCCGGCCAGGCGATCGTGACGTCGGTGATCATGCGTGGCAACATGGAGGATGTGCCTTTTCCTAAATCGGAGGCGCGCCAGTCGATGTGCATGGCCGACACGGTTGCAGCAGGCAGATGACGGTTTGCAAAATTGCGAACGAAGTCCTCGAATATCTTTGCCATGACCCTTTCATCGCGTGTGAAGTCCCGGAAGCGGCGGGAGCCGTCCTTTGATTTCTCGGGAAGCAG
>JBEGOB010000282.1:0-13714 GCA_041182265.1 Verrucomicrobiota bacterium | reverse complement strand
AGCTCGACCATCGCATGGGCGGCCTGCTTGCCAGTTTCCAAAACTTCATGGTGATCCAAGGCCGCCGGCGTGATGCCCGCCGCCCAATTGGTCAGGCAGGAAAATGCCGCAACGCGCAGTCCTAACGAACGCGCTTGAAGCGTCTCTAAAACCGTGCTCATCCCCACCGCATCCGCACCGATCACACGCAGCATCCGAATTTCCGCCGGCGTTTCATACTGCGGCCCGCGCAACCCCGCATAGACCCCCTCATGCAAAACCATCCCCAATTCCGCCGCCGCTGCACGAAATTGATCACGCCAACCCGCATTGTAAGCCACGGACATGTCGATGAAATCCGCACCCTGCAAAGGCGTGTCGCCCGTGAGATTCAAGTGATCACTCAGCATCATCCAAGTCCCCGGCGCGAAATCCCGATTCAAGGTGCCAGCCGCATTGGTTAGAATCAACTGCTCAATCCCCTGCTCCACCATCCAGCGCACGCCCGCCGTCACCTGCCGCGGCCCATGCCCCTCATAGAGATGCACCCGCCCCTTCATCAGAACCACCGGCGTCACGCCGATTTTCCCAAAAATGAACTTCCCGGCATGCCCCGGCACCGACGAGACCGGAAGCCCGGCGGCGGAAAATGAAACTTCACGTTCAAGCACCACCGCATCCGCGAGCGGCCCAAGTCCTGATCCCAGCACAATTCCAATCATCCGCCGACCCTAGTCCATCCGCCCAAAGATGGAACTCAAAACTTCAGCCCGCCCGCGCACGCTCACGCGCGCCCGGCATTCATCAACTCTTCAATCTCGTCAGCCTCCATCGGGATGCTTCCCATGAGATCAAAATTTCCTTTCGCTCCGATGACGACGTCGTTCTCCAAACGCACGCCCAAGCCCTCCTCGCGAATGTAAATTCCCGGCTCGATCGTGAACACCATGCCTTCCGCAAACGGCTCGTGCGGCGGACACACATCATGCACATCCAAGCCCAGATGATGCGAGGTGCCGTGCATGAAATACTTCTTCACCAAGGCCTTATCCGCGCCCTGTGCACGCGCTTCCTTGGCCGAGAATAAGCCCAAGCCCACCAACTCATGTTCCATCAGTTCGATGATCTGTTTCTGATATTCCAACGGCGTATTCCCCGGCCGCAACAAACTATTCGCCCCGTTGAAGACTCGTAAAACCGCATCATACACATCCCGCTGCCGCCGCGTGAAACGACCATTCACCGGAATCGTCCGCGTCAAATCCGACGCCCAGCCCGCATACTCCGCAGCCACGTCCATCAGCACCATCTCGCCATCTTTGCAAACTTGGTCATTCTCGACATAATGCAGCACACACGCATTCTTCCCGGAGCCAATGATCGGCGCATACGCAAAGCCACGCGAGCCACGACGCACGAATTCATGCACCAACTCCGCCTCGATCTCCCACTCGCCGACACCCGGCTTGACAAATCCTAACAAGCGCCGAAACCCCGCTTCGGTGATATTGCAAGCCCGCTGGATCATGTCCAACTCGACCGGATGCTTGGTGATGCGCAGCCGCTGCAACAAAGGTGCCAAGCGCTCATAACGGTGCAAGGGGTAGCGCGCCTGGCACTCTTTGATGAACCTCGCATTCCGTGTCTCCACCACCACGCTCGCCCGCAAATGCTCATTCGTCGCCAGATAGATATGCTCAACCTGCGGCACCATCCTGTGCAAAAATGCATCAAATCCCGCAAACCACTCGATCCGCTTGATCCCCGTCGCCGCGCGCGCCTGATCTTTCGTCAGCTTCTCACCCTCCCAAATCGCGATCAACTCGCTGGTCTCCTTCACAAACAAAATTTCCCGCTCATTCACATCCACCGCATCCGGCATCAGGACTAACACGGTGTCCTCCTGATCCACCCCCGTCAGGTAGAATAAGTCACTGTTTTGTTTGAAGGCCAAAGTTCCATCCGCATTGGTCGGATAAATATCATTGGCATGCAAAATCACCATGCTGTTCGGCTTCAACAAAGCCCGCAGGTTTTCGCGATTGTGAATGAAAAACTCAGTTGGAATGGGATCGTAGCGCACGCCCGAGAGTTCATGCCATCCGGTGGCGAAGGGCAATCCGGATTTTACCATCCGCCCCGCTCACTCTTCCTTCAGCCAATCCCCGCCAGACACGCGGCGGCTCTCATCCACCATTCCGAGCCACTCCCACACCCATGCTTCTAAAATCCGGCTATCCCGCGCCACCACCGTGGCGCGCGCACGTCGGTATTCACTGCCCTCGATCTCCCCGGCAGATAGCCCTTCAAACACATCCAAGGCCGCCAACAATTCCGCGTCCACCGCATACACTTCCCCCTGAATTTCATCCCCGGAATCATCCAAAACCAGCCCCGGATACCAATCGATCCGATACATCCGCCCACGGATCGTCCCAGCCGTCACGAACTCAGCACCCGCCATCCGGAAATGGTTGGACCCTCCCTTGCGAAGGGTCCCGTAAACAAAAACCGTCTGGAGCGCTGGCTGCATGAGTCCGCTTGTCCGTGAAAATCACTTGGAGGTCCGGTGCCCGATCTCGTTGTCAAGAATCTGCCTGAGATCATCCAAGCCCTGCTCCTCCTCCGCAGAAATCGGAATAATGTCAATTTTCGGAAACCGATCGCGGAAGATCTCTAAATTCTCCGCCGCTCCATCGAGATCCATCTTGTTGGCAATGATCTTCCACGGGAAGCGCGCCAGCTCATCATCATACTCTTTGATCTCGCGCCGGAGAATTTCCAAATCCGAGATCGGATCGCGTCCCTCACTGCCCGCCATATCAATGACGAAAAGCAGCACCCGGCAACGCGTGATATGCCGCAAAAACTCATGGCCTAAACCGCGGTTTTCATGCGCACCCTCAATCAATCCCGGAATGTCCGCGATCGTGCAGCGTCGGTAACCCGGAAACTCAACCACACCGACAACCGGCTGCAGCGTCGTGAACGGATAGGAGGCGACCTTCGGCTTGGCCGCAGACAACTTGCCGAGCAACGTCGATTTCCCCGCATTCGGGAAACCCACCAAACCCGCATCCGCAATGCGCCGCAACTCAAGGTAAAACACGCTTTGCTCGCCCGGCGTCCCAAGCGTGTGCTCGACCGGCGTCCGGTTCGTCGCCGTCTTGAAATTCCAGTTGCCCTGCCCCGGCTCGCCGCCCTTGCACAAGACGAACTCTTGCCCGATCTCCGTCAAATCGGCGATCGGCTCCAAGTCGATGCCTTCATCACTCCGCTCAAACTCGACCGCTTCCTGCACCGTCACCGCATTGCTGCGATACACCACCGTTCCCGGCGGCACCTTGCCAATCACTCGCTTCCCGCTTTTGCCGGTTTTCCGACCACCCGCGCCGTTCTTCCCATCCTCGGCGATCAATTTCGGATCGTAATGATACGCCCGCAAATTGTCTGTCGATGGATCCACCACGAGAATGATGTCGCCACCCGCCCCGCCATCTCCACCATCCGGCCCACCCCGTGGGACAAATTTCTCGCGCCGCCAAGATACCACGCCATTTCCGCCGTCGCCGGCCTTTCCGAAAATGCGGATGTGATCAATAAACATGGGCGGACACTCGCCACCCAGCCGCCACTGGTCAACGGCAATGGTGAGATTTCCCCGTCAATTTCATCACACTTGGCAAATCTCCCCCCTCAGAGCCCCAAGAAAAATGCGATAAACCTCAAACACTCGAAAAAACGAGCTTGCCCGAACTCAGATTTCTCCCTACCCATCTGAATCAGACACGCGCAGCGGCGTATGGAATTCACCATTCCTCCTCGCTAACCGTATCAGGATTCCGGCACCCAGCCGCTCAATGATTTTCTTGGAACGACCTATGATGACCCTGAAAACCGATCGTCGCTATCGGTTGGAACACGCTGTCTCCGATCTATGATCCGGCGCTTGGTCCATCGTTCCGCACCCTTCTTCGCACCGGATCTGTGCGGCGGCCTTGCCTGCCCGTGCACCCATGCGTCGCACCTACCCACCGGAGGACAAAGCCATCGCTAAGCCACAAAGAGACCAAAATAGGGGTCGTTTCCGCGATATGACGCGGATCAACGACCGAATCCGCGCCCCGAAAGTTCGCGTCGTCCTCGCCAATGGCGATCAACTCGGCGTCATGAGCTCGCGTGAGGCGCTTGCAAAAGCACAATCCCTCGGACTCGACCTCGTCGAAATCGCCGGCCAAGTGGACCCACCGGTCTGCAAAATCGTCGATTACGGGAAATACAAGTACGAGCAAGCCAAGCTCAAGAAGCAAAAGTCGAAAAGCTCCACCCGCATGAAGGAAGTGAAATTCCGCGTCGGCACCGGCCAGCACGACTACAACATCAAGCTTGGCCGCGCCGAAGGATTTCTAGAAGCCAACCACAAGTGCCGTTTCGTGCTGCAATTCCGCGGTCGCGAAAACGCTCACAAGGACCTCGGCTTCGTGGTGCTCAACCGCATCATCGAGGACCTGAAATCCATGGCTCAAGTGGACCAAGCACCTCGCCTCAACGGCCGCGCCGTCGCCATGATCCTCTCTCCTCTCCCTGCGCACCAACGCAAGCGGAAGTTCCACCTCTTCCACGGCGAACTGATGGAAGAAGATGACTTCGAGGAGGATGACTCAAACAACGGTGATGATGCGGATGACGATTTCGTCCCTGACGAGGTCCCAGACGAAGCACCAGACGCTCCCGAAACCGAGGCGGCTGCCTCCGCGCCAAAGGAAGAACCGAGCTAAGCCACGCTTCCTCATCACCGCTCCCCATTCGCCGATGCTGTATCTTTTCGACATCGACGGCACCCTGGTTGACACCGGCGGTGCCGGAATGGCGGCGCTCAACGAGGCGACTTGCCTGGTTTTTGGCGATCCCGGCCCGGCGCTCGACCTCGCCGGCAGCACGGATCTCGGCCTGATTGCTAAAATTCACGCGCATTTCGAAATCGAGCCCACGCCCGAGCGGATCGAGTCTTATTTCGACACCTATCTCACACGTCTTGAGTGGAATCTCGCCCAAGGCGGCTACCCCGGTCGCGTCTTCGACGGCGTGACCCCACTTCTCACAGGCTTGGCCCTCCGTCCAGACGCCAGCCTTGGCCTGCTCACCGGCAACATCGCCGGCGGAGCCGCCGCGAAAATGCGCCATTTCGGACTCGCTAGCCACTTTGCCTTCGGGGCTTACGGCTGTGATCACGCAGACCGCAATCTTCTCGGCCCCGTCGCCCTCGCACGCGCAAACGCCCACACCGGACGCACGTTCACCGCCCAAGAAACATGGGTCATCGGCGACACTCCCAAGGACATCGCCTGCGCCCACGCCATCGGCGCACGCTGCCTCGCCGTCGCCACCGGCCAATTTTCCGCAGAATCCCTCACCGCCCACGGCGCGGATCGTGTGGTCGAATCACTCGATGGCGTTCTGGACTGGATCTGAATTTCACGAAACCCACAAAATCAGTGGCGCAAATTCTGATTCCCGCTTGAATCGGCCCATGATCGACATGTTGGTGCGTTTGTATGACTTGCCGGACGCCACTCCGCTTGACCGGAAAATCGAGGAAAATGGCGTCACGCTCCGTCGCGCACGCGCCTTCGAGAAACACACGGTGGCGGATTTCGTTCGCACACACTTCTCCGCAAAATGGGTCAGCGAGGTGGAAGTCGCCCTCACCCGCCAACCCGTGAGCTGCTTCATCGCCACCCGGGACAAGCAAATCATCGGCTTCGCCTGCTACGAAACCACACTCCGCGGGTTCTTCGGCCCCACCGGCGTGGCGGAGTCCGCCCGTGGCCTTGGAATCGGTAAGGCACTGCTGTTCAAGTCTCTCTATGGCCTGCGCGATCTCGGATACGCCTACGCCATCATCGGCGGCGTCGGCCCACGCGAGTTTTATGCAAATGCCTGCGGTGCCATCGAAATCCCCGGCAGCGATCCCGGAACTTACACGGACCTGCTCCCCTAGCCGCAGCCAAAAGCCGCAGCCGCAGCCGCTCACTCGACCGCGTGAATTCCGATTTGATGCTTCTCACAAAGCGCGGCAACCCGCTCCTTCTCCAACAACAAAGTTTTCCCCGCCTCAATGGCGATGCCTCCCACGCCCGCCGCCGCACACGTCTCAACCGTCTGAGGCCCAACGACTGGCACGTCGAAGCGAAAATCCTGATTTGGCTTGGAAACCTTCACCAGCAACACGTCCTTCCCCCGCCCAAGCTCGCCACCACGCTTGATGCAAGCATTCGTCCCCTCAAACGCTTCCGCCGCCAACACCGTGCCATGCCGCACAACCACACTTTGCCCGATGTCCAAGGCGCTCGTCTGCTTGGCAATCCGAAAACCAAACTCGGCATCTGCCAACTGCCGCCGCTTGAACTTCGGACCGCACACCGGTCCCGCCACGGGCAAATGATCTTCTAAAAACGTCGTCGCGGGTAACAAGGTGATGCCGTCCTTCGCCAACTCCTCACCGATCGCTCCAAACAAGGTCTCCGCGTTCCTCTCTTTCACACGCGCCAACATCATCAAAATCCGCAAATCCGGACGGAGATCAAACAAGTTCTTCGGCGAGATCTGCCCCATCATCACCGCCTCCTTTGCCCCCTGCCGCACGAAAAATTTGATCAAGCGACTCAGTTGCCCAACTCGGATCCACTCAATCTCGTCCAGCTTGCCCCCCAAATCCGAGGCGGTTTCCCCCTCAAAAGCGATCCCCACCAAGCGCGTTTCCGGCGCATGACGACGCGCCGCACGGATGAATGTCTCCGGATAAACTCCGCTACCTGCAATGATTCCAATGGTCCGGGGATGTGACATTCTACGAGAGCTGCGTGTGTCGGATATGCCGGCTGCTGCACGGAGAGTCAAAAAAGTAGCGGCTGTGGGACTCGAACCCACACTCGTTAGAACTCGATTTTGAGTCGAGCGCGTCTACCAATTCCGCCAAGCCGCCTTGGTTGGGCAGACATTGCCCGGCCAAATCACAGAGGGCAAGCGGATTTCTGAAATCCATGCGTTTTCCATCCATTCTGCAAATTACTTCACAAATCCGTAGAATCGCAAACCGCAAGATAAGGTAGCCAACCCCCTCAAACAACACCACATCTTGTGCAATTTTCACTTGATGAGTTGCAGTGCCGCAATCCGTACTTAGGCTCCCAACGTCCGGTTCCCTCTCGGGCTTCACCCTTAACCCTGCCTGTCTGCATGTATCTGAAAACTCTCGAAATCCACGGCTTCAAGTCCTTTGCGGACAAAACCGTGTTTGAATTCGCCAAAGGCGTCACCGGAATCGTCGGCCCCAATGGCTGCGGCAAGTCCAATGTCGTTGACGCCATCCGCTGGGTGCTCGGAGAAACCTCAGCCAAGGCCCTGCGCGGCGGCGAAATGGCAGACGTCATTTTCAACGGCACCGAAAAACGCAAACCTCTCGGCATGGCGGAGGTCACACTCACCATGGCGGACTGCGAAGGCCCGCTCAAGGTGGATTTCAACGAGGTCGCCCTCACACGCCGCGTCTTCCGCGACGGCCGCTCGGAATACCGCATCAACGGAACTCTCTGCCGCCTCAAAGATATCCACGACCTGCTCATGGACACCGGCATCGGCCGCACCGCCTACTCGATCATGGCGCAGGGCCAGATCGACCAAATCCTCTCTTCCAAACCCGAGGAACGCCGCGCGGTCTTCGAAGAAGCCGCCGGAATCACCAAGTTCAAACGCGAAAAGAAGGAGGCTCTCCGGAAGCTGGAATTCACCGAGGCCAACTTGCTCCGCGTCTCAGACGTGCTCGCCGAGCAGGAACGCCGCATGAACTCGCTCCGCCGACAAGTCGCAAAAGCACGCCGCTACCAAGCACTCGCCGCCGACACTCGCGTCCTCGACACGCATCTCGGACACCGGAAATTCATCGAACTCACCGCCGAGCGCGATGAATTGGTCGTCTCGATCCGCGGCTTGGAGGTCCGCGACACGGAACTGGAAATGCAACTCCCCGCCAAGGAGGAGGCCGTCACCGAGGCTCGCACCGCCGCTCGCATCTTCGAGGGCGAACTCGCCGAACTCCGCCAACGCCTCAACGAGCACCGCAACGCTCTCAACTCAGCCGCCGGACGCATCGCTTTCAACGAGGAACGCAAGGCGGAACTCGAATCTCGCATCCGCCAAAACCACGAGGAAATCGCCGAAACCCGCGAGAAACTCGCCCACCAGGAATCGGAATTCTCCGCCGCTAACGAGTCTCTCGACCAACTCAGCCGCATCATCGCCGAAAAGGAAATTCAACTTTCCGACCAAGAATCACGCACGCGCGGCACTCGTGAGGAACGCGAACGCATCGAGGCCTCACTCCGCGAAACCCGCGGCGAGGCGAACCGCACTCAAACGATCATCGCCACCATGCAGGCGAAAATCGAAAGCGCCCTCGCCCAACTCGAAGGCAACCGCGAACGCTCACGCCAACTCGGCGACGAGGAACAACGCCTCTCTCTCGAACTCGAAGAATTCCGCTCCGAGCAAGCACGCATCGCCAGCGAAGTGGAGTCCACCGGCTCAATGCTCGGCGAACTCGAAGAAGGATTCCAAATCGCCGAGCGCACCTACCAACACACCCGCGGCGACCTCGACGCCGCCCGCAACGCCGCCATCGAGTCGAATAAAATTCTCGCCCAACGCTCAGCCCGTTTCGACGCAGTCCGCCAACTCGTGGAAAGCGGCGAAGGGTTTGAAAAAGGCACCCAAAACGTCCTCAAGGGCCTCGGCCTGCCGGATCAATTCAAACCGGGCATCCACGGCGTCCTCGCCTCCTTCATCGAGGCGGAAAATTCCTGCGCACGCGCCATCGAGGCCGCCCTCGGAAATCACCTCCAAGCCGTTCTCGTCCAAGACCAACCGATGGCGGAGGCGATCATTTCCCGCCTCACCGAGAAGCAGCTGGGCGTCGCCGCCGTGCTCCCGGAAACTTTTATCCGACACTCGCCCGGCACTCAAATGGAGTCCCTTCCTGAAGGGGCCACCGGCTGGGCACTCGACCGCGTGAAGTCGGATAAACGCATCTCCGCCGTCATCGAGCAACTCCTCGAAAAAGTTCTCATCGTCCCGAATCTCGCCACCGCGCTCCGCCTCCGCCCCACCCTGCCCGGCGTCACGCTCGTCACCCTAGCAGGTGTCATCCTCACCGGCGAGGGCATGCTCCGCGGCGGAACCGGCGCGGAAGGCAGCACCTCAGTCCTCGAACTCCAAAACGAAGTCCGAAACCTCGCCGCAGAAGTCACGGATCTCACCGCCGCCGACGAGGCCGCTCGCAACCGCGTGACCGATCTCCAGGCCCGCTTGGAACAACTCCGCGAGGAGGTGGAAATCTCACGCGAACGCCTCCAACGCCAAAAGGTCGACCTTTCCACTCTTCAAGGCCAACTCAGCCTCGCAACACGCGAGGTGGAAAATTTCGAAACCAAGCTGGAAAACGTCAAGTGGGAGCGCGGCGAACTCGAAAACCGCGAGCGCGCCGCCGCCGAAGGCCGCGAACACATGGAGTCCGAACTCGCATCCGCTCGCGAGCGCTTGGAAGCCTTAGAAAATGAATCTCATCGCCTCCAATCCGAGTCAGACTCCGCCGTCCGCCGCGAACAGGACATCCTCGAGTCTCTCAACGAGCTCCGCACGGAACTCGCCGTCGAGCGCCGCGCACGCCAAGCCGCCGAGGAACAACAAAAGCCCATGGAGGCCCGTCTCTCGGAACTCCGCGACCTCGCTATCCGCCGCGAAACGGAAATTTCATCCTTCGACCAACGCATCGAGACCGCACACGGCGAGAACTCACGCCTCGCCGAGGAATGCGAATCCCACCGCGCTGAGGTCGAGGACCTCCAAGTGGAAATCAACACCCGCTCGGAAGGCCGCACCGCTCTCCTCGAAGCCATCGAATCCGCGGAAACCTCGCTCGCCGCTATCCGCCGCGACCACGCCAAGGTCAACGAACAAAAAGGCCGCGAAGAAGTCGCATCCACCAAGCTCGACCTCCGCATCGACAGCCTCGTCACCACCATCCGCGAGCGCCACCAAATCGAACTCTCCGCCTTCGAGCCTGACGCACACGCCCTCCTCACCAGCATCGCTTCTCAAAAAGCTCTGCAAGGACGCGGCGGCCGACAGTCCATCGTCACCGGCGACGAATCCGACGAAAACGCCGACGACGACATGCCCACCGTGGTCATCGACGGCACCACCGAGGAAGCCGACGTCATCCCCGGAGAAATGACTGGCGAGCCTGACTGGGAGTTTGTCGAATCTATCGTCGCCGATATCAAACGCCGCCTCGACGCCATGGGCCCAGTCAATTTGGACGCCATCGAGGAGTTCGAGGAGTTGGAAGAACGCTACAATTTCCTCAAAAACCAACACGACGACCTCGTCAACTCGAAGGCCGAACTGCTGGAAGTCATCGAGCGCATCAACCAGGAAACCCAACGCTTGTTCTCTGAAACTTTCGCACAGGTGAAAATCAACTTCCGCGAGATGTTCAAGGAACTCTTCGGCGAAAAAGGCGAAGCGGACCTCACGCTCCTCGATGAAAGCGACCCACTGGAATCCGGCATCGAGGTGACCGCCAAGCCTCCCGGCAAAAAACTCCAATCCATCACTCTTCTCTCCGGCGGCGAGCGCTCGATGACCGCCGTCGCACTGCTGTTCTCGATCTACATGATCAAGCCCAGCCCCTTCTGCGTGCTCGACGAGCTGGACGCCCCACTCGACGAATCGAACATCAACCGCTTCGTGAAAGTCCTCGACCGCTTCATCGACCGCTCGCAGTTCATCATCGTCACCCACTCGAAGCGCACCATGGCGCGTGCTGATGTGATGTATGGCGTGACGATGGAAGAATTCGGAGTTTCAAAACCCGTTGGCATGCGCCTCACCGCAGACGACGGCTCCGGCGCGAAGACCGAGGCGAAAAGCGCCGCGCAAAAAGCCGCCCTCAGGCTGGATGCGTAACTGAATATTCTCCAGACAGGAGAGGGAACCCGGGGGTGGTGCGAATGGTCCGAGTGGATCTCGCACCACCCTCATTTTCAAGATGCACCCCGTGAAATTTGGCTCTTTTCGCCGTCCCGCATCTGCGCTTAATACTTCACGCATGGGCCACACCGAACCACCAGAAACCTGCGCCGCCATCCTCGTGGCCGCCGGATCCAGTCGGCGCATGGGCTTCGATAAGTTAGCGGCTTCCATCGCTGGCATCCCTGTCATGCAGCGCTCGCTCAATGCCTTTCTCGCCGCGCAATCCATCTCAGAAATCATCGTGGTCTGCCCGCTGGAAAGATGGAATCTCCTCACGCTCACCCCATTCCACAAACCGGTCACACGCGTGGACGGCGGCGCGGATCGACAAGACTCAGTCGCCGCCGGACTCGCGCACATTTCCTCCCAGTTTGTCGCGGTTCATGACGCCGCCCGCCCTTTGATTTTACCCGAGGAAATCGACCGCTGCGTGGCTGCTGCATTCACCCACAACGCCGCAACACTCGCCCGCCGAGTCACGGAAACTCTGAAGCGCTCGGACGCCGCAGACTTCAACTCGGAGGCCATCTCACGCGAAAATCTGTGGTTCATGGAAACTCCCCAAGTCTTCAAAATCTCTCTTCTGCTGGATGCCTACGCCGCCGTGAAAACGCGCGGCCTCTCCATCACCGACGAGGTCTCCGCCATGGAGTCTATCGGAACTCGCGTGAAGTTCATCGAGTCTCAACATCCCAATTTGAAAATCACCACCCCAGCGGATTTGGCGCTGGCGGAAGCCCTTTTAACATGAGCAAAGCAATTTATGAATGGCGGCAAATTCCTAACGGCCCCCGTCTCGCCGTCGCATGTGTCGCAGACTCGGAATGCGCCGCACTGTCGATCTACATCCCCGCAGGCAGCCGCAACGAGACCGGCCAAGCCGCCGGCCTCGCACACTTCGTGGAACACATGATTTTCAAAGGCACTCAACGCCGCAGCGCACGCGACTTGAGTTTTGAAATCGAAAATGCCGGCGGTCAAATCAACGCCTGCACCTCGGAGGACCAAACTGTTTACGAAGGCCGCGGCGAGGCAGACCTGATGCCAGTCCTCGCGGACGTCCTCGCCGATATGGTCTGGCACGCCAGCTTCCCGGAATCGGAAATCGCACTGGAACGCGAGGTGATCGGTGAGGAAATCACGATGTATAAGGAATCTCCCGCCGACCACATCGGCGACCTCATCTCCAAGGCACTCTGGGGTGAGCATCCCTTGGGCAATCCCATCTCCGGCTCGCTGGAATCCATCGCGGAAATCAATCGCAAATCCCTAGTCGATTTCCGCAATCTCCACCACTTCCGCGACGATGTGGTGATCGCTGCCGCAGGTCCATTTTCCATCGATGAGGTGCTGGCCATGATCACGCCTCACCTGCCTGAAAATTTCCACCCCGGCGAGAATGCACTCCCATTCTCACGGACCGACGCCCACCCACAAACTCTATCCGACGAGCGCGAAACCGACCAACTTCAACTCGCACTCGCATGGCACACCCCCGGCCGAAATTCGGAATCACGCCACGCCCTCCGCCTCCTCAGCACGATGCTCGGGGAAACGGCAAGCTCACGCTTGTTTCTCGAACTCCGCGAGGAACGTGGACTTTGCTATCAAATCTCGAGCGACGTCACATTTTTCAGCGACACGGGAGCCTTTGAAATCAGCGCCGGCTTGGATCCCGCATCACGCGACGAGGCGCTGGAATGCATCCACAAGGAGATCGCCGACCTCATCGAAAACGGCCCTCAACCCGGCGAACTGGATCGAGCGAAACGTCTAACTATCGCGCAGAGCAAGCTATCCTTCGAGTCCACCGGCTCACATGCATCATGGGCTGGTGAGGGCGTCTTGGACTTTGGTAAAATCCCCTCTCCTGCAGAGTGGCGCGCCACCGTCATGGCTGTGACTGACGCAGACGTCCAAGCCATCGCCCGCGAAGTTTTCCTCAACCAAAAGCCTGCGATCGCTGAAATCGGCGGCACCGAGTAGCGCCATGCCTCAACCGTTTCAGCCCTTCAGCCAGCAGCATCTGTTCGCCGTCGCCATTGGCACACTCGCAACAGTCGCAATCCTCATGGCCGGCCGCCACGGTGCAAAAAGCCGCTGCGCCGCGAGCATGCTTTTGGCATTTCTCAACCTAAGCGCCTACCCACTCGGACAGGCTGCATGGCTGGCACTGGACGCGCCGAAATCCATCGATAATTTACTGCCCTTCCACCTCTGCGATGTTGCTGCCATCACCGCTGGCTTCGCTCTAATCACAAGACGCCCGATGCTCTGCGCCCTCACGTATTTCTGGGGCCTCGCGGCCACTGCTCAGGCACTCATCACCCCGGCGATTCACGTGGCTTTTCCCCATCCTCCCTTCGTGATGTTTTTCGTCCAACATTTCGCCGTCGTAGCTGCCGCACTCTATCTACCCTTGGTCGAGGGCTGGCGACCACTCGGCCCTCTATGGCGCACTCCCACCCAAGTTTTTGGAATATCCGCCGCCTATCTCGCACTCGCATCCTTGATCAATTATCTGCTAGGCAGCAATTTTGCGTTTGCTTCGCGCCCACCCGACAATCCCAGCCTAATCGACCACCTGGGACCTTGGCCGTGGTATCTATTCTCCCTGCTAGGCATCGCACTGCTGCTTTTCTTT
>JBEGOB010000281.1:0-60597 GCA_041182265.1 Verrucomicrobiota bacterium | reverse complement strand
CCGATTTTGACCAAATTGAAGAATTTGGGAGATAGATTCTCGTGCATGCGGATGCAGCCGTGTGTGCACGGATGGTGTTTCACCCAACCCGTGTGGAAGCCGTAATTGGGCTTGAATTCGCACCAGTAGGGCATGGGCGTGCCTTTGAATGACCAACCTGCAGGTCGGCTGTTGATCATCGATTTTCTCGTTTGTCCGCCTTTATGTGCGTAACCGTGGGTATTCGCGCGCTTTTTTGCGACCTTATTGAAGATTTTGAAATTTCCGGAAGGTGTGACCGATCCGGGTGCGCCGACGGAGACTGGCATAGCGAGAAGTACCTCCGAGCCCTCCATCACGTAGGTTCGCTGCTTGCTAAGGGAAACTTTTACGTAAACTTTGTTAGGGTTCTGCGGGAGCTTGGTGGGGCGGTCGTAGGAGTGGTAGGCGGCAAGTCCCTTGCCGTAGTTGCCTGTGCGGTTTGCACAAGAGGCTGAGAAGAGGAGTGAAGCAAGAGATGCTGCTAGAATGAGAAGGGATCGTGAATTCATCGGCGGGATCGGATTGGAAGCATCATGGAGATTTTTCTCCGGCATGCAAGAGCGCGATAGGACGGGATTCAGCGGCCCCGTTCCCAAGCGTCCACACGGCCTTTAATAAACCAGACTGAAGCGTATTGATAGGGGACGAAAATCACATCGGGTTCGAGTGCCATGCCGAAGTGCGAGTAGGCGCGACTGCCGTAGCCGTAGTAGCCGAAGGATGAATGCGTGTAGATGGGGCGGTCGGCGAGGTAATCCCAGCGCTCGGTTGGAAGTGCATTCCGGAAGCCTTCGTAGCGGCGGTCGGGCGCGCCCCATGCGAGGAGGACTGCGTCAGCCGACATTCCGCGCGCCAGTTGCCCACGCTGCACGAGGGATTGCTCGGACTGGCTGAGTGCGGCGAATTTTTCCGGACTGCGTTGGATCCGCGTCTGCGGTGTTGATGGGGCGCATGCGGAAAAAATAAGGCTGGCTAAAAGAGCCGGGGCAAACTTTTTCATGGCTGAAGTGTAGGCGAATGCTGGCGTGGATGCAACGCGAGGAACGCTGAATTTGAAGAACTACGGAAACGGCTTGCCAATCGTGAATCAGACGCAGCACTCTCGCCTCGAACACTTCCCCGATCCTATTATGTCCGAACTTATTGAAGATGATGATCTCACCGCCGCCTTGAAAAAATGTCCTGAGTGGGACTACGAAAAGAAGGCAATCACGCGCACCGTTGAGTTTGAAGAATTCATGGACGCGATTGATTTCGTAAACGATCTCGCGGAAATCGCCGAGGAGGCCCAACACCACCCGGACATTACAATCAAGCACACCAAAGTGACCTTGCGTCTGACCACCCACGATGCGGGTGGCGTGACGGACCTTGATGTCGAACTCGCGCAGCGGGTTGATAATCTGGTGGACTGAATTCCACTGCGCGAATCTTGCTGCCCCACCCTCGATCTAACGGGGTAGCATCAAATCGTCATCTTTCATCCCTGTAAGCGCTCCAAGTCCCTTGAGTAAGCGCTTCAGGGTGAAGAACAAAAAGATCAGAATGGGCACTCCGATGACCGCGAAGCCCCAGCCGGTTAGGCGGGCGACAATTGCGTTGTAGGTTTCTAGTGCGTCGATCGCCTTGGAGTCAAAGCCACGGAAAAACCACTGCGCGAGGATCAGGTTCATCACCGAGCTGATAAAGAAAGACGCTGCGAAGAGCTTCGTCGCACCAAGCAGTAGATTTTGATATTCACGTTCAGCAGAAATTTCCGCAATCCGCCGTTCGATTTTTGGGATGTCAAAAATCGTGTCGTTGTAGAGAAAAACCCGGATGAGTGGTGTGCTGGAGCGGTGTGATGTTAGGATGGCGACTCCCAAAACGAGTGGGATGAGGCCCTCCTTGAGTCCGAAAAGGATGCCAGCGTTCGGCTTAACCGTGCCGTTTGCGTTCCAGAGGTAGAGGGTCAGTCCGCCGGATAGAAGAACCGAAATTAGCCCGAGGGCGGAGAAAAAATTGCCTTTGCGAGTTTTGACAAAGTGCCACACCCCGTATCCGAGCGGCAAGAGGAGGGCGAGCACCATGGCCTTGAGTGGGCCGATGTGCCAAGGTTTGGCGACTTTTCCGAGTTTTTCCTGCAGGTCAGGGTCTTTACTGAGATAGCTCAAAATCAACACAGGAATGATCACGTTGATCAAAATATTGGCGAGCGGATGCTCTTGGGCAGTTTTTTTCTCGGTCATGAAGAAGGAGTGATGGGCTTTGTTGACGGTGGGGATAAACGAAAAAGCGGCCTTGGAGGGTTCCAAGGCCGCTTAAGTTGAGCGATTAGACGGTGCCGAAAATCGTGCGACCGGTTGAGCGAAGGTCGTCTGCGGCTTCTTTCAGGCGGTCGGCCACCGCGATTTCGGCTTTTTTCAAATAAGCGCGGGGATCATAGGCCTTTTTGTTGCCAACTTCACCGTCGATTTTGAGGACACCCTCGATGTTTTCGCACATGTGTGTGACGATCGGGCGAGTGAACGCGTATTGCGTGTCCGTATCGATGTTCATTTTAACCACGCCGTAGTCGAGGGTTTCGCGGATATCGGCGAGTTCCGAGCCGGAGCCACCGTGGAAAACGAGGTCCATTTCAGCGGCTGGACCATGTTTGTCTGTGACGACCTTTTGACCGTCGCGAAGAATCGTCGGCTTCAGTTTCACTGCGCCAGGCTTGTAGGCGCCGTGGACGTTGCCGAAAGTGGCGGCGAAAAGGAAACGGCCGATTGGCTGGAGCGCCTCATAGACAGCGAGCATGTCTTCTGGAGTCGTGTAGAGCTTATCCGCAGGGAGGCCGGAGGTGTCGTGGCCGTCTTCCTCACCACCGACGACGCCAGCTTCCACTTCCAAAATGATGCCGAGTGAGGCGCATTCGGTGAGGAGTTCCTTTGAAATTTTGATATTTTCGTCGAGCGGGAGTTCGGAGCCGTCGAACATGTGGGATTGGAAAAGCGGGCCCTTGCCCTCAGCGACACGCTTCTTAGAAGCCTCCAAGAGTGGGCGGAGGAATCCGTCAACCTTCGCTGGGTGGCAGTGGTCCGTGTGAAGTGCGATGAGGACATTGTGCTTCTCGGCAAGCAGGTGGGCAGCTTCCGCAAGAACGATGGCTCCAAATGCGGCATCTTTGACCAAAGTGCCTGAGGCAAATTCGCCACCACCCGTTGAAACTTGGATGATTCCGTCCGTTTTCGCTTCTGCGAATGCCCGGAGCGCACCATTGATGGTGACGATGGAAGTGACATTGACGGCGGGGTAGGCATAGCCACCTTTTTGGGCGGCGTCCAACATGGCGCGGTATTGCGCGGGAGTTGCAATTGGCATAACGGCACCTCCGTAACCGCAGGAATGGCTTAGGACAAGTCGGAACTGCCTTGAATTACCGACGAATTGGCTTCTGGAAGTTTGCATGTCCGTCTGCGCGGTTTTTAGGTGTCTTCGGGAATCCGCGGATTTTCCCTGCTTGTGGCTTGCCAATTTCCCGGGGGCACGATTGTTTCGTCCAGAAATCATGACTTCATCTGAGCCGATTATTTGCAAGCCCACGCCTTGGTTCCTCTTTCGGGCGGTCGTGATGTTTCTCATGTTTGGAGTTTTTTCAGTGCTTTTTTATGTGGACGGCTCGACGGGGTATCGGAAAAAAAATGAGTCATTTTACCTTCACAAGACCTTCCAAGCCGCCAACGACGAGTTTGCGAAAATGAATTCTGAGGGAGCGTTGACTCCAGCTGCATGGGCGGCGCACGCAGAAAAGCAGACGGTGGTTTTCCCGAAAGACACCTCGGTTTTGCCGGCGTCGCTTGAATTGCCGATGGCTTGGCCGGCGGTGCTCCAAGACTATGAGCGGATGAAGCCTTTGCAGTGGAATATTTTGTGGCGCGAGTTCACCAAGGAGCGCGGGATGAATGCATCCCCACCGGAGCAACCCTATGACGCTGGGAAAATCAGCGAGCAATGGATCGTGTTTTACATTTGTCTCGGGCTTTCCTTGGCAGCCGCGTTTTTCCTCCTGCGCACAGTCCGCCGCTCAATCTCGGTGGATGGTGCCGCCATCACCACTCAACAGGGCAAACGCGTGCCATTCACGGATTTCAAGACGCTCGATCTCCGCAAATGGGAGAACAAGGCCTTGGCGTTCATCGACTATGATGGCACCGCTGGCAAAGGACGAATTCGCATCGATGGCTTGACCTACGGGGGATTTAAGAAAGAGAACGATGAGCCAGCCGAGCGTTTGATGCGGCAGATTCGGGCGAATTTCTCGGGTGAGATCATCGAGTATGCAGCAGCCAACCTTGAGCAATCCGAGTCGGATGATTCAAACCCAGCAGGCTAAATTTCCGTTTCCCACGCTTTTCCGCATGTGATTCCGTTTTCGGGGTTGCCAAGTCGGTAGCCAAGGCGATAAGCACCTTCATCGCCAACCCTCATACCCATACAACTTATGTCAGATAAAAGTATCGAAGCTCGTGTAAAAGACATCATCGTTGACCAACTCGGCGTTAATGCTGACCAAGTCACTCCAGAAGCAAGATTCGTCGAGGACCTTGGTGCCGATTCGCTCGACACCGTTGAACTCGTGATGGCTTTCGAAGAGGAATTCGATATCGAAGTGCCAGATGAAGAAGCTGAAAAGCTCCAAGCTGTGGGCGACGTTGTCACCTACATCAACAGCCAACAGGCCTAATACTTGGTAGGCGAACGCTTTTCGAAAAGGGCGGGCTCCTCCAGAGGTGTCCGCCCTTTTCTTTGCATTGCGCCGGAACTGGGCAACACTTTTCTCCTCCCGATGCATTCCCCAGACGACATTCATTACGCTCTCGAAACCACCAAGGTTCTCCACGAGCCAGACCGCCGCATCGAGACCTTCGGGGAGACTCGCTTTGAGTTCCAACTCCTCAGCGAACTCATGGCTCGGGTGGGGGAGGTTCGGATTCCGACGGGAGAGGTCGAGGCGATGCGTCCGCGTATTTTGAGACCATCCGCCTACCGTGAGGTTGAGTTGGATGGCTTCGATCCTTCTGCCCGTGCTCGTTTCGACAAGTTGGTCGAGAAATTGGAAAAAGAGGGCAAAGACTTAGCGTTTCTTCAATATGGTTTCAGATTTCGCCGGGGCCAAGTGCATGAGGAAATTCTTCATGACAGCCTCGAAAATGTCCGCGAGCGGGTGCTCGAAGACATCCGCCGCACCGGCAATCCCTCACGCGCGATCATCGAAGGAGTGGATGATGCGTGGGAAATCTCGGTTCTCAAATTTTCCTTCGAGATGATTTTACGCTCGCACGAGATCAACGCTTTTGATTTCAAGCGCCGCGGTCTCATTTGAGAGAGTTTTCCCTCCCCATGAGTCTTTGGACGCTAATCAAGCTCCTCGCCGCAGGTGGCGTGCTCGCAGTCATGACCTTCACCGGCATGTTCGCCTATCATGTTGCGGTGGAACCTCTCGGCGGCATTTTCGAGGAAATCATCCCGAATCCGGCGGAAATTGTTGGGCAGCAAGAGGATGCGGATTTCGCGAAAATGTTGGATGCTGCAGAGATGCCTGATATCGATCCAGGAGAGAAGGCTTTTCAAAAGGCGCATGAACTCCTCGCGCTTGGAAAAATCCCCGAGGCGCGTGAAAAACTCACGGCGATCGTCAACGTGTTTCCTGGATCTTCTTCCGCTCCCATCGCCCGACGGATCGTTGGAGAAATCAACTTGGACGAAGTGCTATCCACCACTCACATGGAGGGAAAGCAGACGCATGTGGTGAAGCGAGGAAACTCGTTTCTTGGCATCGCCGGCCAGTATAAGACCACGCTGGATTGCATCATGCACCTCAACAGCATGACTGAGTTTGGGAATATCCAGCCCGGTGACGAGCTGGTCGTCATGCCATTGGAGTTTCGCATTCTAATTGAGTCCCGGCGGAAAACCCTATCGATTTGGGACGGGGGGCGTTTCATCCGGGAATATCCAATTTTACACCTGAATGTTCCGGGAACGCTAAGCCCGGGACGCACTACGATTCGCTCAAAAATCGCCCAAATCGGGGATCGTAAAGTTACGTCGCAGTCGAAGGATTATCGGGCGGCCCAGAAAATCATCATTCTCGAAAAACCGACATTGCAAATTCGCTCGCTGGTCCCACCCGGTGAGGAGGGTAGCGACGAAATTCCAAGTGGGGTGATTCTGCAGCCTCAGGACCTTGAGGAAATCAGCCTGATTACGCGCATTGGCAACGAAGTGGAGATACGGTAGGTCGCGGGAGGCGCTCTTGGCTTGGCTAGGAACCTGCGAGCAAAAGGGCGCCGCAAATACCCGCATCTTGGCCGAGTTTCGGCGCGACCACATAATCCTTCTTGAGCAGTGGTGGGAAGTAGGCACCCGCGATTTTCAACAGGGTGCGCTGAATCTTCTCATGAAGTCCGAACGCCTGCGAAACACCTCCGCCGACGATCACTTGCTCGGGCGAAACAATGGCCAGCAGCGAAAGAATGCCATGGGCCAAATACCAAGCTTGCGTGTCCCATGCTGGATGATCCGCCTCCAATTCTTGGGCGGGCTTCCCCCAGCGGGCCGCGATGGCCGGTCCACTGGCCAGTCCCTCAAGACAGTCACCATGAAATGGACAGACTCCTGGAAATTCATCACCCGGCATGCGTGGCACCTTCAAGTGGCCGAATTCCGGGTGAAGCGCACCATGGATCAAGTGGCCGCCGGACAAGATTCCCGCACCGATTCCGGTGCCGATCGTGATGTAGCAAACGTCGTTCAGTCCTGCTGCCGCGCCAATTTTGGCCTCCGCGAGGGCGGCGGCGTTCACATCCGTTTCCAAGGTTAATTTTGCGGTGGGAAATGCGGCTCCGAGCGCCTTGATGATTGAAAATCCCTCCCAGTCTTTCTTGGGCGTGGCGAGCATCCTGCCGTAATTGGGGCGCCCGGGAACAATACCGACGGGGCCGAAAGCTCCGATTCCGATGGCCTCCACGCCGCCGCGCTCGCTAAGCCACTCCACGGCCGTTGTGAATGTGCTGACAGGGTCCGTGGTGGGAAATCTGAGTTCCTCGAGGACCTTTCCTTGGGCTGTGCCGATGACGACAACGGTCTTCGTTCCGCCGAGTTCGATGCCTGCGATCATGTGGGGGAATCTACTGGGAAAGTGCGGCTGTCGCAAGTGCCTCACGGGTGATGCGAGTGATTTCCGCCCACTTCCCGTCATTGACCAACTGTTTTTCGACCATCCACGAGCCACCAATGGCTGCAACGATCGGTAGCTTGAGATACTCAGTCAGATTGCCGGATGAGACGCCACCCGTTGGGATAAATTTGACGCCAGTGTGGGCGTATGGACCTGCTAGGGACTTTAGCATACTCACACCGCCAGCGGCTTCGGCGGGGAAAAACTTTAGCAATTTGCAGTCGAGCGAGAGGGCCAGCTCAACATCACTTGGGGTCATCACACCGGGAGAAAATTGTAAATCAAACTCCCGTGCGGCAGCCACAATGTTCGGGTTGAGTCCGGGTGCTAGGCCAAAGCTGGCCCCTGCATCTTTCGCGCGCAAGACTTGATCGCGGTCCAAAATCGTCCCTGCACCGAGCAAAATTTCTGGAAAGCGAGCGGCGATGCGGCGGATCGACTCCTCCGCGGCCGCAGTGCGGAAGGTGATTTCCATGATGTCCAAACCACCGGCAAGAAGAGCTTCGGCGAGGGGTTCGGCAGATTCGACACGGTCAAGAACGACGACTGGGACGATGCGTTTGGCGAGGATGCGTTCGATCATAAAATTGAAATGAAATTACGAATGAGTGGCTGCAAACGTCGATTGACGTGGGGCATCGCCTAGCAGGAGGTCACTCCGACTCTTCTTGCGGTGCCTTCGGCAATTTATCCACTTCTTCGAGCAAATTGACGATCTCCACGCCACGAATGGCCGATGAGTCGTGGTGAAAACGCAGGACTGGCGTGGATTTTAACACCACGCGCTTCATGATCTTCGATTGGATGGAACCATGGTCCTTGTTCAGCTTGTCAATCACTGACCCCGCTTCACCTCCGAGCACTCCAATCCAGACCTTCCCCTCCTTCAAATCCTGAGTCACCTCCACCTCACTCACCGTGACGAGGCGGTTGTGCCACTCATAATCCTTTTGGATGACATTGCCGATTTCACGGCGGAGAAGTTCATTTACGCGATCAAGGCGGCGGGACATGGATAAAAAGGTAAAAAATGATCCGTGATCCGTATCCGGAAATGACTGGTTGTCTGGGGAAACTCCCAAAACTTCCGGTCGCCGGGCACGGGACACTTCTTAGAGCGATTGCGCGTATTTTTCGAGTTTATAGCACTCGATGATGTCGCCTTCCTGATATTCGTTGAACTCGCCGAGACGGATGCCGCATTCGAAGTTCGTGCGGACCTCCTCGACTTCTTCATGGAAGCGGCGGAGTGTGGACATGCGACCATCGAAGACCGGGATTCCGCCACGGACGACGCGTGCATGCGCCTTGCGGTGAATCCGTCCGTCGGTGACGAACGAGCCTGCGGCGCGGCCACGGGACAGTTTGAAAACCTGGCGCACTTCCGCGTGGCCGATGACCGTCTCGCGAGTGAGTGGCTCCAAGAGTCCAAGCATCGCATCACGCACTTGGTCGATGAGTTCGTAAACGATCGAGTAAAGCTTGATTTCAACCCCGGCGGCCTTGGCGGATTTTACAGCCTTAGCCTCCACCTTGACGTTGAATCCAAGGATGATTGCATCCGTGGATGCGGCATAGGAAATGTCAGATTCCGTGATCGGACCTGCTGCGGCCGTGATGAAGGTGCATTCGACTTTTTCCGATTGGATGGCGAGGACAGCCTTCTTGATGGCCTCGACCGATCCTTGGACGTCACATTTGAGGATCAATTTAAGCTGCGCCTTGCCACCACCGTCGCGGACCATCGAGTAGAGGTCCTGCATCCGGTTGCGGTGCTGGGGCTTGAGGCGCGCAAGACGCTGGGCTTCTTGGCGTTCAGAGCTGAGCGCCTTTGCCTCACGTTCGGTTTTCATCTCGGTGAGATGGTCGCCGACGTTTGGAAGTTCTTCGAATCCAATCACCTCGACAGGCATGCCGGGGTGCGCAGACTTCACAGAAACACCGCGGTCATTGATGAGCGAACGAACTTTGCCAGCGTAAGGGCCACAAATGAAGGGAGTTCCAACTTTGAGTGTGCCGGACTCCACAATCACGGTGGCTGTTGTGCCACGGCCTGGAACCACGCGGGCCTCGATGACAGCGGCGCGCGCAGTGGCCTTTGGATTCGCCTTGAGTTCAAGAACTTCGGCCTGGAGTGCCATGAGATCCAGCAGGTCATCCATCCCTTGGCCGGTCAGTGCGGAAACCTCCGCAAATTCCGTGTCGCCACCGAAGTCGGTGGTTTGAAGGCCGTGTTCTGCCAACTGCGATTTCACGCGGTCCACATTGGCGGACGGAAGGTCGCACTTGTTGATTGCGACGATGATCGTTTTCTTCGCCTTTTTCGCGTGTTTGATCGCTTCAAGCGTTTGCGGCATGATGCCGTCATTGGCTGCGACGACGAGCACGACAATGTCCGTGATATCCGCACCACGGGCGCGCATGTCAGAGAAAATGGCGTGACCGGGCGTGTCGAGGAATGTGATTTCCTGATCATGGTGGATGACCTGATAAGCACCAATGTGTTGGGTGATGCCGCCAGCCTCACCCGAGGTGATTTTTGTCTTGCGCAGGAAGTCGAGGATCGAGGTTTTCCCGTGATCGACGTGACCCATGATCGTGATGATCGGTGGGCGGAATTTCAGCAAGTCCTCAGGCTCCTTCGCAGGTGCTTCAGGCTCGGTGATGACCTCCTCGATTTTGTGAATGCCCTTGTCCTTGTCGCGCTTTTCGCGCTCGAACGTAAAGCCGTGGATTTCGCAGATTTTCGCAGCGATGTCCGGCTCAAGCGGTTGGTTGGGGGCAGGGAAGACGCCGATTTTGATCAGGTCCGCCATGATATTGAACGGCTTAAGACCAAGGCGTGCTGCCAGATCGGGAATGAGAATCGGCGGTTTGATGACGATCAACTTCGGATCATCGATCACCTTTTCGGGTTCCGGTTCCACCACAGGTGAGGCACTGAGGGCCTCCGCTTCAAGAGTCGTTTGCGGTTCCTCGATGATGGGAGTTTTTTCCTCCTCCTTATCGAGGATTTTAGAGATCGTGCCTAAAACCGCTTTTCCAGTGCGCGAAGTCTTGCGGATCTTCGATTTCTTGTCGTCAGCGAAGAGATCGAGGGCATTTGCCTTCTTTTCATCGAGGGCGCTCGGGGCAGGCGGGATTACCTCGGCCTCCTTGCGCTGGCGCTCGCGGCGCGAAGGTTTTTTGGTGGTATCGAGTAAATCGAGCACCTTGGCTTTTTTGGGAGAGCTATCGCTATTTTCGGGCATCCGGCTTGTCTGCAGAGTTCTGTGAGAGGAAGAAATTGAAGGAAAAATGTGAGATTTCGTTTTGGAAAGGGATCACTCTGCGGTGGCAGTCGAACCATCCACGATGCCGTGTGCACGGACCAGAATGGCCTCGGCGGCGTCTTCAGTGATCTCCAAGGCTGCGGCGATGTAATCGGCAGGCATGTCGATGACAAGCTCAGGATTGAAGCCACCAGCGAGAGTCAATTTATTGGCAAGTTCGTCGGTGATTCCGAGTTGTTCGCCGAGTGTGTGTGCCGCGCCGCCGATTCTTTCCTTGAATTGCTCTTCTTTCGACTCGTCGCGGCGGACTTGCACATCCCAGCCCATGAGGCGCGAGGAGAGGCGGGCGTTTTGTCCCTTGCGGCCGATTGCCTTGCTCAGGTCAATTTCATCCACTGTGACGTGGACGGTGTGTGATTGCTCATCGACGACGATGGAGCGGAGTTCTGCGGGCTTGAGTGCCTCGCGGACAAATTCTTTCGGGTCCTCACTCCAGCGGATGATATCGACCTTCTCGTTGTTGAGTTCGCGGACGATGTTTTTGACACGAGCGCCGCGCATTCCGACGCAGGCTCCGACAGGGTCCACTTTAGGATCGCTGCTCCAGACGGCAACTTTGGTGCGAAATCCTGCTTCGCGAGCGATGCCGCGGATTTCCACTGTGCGGTCCGAAATTTCGTTCACTTCGGCTTCGAAAAGCCTGCGGACAAAATTGGGGTGGCTGCGTGAGAGGATGATTTCTGGGCCTCGACCTTCATTCTCCACTGCGAGCACGTAAGCGCGAATGCGGTCACCGATGTTGTAGTCTTCACCTTGGACTCGCTCACGATTTGGCATGATGCCCTCAAACTTGCCGAGGTCGATCATCACGTCGTTGCGCTCGAAGCGACGAACGGTGCCGGAAACTACGTCACCGGCACGATCCTTGAATTCCTCATAAATCATCTCTTTCTCCGCCTGGCGGAGCCGCTGCATCATCGTCTGCTTCGCGGTCTGGACGGCAATGCGTCCGAAATCTTTGGGGGTGACGTTGAATTCTTGAATGTCACCTTCTTGCGCACCTGGGGTCTTTTTGGCGGCCGTGGAAAGGGGAACTTGATTGAATTTGTCTGAATAGTCCGCATCCGCGACGACGGTGAGCGAGGCGAAGACTCGGGTTTCACCCTTTTTGGTATTCACTTCTGCACGCAGAGTCTCAATGGCTTCTGCACCGGGGACCATTTTGCGATAAGCCGAGATAAAAGCAAACTCGAGCGCGGCAACGACCTTGTCTC
This sequence comes from Verrucomicrobiota bacterium, assembly GCA_041182265.1. GTDB lineage: Bacteria > Verrucomicrobiota > Verrucomicrobiia > Verrucomicrobiales > Akkermansiaceae > Luteolibacter. The sequence goes on along the minus strand of JBEGOB010000281.1, from coordinate 48,826 downwards.
GGTCAATGCCTTTTTCTTTTTCATAATACTCGATGAGGGCTACGATATCGTTGGTCATGGCGTTGCGTAATCTGCGATCGGCGCTGCTGATGTCTAGAGACGCAAAAGAGTGGGTACTAGACCCACTCCTTTCTTTCGTCAGAAGCTGTGCAGGTGGTTTCTAGTCGATCATTCATCCGGTTGCAAGCTGAAACTAGGAAGCGGAAAATGTCCCAGATTTCGTGGCAAAGCCAAGTCTGAAGAATTGCTAAAATTTCGTTTTTAGGGAGTCAGAGGTCTTTTGAGTGGGGTGGGGGAGGCGAATTTGGAATTATTTCAGGTTTTTCCAGTCGCCGCACCGAGTTGAGCCGCCTAGAACCTGCCACATGATTTGGGCATGGGTTATTTTCATTGGTTTTGTGTTTGCGATGTTGGCGCTTGATTTAGGGGTCTTCCACAGGAAGTCGCACGTTGTGGGCTTCAAGGAGTCTCTGGCGTGGTCTGCGGTTTGGATCACCCTAGGATTGTCGTTTTCCGTCCTCGTTTACTTTGGCTATGAGCAACATTGGTTCAATTTAGGGAACTCGGTGGATGCCGTGGATAAGGTGGTTAATACCGGTAAACTCGCTGCAACGAAGTATCTTACGGCTTATGTCGTCGAGAAATCCCTGAGCGTGGACAATATTTTCGTTATCGCGATGGTATTCAGTTCGCTTGCGGTGCCTGCTCGTTATCAGCACCGCGTTTTGTTTTGGGGGATTTTAGGAGCCTTGGTGATGCGGGGTGCGATGATTGGTCTGGGATCGGTGCTGGTGCAGAACTTTCACGTGATTCTCTATTTCTTCGGCGCGTTTTTGATTTTTACGGGAATCAAGATGCTCGTGATGGAGGAAAAAGAGGAGCATCCGGAAAATAATCCTGTGGTGCGGTGGATTCGGAAGTTTTTCCCAATCACTCGGGAATTCCATGGGCAGCATTTCATGGTCAGGGCTGGAAGTGCGTGGTCGCATGAAGCGGCAGAACCGGGTGTGGAGCCCAAGCCTGATCCCGTGGTGGATTCTGCGCCTGCGGGTAAGTGGCTGCTTACGCCTCTGGCTGTGGCGCTGATCCTTGTTGAGGTGACGGATTTGATTTTTGCGGTTGATTCGATTCCTGCGGTGTTCGCGATTACGGCGGATCCATTTCTCGTTTTCACGAGCAACGTCTTTGCCATTCTCGGTTTGCGTTCTCTGTATTTTGCCCTGGCGGGCTTGATCGCCAAATTCCGGTATCTTAAACCCGCACTCTCGTTGATCCTGATTCTGGTTGGTGTTAAAATGCTGGCTGCGAAGTGGTTGAAGTTGTGGTTGGGGGATTCATTCAATTTGACGGTGCTTGCCGTGATCATCGCGGTCTTGGCCACTGGGGTAATCACCTCACTGATCGTCGGCGCGAAGGAGGAGGAACAAGGCAGTGGTCACTGAATCGTTGAACCCGCAACTTTTATAGGGAGAGCTTCACGCTGCCGGCTCTTCGTGCGGCGCGATGTCACGCTGACGATCTTCGACAGAGTATTGGTGCAATTGGGCGGAAAAAATCCTGCAAAGGTGTGTGAGCGGGCGTAGTTTCCAGGGTTATGAATACCACCGATTCAGTCAGCCCAGCCTCCGCCGATCCTCGCTCGCCTATGGCACCGCCGTATGTGGATGAAAATCCTGAACTTGCGATGCTTCAAGAAGGCCTGGATGCGGCAGAAAATGAAATTCGGGATGCCGTGGCGGATGCCTACGAGGCCGATGCCCTGCTCAGTGAGGATCCTCAGGAGGCCCTCAACGACATCGATTTCACAGAAGCCGAAGAGCCATCGGTCACGCCGGAGCTTGCTGCGCTGCACGAAGAATCGGTCTCGCCGTTGGAGGATCAAGCCCTCCGCATTTTAGAATCCGGCGGTCGATGAATCCGGCGCTCTGGGGTGGGCGTTCGCCTGATAATTTCAGATGAAAGTCGCGTCTGGGCATCATTCTTTTTTGCGCAATCTCCGGGCTCTTGCCTTTGGGGTTGAGTTGCGGGGCTTGCGGGTTACTCTGCGGGCCGATTCCCACGCATGAAGCAAATTAAGATTCTTAAGCTCCTCGCCATTCTCTCAGTTTTCGCGCCATTTTCCATTTCCGCCCAAGCGCCGGAAAGCGTGATGGTTGTGGAGGCGCATTCCGGAAAAATTCTCATTGCGAGCAATGCTACGTCTAAGCGCCCGATCGCCAGTCTCACGAAAATTGCGACGGCGGCGGTGACGGTGGATTGGGCGACGGCCACCGGCACGGACTTGGGCACCACGCAGATCACTGTGCCGGAAACGGTGAGTTTAGTCGGCGGGCCGAACCCGATGAACTTGCAGCCGGGTGACCGCTTGACCTTGCGGGATGCGCTTTATTCCTCGCTGCTTGGATCGGACAACTTGGCGGCCCTTGCCTTGGCAGATCACGTTGGCCGGGAAATTTTGCTGCGGCGCGGGCGCAACGGTGATCCGGTGATCACCTTCGTCGGGGAGATGAACCAGCTTGCGAAGGCCGTGGGCATGGTGCAGACGCGGTTTGCGAACCCGCACGGTTTGGACCGGCCGGGGGCAAAGGCATTTTCTACGGCGGCGGATGTGGCGCGCCTGTCGATTTATGCCATGCGGCGGAATGCGTTTAACTTCATCGTCCGCCAGCCAGAGCGCCAAGTCACGGTCACCGGGCCTGCTGGAACACGCGGGTTCCGCGTGCGGAACTTGAATCAACTGGTGGGCGAACCCGGAATTCTTGGGGTGAAAACAGGCTCGACGAGCGCTGCCGGCCCCTGCCTGTCGGTGTGCATGGACCGGGACCCCTTGGTGCGGCTCAAGTTGGACGGGAATAAAGGCGTGACCCCGCGCCGCCTCATCGTGGTGGTTCTCAATCACCCGGATCGCTTCGGCCGCGCTCGCGATTTGATTCGTCAGGGATGGGCTGCCTACGATCCATGGCTTGAGGCCGGGGCCATGGTGCAAAACCGGGAACGCGAATTGCTTAGTTTGCCGACGCTTCCCTGAGGTTTTTCCTCCGAAATCCCACGACCTTTAAATTTATGAGAATCGGCATTCTAAATAGCGGCGGCGACTGTCCGGGCCTGAACGCAGTCATTCATGGCGTCGTGGGAGCCGCGGCGCAGCTCGGCTGGGAGGTCATCGGGTTCCGCGATGGCTTCGAGGGGATTTTACCGCCGGGCGACTATAAGGTGCTCAAGCCCAAGGACACCATCGGCATTCTCAAGCTCGGTGGCACCATTCTTGGGACCACAAATAAGGGACACTTCGCCGCAAAAGTCGGCAAGGGCGACATCGCGGAAGTCCCGCCGGAAATTGTTGCCAAGGCGAAGCGGACGATCGACCAACTCGGGATTTCCGCGTTGATCGTGGTGGGTGGCGATGGCTCATTGACCACGGGTTTGCAGCTTTTCCGCGAAGGATGGCCGATCATTGGCGTGCCGAAAACGATCGACAATGATTTGAGTGCCACGGCGATGACCTTCGGCTTCGACAGCGCGGTTTCCACGGTGGTGGACGGGCTCGACCGCTTGCACACCACGGCGGAGAGTCACAAGCGTGTCATGGTCTTGGAAGTGATGGGCCGGCACGCGGGATGGATCGCGCTTTGGGGTGGCATCGCTGGCGGGGCAAACGTGGTTTTGCTGCCGGAAATTCCGTTTTCCTTCGAGAAAATTGCCTCGTTTATCAATCAGCGTGACGCGCAAGGGCATCACAGCACACTCGTTGTCGTCGCCGAGGGAGCCACGCTGCCAGAGGGTGACTTGGTTGCCTTGGATGCGAATTCCGGCGGAGAAATCCGGCTCGGCGGCATTGGCGAGCGTGTCGCAGCCAAGCTTCAGTCGTTGACATCCAAAGAGACGCGAGCCTGCACGCTCGGGCATTTGCAACGTGGCGGCGCGCCGACCTCGCTCGACCGGATTCTCGGGGTGCGCTTCGGAGTGATGGCCGTAAAGCTCGCCGAAGAAGGTGCCTTTGGCCGGATGGTCAGTTACCAATCGTATCACGTCGATTCCGTTCCCATCGAGGAGGCAGTGCACAAACTGCGGCTTGTCGAGCCGGATAGCGAGTTGATGCAGGCGGCCAAGGCGGTCGGAATTTGCTTCGGCGACTAAATTTTCATTCAATCCAATCCACGCATTATTGTCATGTCCTCAGACCCACTTCTTCAACTTCTGCGCCGCAAGGCTCGTTTTTCGGATCAGGAACTCGCTGACCTTCTCTCATCGGATCAGGCATCCGTCGCCCGTCAAGTTGCGGCGTGGGAGGCGGATAGCACGATTTTGGGATACCATGCGGTGATTGACCCGGAGGCGGCGGGGGACACGTCGGTTTCCGCGTTTATTGAGGTGAAAGTGACGCCTGAGCGTGGCGGCGGTTTTGATCGTTTGGCGATGCGCGTTGCGCGATTTGACCAGGTCGTCTCGTGCTATTTGGCGAGCGGTGGCTACGATTTGATGGTCGTCGTCGAGGGTGGAGATTTGCGGGAGGTTGCGCGCTTTGTTTCCGAAAAACTGAGTTCGTTGGATGGTGTGCTTTCCACTGCAACTCATTTCCGACTCAAGACTTACAAGGAAAACGGCTTTCTTTTTGAGCGAGACAGCAGCAGCGAGCGGTTGGTGGTTTCTCCGTGAAATGGCGCTTAGAATCCGAGCCAGCGGCCTGTGTTCTCGCGGGTGAGCTCCGCGAGTTCAGCGGCGGGCATGCCTAGAATTGCAGCCAGGGCCGTGCCGATCGCCGGTAAATTTGCCGGGTGATTTTGGCCGTTTGGCAGCGCGTGTGTGATGCATTCTGGCGGCGGCAGCATGTCCGGCGCATCGGTTTCCAGCAAAATTCGGTCGCGAGGAAGTTGGCGGAACACCTCACGCACGGCGGCTTTCCGGGTTTCGAGAAAGTATCCGGAAAATGAAAAATACGCGCCGAGTTGGATCAAGCGGCGGGCGATCTCGATGGAGCCGCCGAAGGAATGCATGAGGAAGCGCGGTGGCGGCGGGGTCTCGTCGAAGGCTTGAATGAGCGCGCCCCATGCCTTGAGGCAGTGAATTGTGAGCGGGCGCTCCATTTCCTGGGCAAGCCGGATTTGCGCGATGAAGACGGGTCCCTGCACGGCGAGCGGCGGAGCGGAAATCCAGCCATCCAGTCCGCACTCACCGATGCCGGCCGCAGGGTGTTTTTCCAGCAGCGCGCGCAGATTTTCCAAGTATTCCGGGCTGGCCGTGTGCGCGTGCCATGGGTGGAGGCCGAAGCTAGGGACGACGAAATCCGGCTCGGAGGCGGCCAAATTTTCCACCTCCAGCCAGTCACCTTCGTGTGTGGCATTCACCACGCAGCGTGAGATTCCAGCATGCCGCGCTGCGGCAATGCACGGCGCGCGCTCGCCAAGGCGTGCGTCGTGGAGGTGGTTGTGTGCGTCAGTCCAACGGAGCATTTCAGCGGATGCCGCGCGGGCCAGCTTTTTGGGGCGTATCGAAGCTCACGTCGGTGATTGAGATGCGCCGCCCGCCCTTGTTTGGATCGCAGGTGGCGACTTGCATTTTGCGCAGCGTCCAGACTTGGTCCGAGACTTTCATGATGTCCTCGACTTCGAACTCCTTGACCAATCCGCCGTTTTTCGCGTGGCCGCGAATGCGCATGAAGGCACCAAATTTCGTGTGCACCCAGACGTAAACTGTCTCGTAGCGGCCGACTGCGTTCTTCGGTTTATCGACGCGGATTTTGTAACAAGGCTGCCCGCCGACGTTTTCCTCGCCCTCGAGTTGCGGGTGCGGCCAGTAAAAAAACCGCAGTGCGAGATCCTCGTAGGTCAAGTCCGTGCCAGCGATGGGCTCCACGATCTTGTTGGCGGGGAATTCCAGCGTCTTGCCGTCTTTGATCTCAAACAAAGTGAATTTCTCGTCGGCGATGCGTGTGTGAAAAATTCGGAGCGGCTGTTTCTCCTCGGTGAACTGGAATTGAATGTCCTCGCCCTTGAGAAAAAGCGTGATTGGTGTGGATTTTCCGCCTTTGCGGAGCGTACCGGAGAGCCCTTGGTCGAGCTTGGCAAGCGTCGCTGCCATGCGTGCCCCTTCGAGGATCCGCTCGGCGCTGGGGGCTTGGGCGGTGGCGATTTGGCTGGTCAGGCACGCGGCGGCCAGCGCGATGGAGGCGATGTGAAGTTTGAAAGTCATCGGGTTAAAAAATTGAGGCAATCTGTCGCTTGGACAAGGTTTCTGGACGAAGCCTTCAAAAAAACGTCGCGGTCGGCGATGGTTTTTTAAAATTCTGGTGTTTGAGGCTTGCTGATTGCGAGGTGGGGCAATTGGATTCCAGCGGCCCATTTATCCGCCGATTCGTTGTATGAGTCTTCGCAAGCAGTTATCCGACATTCTTCCGACATTACTTCCAGGAAATCCTGCTGACTCGATCAAGGGCACAGAATTGATTCGTTTAACGCGCTTGCAGTTGACGGGAAATTACTCGGACGCCTCGCTGCGTTATCACTTTTCCATCATGTCGTGCGATCCTGCGTCGTCGATTGCCAAGGTGGAAAAAGGTCAGGGATATTACCGCCGGAGTGCGCCACTACCGGCGCTTTCCAGCGCGCAGGAATTGGTCGCCATGACTCAAGGGCGCTTGGATGATTTGACTTCGGCAGACCAGGATATGGTGGATGGCGCGATGCTGCGAATCCGTAAATTCCGGGCGGTGGTGACACGCTATTTCGAGGTCAACGGGCGTTTTCCCTTCGCTTTTCGCAAGGCATTCGGGAAGGAATCACCGATTTGCAATTTATGGAAATATCCGGAGTTGGTGCTGGTCGATTGGGAGACGGGTGGGGCGGCGGACGAGGAAATGTCCTTGGATGAGGCGATGTTGGCGTTCAAGCAGCGCTTGGGAATTCCTCCGTTTCGCTTGCATGCGGCGCGTTTGAGAATCCAGCCGTCGTTGCAGACGTTTCGCGAAGATTTTTTCCAGACTTTGGCGGTTTCGATGTGGGCGCAGGGCGGCGAACTCGTCTATGCGGCACCGATCGAGGACGAGGCGCTGGCGGATAGTTTCCGCCGTCTCTGCGCGACTTTCGGGGTGGGCGTGACGTCGTTCGGGTTGACGGCGGAGGCACTCGATGAACTGCCGCGCCCGGCCAATATCCTCAACGCGCATCCACGCGAGACTGAGGCGATCATGGGGAAATTGGACATCAACCGCATCGCCGCGCCAATATCCCGGCCACACTTGGACTGGAAGGCGCTCAGCTCGATGCGCCATGAGTCGGAGGAGGCGGAAAGTCTGGTGCGCTGGCTGACCCGCTGCATTGATGGACGGCGCGCGGAAGCCTATAAGTCAGAATGAATTGCGACGTGAACTGGAGCTTTCGCAGCGTGGCTGTCATCGGCTCGGGCGCGGTCGGTCTTTACTACGGAGGACGGCTGGCGGCGGCGGGCGAGGATGTGAAATTTTTGCTGCGCTCGGACTTCCATGTGATTTCCGAGACCGGCCTGGAAGCGGTGAGTGCGCACGGTGACTTTGCGCTGCCGCGGGTGAATGCTTACCGGACCAGCGAGGAAATCGGCCCGGTGGACTTGGTGATCGTGGCGTGGAAGGCGACGGCGAATCACCAATTCAACGAAGTTTTACCGCCACTTTTGCATGCGGGCACGCAGGTGTTGACTTTGCAGAATGGTTTGGGAAATTGCGAGGCTCTGGCGGAAATCGTCGGGCCGGAGCGGGTTCTCGGCGGGCTGTGTTTTGTCTGCATCAATCGCACCGCGCCCGGGCGGATCCATCACTCGGCGGGCGGGCGCGTGACGCTGGGGGAATGGCGGCCCGGCGCAAATGGTCGGGCTGCGGAATTGGAGCGACGTTTCATCGCCGCGGGCATCCAGGGCGTCGCGGTGGCAGATTTGGAGAAATCTCAATGGGAAAAACTCGTTTGGAATATCCCATTCAACGGACTTTCGGTGGCGGAGGGCGGGGTAACCACGGATGCGCTTTTGGCCACGGCTGCCGGCGAGCGCGAGTTGCGCGCGCTCATGGCGGAGGTGGTTCATGCCGGGTGCGCGCTGGGGCTGGGACTGAACGAGGATTTGATCGACTTCAACATCCATCGAACGCGGCCGATGGGAGCTTACCGGACATCCAGCATGATCGACTTTCTGGCGGGGCGCGAGGTCGAAGTCGCGCCCATCTGGGAGGAACCGCTGCGCCGGGCGCAGGCGGCTGGCGTCGAGATGCCACAGACGGCTGCGTTGCTAGAGAGGATTCGCGAAAAAATCCGACTGCGCGATGTGACGCCGCATCCAACTTCATGAACATTGGAATCATTGGAACTGGGACGATCGGGTGCTTCCATGCGGAGGCGATTCGTGCGATGCACGGCGGCACGCTTCACTCGGTTTTCAATCACCGACCGGAAAGTGCGCTGCGCTTGGCGGCAGAGTTTGGCGTGACGGCGCACAGCGATCTCGCGACTTTTCTAGCGGATCCTGACTTGCAGGCGGTGACGATTGCCACACCATCCGGCGCACACTTGGAGCCGACGCTGGCGGCTTTAGCTGCGGGGAAGCACGTCTTCTGTGAGAAGCCGCTAGAAGTTACCACCGCGCGGATCGATGAGGTCATGGCGGCGGCAGCAGCTGCGGGCAAGGTGGCGGCGGCGATTTTGAACCGAAGATTTCACCCGGCGATGCGTGAATTTAAAGCGGCCTGTGAGGCTGGGCGTTTGGGGAAAATAGTCTCGGCGTCTTGTTATGTGAAATGGTTTCGAGATCAGGCATACTATGATTCTGCGGCGTGGCGTGGCACGCGTGCGCTTGATGGCGGCGGCGCGCTGATGAATCAGGCAATCCACAGCATCGATGCCTTATTGCATCTAGCAGGGCCGGTGAAATCGGTGCAAGCGAATGTGGCGTGCCTAGCGCATGAACGGATCGAGGTGGAAGATCAGGCCGTCGCCCTCTTGGAATTTGAGAGTGGAGCGCGCGGCGTGATCGAGGGCTCGACATGCGCATGGTCGCAAAACGGGCACCCGGCGCGCATCCAAATTTGCGGAACGGAAGGCTCAATTTTCCTAGCGGACGAGGTGTTTGAAGTTTGGGAATTCAAGGAATCTCAGCCGCAGGATGCCGCCATCCGCGAGTCCTTGCTGCGCAGCGGACAGGCTGGATTGGGTGCGAATGATCCGAAGGCAATTCAGTTTTTCCAGCATCAACGGAATTTCGAGGAGCTAGTTTCAGCCATTGCCGAGGGGCGTGAGCCAAGCACCTCCGCGCGTGAAGCGCGGAAATCCGTGGCGCTGATTGAGGCTATCTATCAAAGTGCGGCGGGCGATGGAATGAAAGTTTTCCTCTGACACTAACGGATTTTCCGGAACTCGATTGGATGGCATCTCACGTCATCAGAGTGATCGCTTTGCGGAAGCGGTTCAGCGAGATTGCAAAAAACACGCCACCGATTAGAAGAAGATAGAACAGTGATTTCCAGACGACCGCGAATCCCGCGCCTCGATAGAGAATCGCTTGGCTCAACTGCACAAAATGCGTGGTGGGTGCGAGTGTCATGATTTCCCGGATGAATTCCGGCATGCTTTCTCGTGGCGTGTTACCGCCGGAAAGCATTTGCAGCGGCAGCAATACCAAGATCATCAGCAGGCCGAGCTGCGGCATGCTGCGTGCCAGTGTCGCCATGAATATCCCCATCGAGGTGGTGGCGAATAGGTGCAGCGTCATGCCTGCTAGGAAAAGTGGAATGGAACCTTCGATCGGGACATGCAACATCCCACGGATCACCACAAACAACGAGAACGAGGCGGCGAGAACCACCACCAAGCCCATCGAGCTGATCTTCGCCAACATGATGTCGAGTGGGCGGACGGGCATGACCAAGAGGTGCTCGATCGTGCCGTGCTCGCGCTCGCGGATGAGTGCGGCTCCGGTTAGGACAATCGACAGCATGGTCACGTTGTTGATGAGCTCCATCAGCGAGCCGAACCAAGAGGGTGTTAAGTTCGGGTTGAAGCGCTTGCGGATGACGAGCTCAATGGGTGGCGCATCGCTCCGCTGCGGGCCTAGGACGAATTTTGCGACCTCGGCATGGATAATTTGTTCGATGTATCCACTGCCAGTGAAGGCTTGGCTCATGCGTGTGGCATCCACATTGAGTTGCACGGCTGGGGCTCGTCCGGCGAGGACGTCCGCTTGGAAATCCGGCGGAATTGTGATGGCAAATGTGTAGTTTCCCGCATCCATTCCGGAATCGATCTGTGCGTGTGAAATCATTTCCGGGGCTTTGAATTGCGGTGGATAGAAGCTTGCGGCGATCCGTGCGGATAGAGGGGATCCGTCTTCATCAACGATCGCGATGGGAGCTCGGTTCAAGGTCTCGGGCATGGCCGTGGCGGAAACATAGATTCCTACGGTGAAGGTGTAAGCGATCAGTGTGAGCATGATCGGGTCGCGTGCGAGGCTCCAAAGTTCCTTCACGGCCAAGCGGTGGATGGTGGAGAAGCGTGTCATGTCCTAGCCTTCCTGTTTTTTTAAGAGTGCGATGGCGCTGCCGAGAATCACCGGGATCGCAAGGATCAAGGGGAGGAAGGATGCGCGGAGGTCCGAGAACTCAAGCGCTTTATTGAAGACTCCACGGCAGATGGTCAAAAAGTGCGTGGCGGGATAGATCTTGCCGATGAGCGCTGCCATTCCTTCTAACGAGGATACGGGATGGATCATGCCGGAGAACTGAAGCGCGGGGATGATGGTGCCGATCATGGTGAAGAAAATCGCGGCGATCTGGCTGCGGGTGAAGACGGAAACAAGCAGTCCGATGGCTGTTGAGCAGGTGACGAAGAGCATGGCGGCAGCGGCCAAGGTCGGGAAACTTCCTTTCATCGGCACGCCAAAATGCGCGACGGCTAGAAAACTCATGAGGAGGAAATTCAGCATTCCAAGAAAGACATAAGGGATTTGTTTTCCTAGCAGGAACTCAGTTCGAGTCACCGGGGTTACATAGAGATTGACGATGGAGCCAAGCTCCTTTTCGCGGACCACGGATAGGGCGCTGAGCATGGCGGGAATCATCATGAGGAGAATCGGAATCATAGCGGGAACCATGGCGGGTAGGCTTTTCACGTCTGGATTGTAGCGAAAGCGCGTTTCGATGGTCACCGGAGGAGATGGGACGCTGGTGGGATTTTGGTGGGAAACTTGAGTGAGCCAGTCGTGGTGCATGCCATGGATGTAGGCGACGGCGGTCTCCGCGCGTTGTGGCATGGAGCCGTCCACCCACGCGCCGATTTGCGTGCCTGAGCCACGCTTGGCATCGCGTGCGAAGTTGGGCGGAATTTCGAGTGCGAGTGCGAGTTCCCCTGAGCGCATCCGGCGGTCGAGATCTGCGTCGTTGAGGATGGGCGGTGCTTCGACGAAGTAGTTTGATCCTGCTAGGTTGAGTGCATAGTTGTGGCTGAGTGTGGATTGGTCATGGTCCAGAATGGCATAAGGCAGGTTCTCGACATCCATGCTAACACCGTAACCCATGATGACCATGAGCAGAACGGTTCCGAGAAGTGCGAGTGCGGCTCGGAGGGGATCGCGCTGCAGTTCGAGAGATTCGCGCCAGACATAGCTGAGAGAACGTGTGAGGCTGAAGCGATAGTTCCGTGCTTGGCTGGAATGCTTGTTGGAGTGCGCAAGTTGTCCTGCCGCTGTGTCGGTTGTGGCCGCTTGGCCGCCGACCGCATTTTTCAGGTGGTGAATGAAGGCATCTTCAAGTGTGAGAACGCCGCAGTTGCGGATGATTTCCGTTGGGAAATCGCTCACCAGCACCTTGCCTGCGTGCATCAGCGAAATGCGGTCGCAGCGGCAAGCCTCATTCATGAAGTGGGTCGAGATGAAAATCGTTACGCGGTCTTTGCGTGCGAGATCGATCATCAATTGCCAGAATTGATCACGGGCGATGGGATCGACCCCGGAAGTCGGCTCGTCGAGGATCAACAGTTCGGGGCGGTGAACCATGGCGACTGCGAGGGAGAGGCGTTGGCGGATGCCGAGTGGTAGAGTGTCAGGAAGGGACTTGAGATGTCCGAGGAGTCCGAAACGTGTCACCATTTCATGCACGCGATTGGGAATTTCGATGGGCGGGACATCGAACAAGCGGGCATGCAGCACCAAGTTTTGTTCGACGTTCAATTCCGTGTAGAGAGAGAAATTCTGCGACATATATCCGACGCGTCGGCGGATGCTGATGTCGCTGGAGTTCACCTCCTTGCCAAATAGATAGGCATTTCCAGCGCTGGCGGGGAGCAGTCCGGTGAGCACTTTCATGGTGGTCGTCTTGCCGCAACCATTGGAGCCGAGGAACCCGAAAATTTCGCCTTTTTGGATTTTGAAATCAACGTGGTCCACGGCGACAAAATCGCCGAAGCGCATGCTTAGATTTTGTGCTTCGATGGCAAATCCGTCTCCAGCAGGCGTGTATGCGGGAATCTCGATCGTCGGGTGGTTTTGCTTTTTTTCGGGGGGAAGCAGTTGGATGAACGCGTCTTCCAAACTGTCGGTTCCGGTCTTCTGGTGCAGTTCATGCGGGGTTCCACTTGCTAGGATTTTCCCTCCATCCATCGCAACCAGCCAATCGAATTGATCCGCCTCGTCCATGTAGGCGGTGGCGACGATTACACTCATGTTAGGCCGTGCTTCGCGGAGTTGTGCGATCAAGTCCCAGAAGTGGCGGCGAGAGAGTGGGTCCACGCCAGTTGTGGGTTCGTCGAGGATGAGGAGGTCGGGATCGTGGATCAAAGCGCAGCACAGGCCGAGTTTCTGTTTCATGCCGCCGGACAGTTTCCCTGCTGGGCGACTGAGGAAATCCCGAAGTCCGGTGTGGGTGCTGAGTGCGTCGATGCGAGCGCGACGCTGCGAGCGGCGATGGCCGAAAAGGCGTGCGAAGAACTGGAGATTTTCCTCCACGCTTAGCGTGGGGTAGAGATTCTTTCCAAGCCCTTGAGGCATGTATGCGATGCGTGGGCAGATCGCGGCGCGGTGGTGCGGATTGCGCATGTCGCCGCCGAGGACAGAGAGCGTGCCGTTTTGAAGCTTGCGAGCGCCGGCGATGAGAGCGAGAAGACTGGACTTGCCTACGCCGTCAGGACCAATGAGACCGAGCATGGCTCTGGCAGGAAAATCCAGTGTGATCGTATCCAGAACTCTAATTTTTCGATAGGTTAGTGAAATTCCGGACGCTTGGGCACACGAAGATTCCGAGTTCATTGCGGGATCTTGAGCGAGAGTTGGGGAGGCCAAGGTTGTTCCGGATCCAAGTTGAGCCACGCCACGCCGGGTAGGCCAGTTTTCACTTGTTCGAGGTGTTTTTCCAGCAGTTCCGGGGGAATACGCGCCTTGACGCGGAACATCAATTTCTGTCGCTCGCTTTGGGTCTCCACCGTTTTGGGTGTGAACTGTGAGACGCTGGCGATGTAGGAGATTTCCGCTGGGATGACATAGTCTGGCGCGGCGTCGAGGACGAGGCGCACCGGGCTGCCGAGGGCGACGCGACCGACGATGGTTTCTGGTAGAAAGAATGTCATGTAAACATCACTGAGATCGACTAGATTCAAGACCTTGCCGCCCACACCAAGCACTTCGCCTGTCTCGGCGATGCGGTATTGAATCCGCCCGTTGCGTGGGGCGCGGAGGGTGCAGTCGTCGATGTCCGCCTTGATTCTCGCGATGGTGGCGAGCGTTGCTTCTACGGTGGACTCCGCGCCGAGTTGCTCGGATTTGGCAGCTTGGACTGCGGCTTCCGCAGCAGCGACTTGGGCTTGTGCTGCGCGAATGGCGGCGGCGGCGCTGAGTGCGTTGGCTCGGTCGTCATCGACGGTTTGCGCGGCGATGGCGCGGGTGGCGATGAGTTTTTCCGAGCGTTCCTTGCGCTGTTGTGCGGCGGCGAATTCGCTCTCGCGCTGTGCCACGATGGCGACTGCAGCGAGTTGATCGCTCTCTCTGGCGCGCACTTGTGCAGCGGCGCTGGCGACGGCGCTTTTCGCTTGTCGGTGTTTGGCCTCGGCTTCTAGCAACTGCGCCTCAAGGTTCTCCGCACGGATGCGTGCGAGGATCTGTCCGGTGTTTACGAAGTCACCTTCATTGACGAGAATTTCCTCCAGCCTGCCAGCAAGAGTTGTTGCGATGTCAATCTCGGTGGCTTCGATGCGGCCGTTGCCTTGGATCAGGTTTTCCGGAATATCATCGGCTCGAGAAAACCACCAAAGCGCGACTGCAAGCGCGATGGCGAGGGGAATCAGCGACCAAGACCACTTCTTCATTTTTGCGGATCATTGGAGTGTGTGAATGCTGGGTGAACGGGACTGAACCGGTTTGCTCAAGCAAGCGGGATTGTCAGGATTCACGCTGGGAATGCTCATGGAGCACTATAGCCGTGATTCTAGATTCGAAAAACGATTTCCTCGCGGTGGACCGTTGGAATTACGGGCCGGATGAAATTACCAGTTCATTAATCCTGCATGCCGCAGTTGAAATCATGGATCGGCATCGATGACGATTAATTGAAATCAATCGACTGCTAGATTGTAGCAGCGTGCGGCATTGTCATGAAGAATCGCGCGCTGTTCTGAGAGAGTTAGGTGACTGACAAAATCGCGGACGGCTGTTGCCCAGGTTTGGTAGGATGAAACGCGGAGTAGGCAGACCGGCCAATCTGAGCCGAACATGAGGCGCTGTGGCCCGAACAGCGCGAGTGCCTCGTCGAAGTAGGCGCGCAGGGTGGATGGATCGATTTCCGGATCGAGGACTTCGGTGACGAGGCCTGAAATTTTCACGCCGAGGACATGGTCGCGTTTCGCGAGTTCCGTCATGTCGGCCTTCCATGCGGGGTTGATTTTCCCGTTGCGGATTTCTGGCTTGGCGAGGTGGTCGATGATGATGCCAAGGTCCGTTTGTTGGTCCACCAATGAGATAGCGAGTGGGAGTTGGCGCTGAAAACAAAGCAGGTCGTAGCGGAGACCGAGCGCGGGCAGTAGCGAAAGCCCGCGGTGGAAATCCGGTCGTAGGAAATAGGCGTCCGGCTCGTCTTGGAGGACGTGTCGGACGGCTTTGAATTTCGGGTGGCTGGCCAGTCGGGTGAGAGGCTTAAGAACATCAGGTTCTGTGAGCGGCACCCAACCGACGACGCCTTGGATGAGTGGCGACTGGTCTGCTAGGGACAGCAGCCAGTCGGACTCCGCCAACGATTGACGCGCTTGCACCACCACCGTGGCATCGACAGCGGCGCTGCGGCAGGCGGTTTCCAACTCGGTGAGGAGTTGGTGTTGCGCGAGCGGTGTGCCGGGCGGAATCCATGGGTATTCCGCCGCCGAGTAGTTCCAGAGGTGGTGGTGCGAGTCGATCATAGAAACAAGGGTTTCATGTGGCGTTCGAGTAGATTTCCCGTGACGTTTTTCGCGACGACTTCCGAGTTGTCCTTGAGCGCTTGGATGTAGGTTTCGCCGAGTTGTGCAGCGATTTTGAAGCCGACGTGGAGCAGTTGGCGAAGGTCCGCATTGTAGCCTGGATTGGTAGGATCGTGGCGGAGAGCGTCGGTGAATTGAGTGCTTGTCCAGCCATTCACGGTTTCGGCGGATGGGAGATTTGCGTCGCTGATGTCGATGACGGTGGCGTAGGGTTCGCAAAGGGCGGCTTTTTTTTCTAAGGCTTGGATGTAGATGGTTTTGGCGAGTGCGAGCCCGCTGCCGCCTGCTTCGGCGAGGCCGATGATTTCCTCAAGCCAGTTCGTGCCAGCCGTCTTAATGTGGAGGCCAGCTCCAGTGCGTTGGATGGCGCGTTTGATAATTGGATAAATCGAGAATTTGTCGGAGCCCGAGTGGACCGAGAGTTTCAAGGCGGGTGGCAGGCCGTAGGTTTTGATCGCGTGTGCGATGACTGCCAGATCGTCGTTGAATTCCTTTTCAAATTGCACGGGATCGCCGACGTAATCGACCCCTTTATTGAAGCGTCCGGTGAACTTGGGGGCGATGGTTTGGATCGGAATTTTCTGGTCCGCGATGGCTGCTAGAATGATCAACATTTCCGGCGGCGTCTGTGGGCTGTCAGTCTCATCCATCGAAACTTCCGTGACAAAATTGTCGGTGCCGCCCTTGGCCGCGACGATGTGTTGATAGATCGCGGCGGCTTTTTGAGTGGCTTTGAGAAATTGATTGGCGGTTTTCTCCACGTCCGCGCGGGTGATCTCGAAAGGCTGTGAAATGCCATCGATGGCGACCGTGCCGATCAACTCCGGATGGCGCGTGATGAATGCCTCAACATCCGCGGCGTCAGCGGGTTCGCCAATGTCATCCGCGACGTCGAGAGTGAAAAAGTCGCAGGGTGCGACGAAGCGGTCCACGGTGGATAGATTGATGTGGTCAGCATCTAGCAAGTATTCCCCGGTCCAGCCGAGATCCGCGACGGCTTGGTCCGCGGCTTGGCGAGTTTGGATGGGTTCCGAGCCGATGATATTGTGCTCGCGGTTCGACTTGTTCCAGACGGGTGTGATGTCGATGCCGAGTTTTTGCGCCGCGATGAAAGCGGCGAGCTGCGCGTGTGCGCCATTGGCGAAGCGGTCGCCAACGCCGAAGGTGAATTTAGGGCAGGTTTTCATAGGATGATGTGTTGCAAGGGGTTGATGAGTTAGTGAACTTCGATGAGAGCTTTGATGGCGCCGAGCGAGGGCTTGGTGAACTGTTGGAAATGGGTTGGAACCTGCTCGAAGGAGATGCGATGCGTGATCCAAGGGCCAGTGTTGATTTTACCGTCGCGGATCAGTTGGATGATGTTGGTGAAATCCTGAGGCATCGCGTTGCGCGAGGCGAGAAGAGTGAGTTCGCGACGGTGGAAGACTGGGGCGTGAGGGAATGTTAGGTCCGAGGTGGTGATGCCGACGTAAACGACGCGGCCGGTGAAGGCGGCGTAATTGAAGCTGGCGGACATCGAGTGCGGGTTGCCGGTGGCGTCGATGACAACGTTGGCAAGTTGGTTTTGGGTGAGATTTTCCAGGGTCGCGAGGTGGGATCCGTCGGCTTGGAATTCCACCGTGTGTTGGATGCCGAGTTGCGTGCGGCAAAAGTCGAGGCGGCTTGCGACTTGGTCCATGACGATGGTTTTCACGTCCATGAGTTTGAGGAACTCGAGGCAGGCGAGGCCGATGGGGCCGGCACCGATGACAAGGACTGTTTCGCCCGCTTGCGGGTTCCCACGTTGGACGGCGTGGTATCCGATGGCGAGTGTCTCGACGAGTGCGAGTTGGTCGTATGTTAGGTCGTTGCCTGGGTGGAGTTTGCGTGCGGGCACGGCGAAGACCCCTTTGCGGAGGCCGCCGTTGTTATGGACGCCGATGACTTGGACGCCGGGGCAGCAGTTGATCGCGCCTTGTTGAGAGGTGGGCGAATCCGGATCATTGACATAAGGTTCTAACGCGCATTTGTCGCCGGGTTGGACGTGGGTGACATCATCTGCGACGGCGACCACTTCCAGTCCGAGTTCGTGGCCGGGAGTTCTGGGGTATGCGAAAAAGGGAAATTTCCCGAGATGGCAGGCGATGTCGGTGCCGCAGATTCCCATGCGGTGGGTGCGGACGAGCGCCTCGCCTGGGGCGGGAGCGTGAGGTTCTGGGAGATCGATGAGATGGATTTCTCCCGGGGCGGTGAATTGGATTGCTTGCATCAATTATTTTCAGCTAGGCCTTCAAGGTGACCGGAGTTTTTCACGGGAGCGAAGATGGCGAGGACTTCTGCGAGCAGTGCGCGGTCGATTGGTTGTGCGAGCCACTCCGCCCATTTGCGGATGTTCGCGGGGTTGGCAGAGCCGGCGATGGTGGTTGCTAGACCGGGGTGCTCGCAGGAAAATTGGAGGGCAAGTTTCGCAATGTCCGAGCCGGCGTCCGCGCAGAGTTTGGCGGCGCGGCGCGCGGCGGCCTTCACGTCCTCGGGCTCCTTGAGCCAAGCCGGGAGCTCGGCGTTGGTTAGGAGTCTGGCAGAGAAAGGGCCGGCGTTCATCGCCCCGATGTTTTTGGCGCTGAGACGTGGCACTAAATCTTCTGAAAATGTCGTATTTTGCAGCGTATGCCGGTTGTAGGAAAGCACGCAGTCGATTGAGTCCTCGACGTGGTCGAGCACGGTGTGGAAGGTTTTGAGTGGGTAGCAGGAAAACCCGATGGCGCGGACTTTTCCCTGTTCCTTGAGTTTAATCACGGCGGGTAAAGTTTCCTCCCAGATTTGGGGGAGAGGGACGAATTCCACGTCGTGCAGCAAGAGCACGTCCAAGTGATCGGTGCCGAGGCGTTGCAGCGAGATGTGGATGGATTCCTCGACACGTTTCGCGGAGAAATCAAAGTGAATGTCCGAGTAGCGGCCGAGTTTGCTGCCTAATAGATAGCTTTCCCGCGGGATGCCTTTGAGGCCGAGGCCAAGCATGATTTCCGACATTCCGCGGCCGTAGAAGGGTGAGGTGTCGATGAAATTCATTCCGAGCTCGATGGCGGTGCGGGTGGATTGCATCGCCTCATCAAGCGTGATGGTGCGAAATTCCGCGCCGAGCGAGGATGCG
Organism: Verrucomicrobiota bacterium; assembly: GCA_041182265.1. Taxonomy (GTDB): domain Bacteria; phylum Verrucomicrobiota; class Verrucomicrobiia; order Verrucomicrobiales; family Akkermansiaceae; genus Luteolibacter. The sequence continues at coordinate 30,250 of JBEGOB010000281.1, read as the reverse complement.
CCGAAGGACAGGATGGGTAGCTCGATGCCGGATTTTCCGAGAATGCGTGTCTTCATGTTAGGTAAGTTGGTCGAGGGCGGATCGAGTTTGGCGGGCGGCGGTCTCCGGATCAGGTAGCGGGAGAATCTCGGCGGATAGATAGCCGGTGTAGGAAATTTCTCGAAGTGCGTCGATGATCGGTGCTACGGCGGTGTGGCCGAAACCGATTGCCATGCGGTTAGAATCGGCGAAATGCACATGCCCGATGCGATGGGCAGCGTTGCGGATGGCGGCGGGGAGGTCCGTTTCCTCGATGTTCATGTGGAAGAGGTCGGCGAGCAGCATGACGTTTTGGAGGTCGTGAGCGTCGAGAAAGTGAGTTGCGTCTGATAGCCGGTTGAAGAGATTGGTTTCGTAGCGGTTCAGAGGTTCGTAGAGGAAGGGGACGGAGAAGCGAGCGGCGAGGTTTGCGCAGTGGCGGAGGGCGGCGGCGAGGTGGAGGATGGATTCCGGGCCGGTGCTGCGTCCTTGCATTGAGCCGAGGATGGCGGGAGCGTGCAGTTGGCCGCCGAACTCGACCATTGAAGTGATGAAATCGAGAGCCGCGCGGCGATTTTCCGGGTCTGGGTGGGTGAGGCTGAGTCCGTTTTGGAGCCATCCTGCGCCGGTTCCGACGGCTGCGATCGCGAGGCCGTGCGTTGCGGAGAGCGACTGAATTTCCTCGACGCTGATGAAGTCGGGGCCTGGGAGAAAGAGTTCCACCGCATCGAAGCCGAGTTCCGCAGCGGTCGCGAAGGCCAGCGGGAGAGGCGAGCGAAAGACGAAGGGACCGCTGGCGGCTTCGGGCACTTGGCAGAGAGTGATGGCGGATTTCATGAAGGCGCGGGCTTTGACGCGGCAGAACTTAGAGGCGCGTGGCGTGCGTGGATATGGAAAAAAGCTAGCCGATTCCTTGGTGGTGACATAAACTGCTATCATGCAAAGCCCGATACCCAAGGGAACGATTATTCCGCCGCCGGGCCGTCCGAGTTGGGGTGGGGGCGAGGGTTTGCCCTTGCTTTACTTGGGGTGGGGCAGCGTGATTTTGCCAAAGATCCCTTAGCGATGCATTACGACTTGGGGACGAACTACTATGTGATTTTGAGTGGTGAGGTGGTGCTTAGCACCGAGTCTGGGCGTCAGACGGTGCGCGGGCCGGTGGCAATTTTGTTTGATCCGGCGTGTGCGTTTGGAGTCACGCAGGAGGCGCGGGGAATGGTGGAGATTTTGGTGTGGATCTGGCAGGGGCAGGCGGTTTTACCTGAGTTGCGGCCTGATTTGGGCGGTTTCCGGATGTTTCAGCAGATGGCCAAGTCGGTTGGGGCACTGCGTGAGTTGCATGCGCGGTGTGGCGATGAGGTGGCCTTGGCGGATGGGCAGTTGCCGCGGACCTTGGCGTCGTTGCGCGAGTTGTTGGAGGTTGAAATTTTGCGAGGTGACCGAGCGAGTCCGGCGGAGGATGAAATGCGCTGGAAATTGGCGAGCGCATGGATGGCGGGCAATCTGGCAATTCACGCGCCGGTGCCGGCCCTGTGCGATTACTTGCGGATGTCGCCGAGCACGCTGCACCGGTTTTTCCATGCGCGCACAGGGTTGGCGCCGGGTGCGTATTTCCGGAAGGTGAAGATGGATGAGGCGCGCCGGCTCATCCGTGAGGAAGGTTGGCAAGTCAAGGCGGTGGCCTATCATCTGGGGTATCGCCACGCGAATGATCTGAGCCGCGCGCTGGGCTGAAATTCCACTTAACAGAGCCGATCGCGGAAATCTTCGTAGGCAAACTCGCGGAGAATTTCCAAATTTCCGTCTGCGTGTTGGAGCGCGATGGAGGGATGTTTCACGCCGTTGAAGGTTGTGGTTTTGACCATCGTGTAGTGCGCCATGTCGTCGAACACGAGAATGTCGCCGACTCTCAGTTCGCGTGGGAAAGTGAAATCTCCGACCACATCGCCAGCGAGGCAGGTGGGGCCACCGAGGCGGTAGGTGAAAGGGGAGGGCGCGGTGGAAGGATCGCCGGCGGCGTGGTAATTTTCCCCTGCGCATTGGACGGCGGGCGGGGTGTCCGAGGATGCTGCGGGGTCCACTAGGAAGACATCCGGGCGGTAAGGCATTTCCATCACATCCGGCATGTGCGCGGTGGCGGAGATGCTGAGAATCGCGAGGCGGTGGCCAGCGGACTCGAACACATCCATGACGGTGGCGCGGAGGACGCCGGTGTGAATGGCGATGGCTTCGCCGGGTTCGAGCCAGACATCGACCGCGTATTTTTCCCGGGTTTCGCGGACGAGGCGGATGAGGCGCTCGCGGTCGTAGAAGGGTTTGGTGATCCAGTGGCCGCCGCCCATGTTGAGATAGGTGAATTGCGGGGATCGCAGGAGGTGGCCGAATTTTGCATCAACGGCGACGAGTGTTTTCTCGAGATCGTCCGAGTTTTGTTCGCAGAGTGTGTGGAAATGCAGTCCTGAGAGGCCGCTAAGATCCGCGTTGGCGAGTTGTTCGGCGGTGATTCCGAGGCGTGATCCGGGAATGCAGGGGTCGTAGATGGGAGTTTCCCCGGTCGAGCATTCTGGGTTGATGCGCAGGCCGCAGAGGAGCTCGCCCTTGAGAAAGCGCGGGTGTGCGCGGATTTGGTCGCGGAAGCGGAACCACTGCGAGAGCGAATTGAAGTCCAGGTGGTCGGTGAATTCACAGAGCGCGGCCACGTCCGCCTCGTCGTAGGCGGGAGAGTAGGTGATGATGTGTTTTTTGAAATAATCGTGGGCAAGTCTGGCTTCCCAGAGGCCAGAGGCGCAGCAGCCGTCGAGATCCGGGCGGATGTGTGGAAATGCCTTCCAGCAGGAGAACCCTTTGAGTGCGAGGACCAGATGGCAGCCGGCGGCCTCCTTCACGGCGCGTAAAATGGCGGTGTTGCGTTGCAGGGCGGGGATCGAGATGACAAACATGATTTCTTGGGGTGACTGAGACTCGGAATGTGGGGGGATGCCAGCAGTTTTTGAGGATTTTCGGGCGAGTGTGGATTTCGAGTGGGTGACTCACGTGTTTGCGGGCTATGGGAAAATTTTAATGGAGGCTGGAAGATGAGTCTTGGGTGTGGCGTATTGGGTGCATTCCTATGGCCGCTAACGACCTCTCCAACCCCGCCTTCGGGCGCAAAAAACCTTGGTTTCTAAGCTTTTTCGGGCTGCTTGCCGTGGCGGGCCTTGTTGCTTTGCCATTTTTAGCAGGGCCACCGGACGCGGAGAAAATGCCGGATATTGTCAGGTTTTTCGGGCATTTTCATCCGGTTGTGCTGCATCTGCCGATCGGTGTGTTTGCGTTGATTTTGTTTCAGGAGCTGGGTGCGATTTTTGGCAAGCGTGGTCAGCGTGAGGAGGAGGCGGGTTTGTTTCCGTTATTTTTTGGAGCTGCCAGTGCGATTGTCGCGGTGCTTGCGGGTTTCATGCTTTACCATGGCGGCGAGGAATACGCGGGCAGCGAGGTGGCGGAGCGGCATTTGTGGGGTGGTTTGATTTTCGCGGTGGCGGCGGTGACGACGTTCATTTTGAAGGCTTGGACCTTTGCGCTCGCGGGTAACCCGGCGTTTTACCGGGTGCTCTTGTTTGCGAGTGTCGGGGTGATGGGATTCACGAGTCATGACGGTGCATCCATGACGCATGGCAGCGATTATTTGACGGTTTATGCGCCGGAGCCGCTGAAGAAAATCATCGGGGTGCCGGTGGATGAAAAGAAGGATAAGGCGACGCAAGAAGGCGAGCCACCCGTGCAGTTCGTTTATGCAGACATTGTCGCGCCGATTTTTGAGCGTCGCTGCGTCCAGTGTCACAAGGAGGGCAAGTCCAAGGGGAAATTCCGGATGGACACCTATGAGTTGCTTGTGAAGGGCGGCAAGGAAGATGCGGGCTTGGTCCCGGGGGATTCTGCGAAGAGCAACGTCGTCGTGCGCATGGAGTTGCCGGACGACGATGACGAACGCATGCCGCCTGAGGGCAAGCACATCGAGGACTCGGAAATCGCGGTGATCAAGTGGTGGATCGACAGCGGTGCGGACGAGAAAAAGGCGCTTTCCGAGGTTGAGGTCCCGGCTTTGATTCAAGAGGCGATTGGCAAGCTTTTGCCAAGTGGAGTGCCGGTTGCAGGGGCCACGGATGGTGGCTCGGCACATGGTGCGCCCAAGGCTACGGTGCCGGATGACGCGCTGAGAGCGGCGGTGATCAAGCTTTCCGATGTTTTCCCGGGAGCACTGAGTTTTGAGTCGCAACAATCGGCCTTGCTGACGTTCACTGCGGTTTCCCTGCGTGGAAACTTCGATGACGCGGCGTTCAAGCAGCTTCAGCCTGTGAGTGGGCAGTTTGTGACCGTCGATCTATCCGCCACCAAGGTCACGGATCAAGCGGTTGCGCAGCTCGTCGGGGCGAAGCAACTGCGCTTGATTCGCTTGGCGGAGACGGGCATCACGGATGCGGCGTTGGATTCGCTTTTGAAAATTCCGAGCCTGGAGTCGATCAATCTCTATGGGACCAAAGTGAGCGATGCCGGAGTGGCCAAGCTCGCGGCGATGCCAAATCTCAAGCGGCTTTATCTCTGGCAGACTGCGGTGACTCCCGCCACGGTCGAGGCGTTGAAAAAGAAACTGCCAGAATGTGAAATCATCACCGGTCTAGGCGCCTGAGCCAGGCGGGCAGGCGGGTGTCATGCCGGTTGCTGCTGGGAAATGCAGTGCAGCGTGCCACCTTCTTCCACCAAGTCGAGGCAGTCGATGCCGACCACTTCCCGGTCTGGGAATAGCTCGCGGATCATGCCGAGCGCGCGGTCATCGTTTTTCTCTTGGCGGAAGTTTGGGACGAGCACGCCGCCATTGACGATGAGGAAGTTGACATAGGAGGCGGGGAGGACTGGCAGTCGCCAACCGGCGACTTCGCAGGCCTCGGGGAGGGGGATTTCCAGCACCTCGAAGGGGCGTCCGTTCGGGCCAAGGAAGGATTTGAGGTGGGATAAATTCTCCTCAAGGATCGCGCGGTTTGGCGATGCCGGGTCGCGCTCAATGCAGGCGAGTAGCGTTTGTGGATCGACGAAGCGTGCGAGGTCGTCGATGTGGCCATCCGTATCGTCGCCCTCGATGCCTTGTTTGAGCCAGAGCACCTCAGAGATACCGAGGCCGGCGCGGAGTTTGTGTTCAATCTCCTCGCGCGTGAGGTTTGGGTTGCGATTCGGGTTGAGGAGAACGGCCTCGGTGGTGAGGACTTGGCCTGAGCCGTTGACCTCGATGGCACCGCCTTCGAGGATCATTCCGCCGGGAAAGTGTCGCATGCCGAGTGCTTGTGCGATGCGGCGGGGAATGGTGTTGTCCGCGTCCCAGGGTGGAAACTTGCCGCCCCATGCGTTGAATTCCCAGTCGCTGAGGGCTACCTCGCCGGTGGTGGCGTGTTTGAGAAAGATCGGTCCGTGGTCGCGGCACCAGACGTCATTGTGCGGGTGGTCAAAGAGTTGGACATTTTCGGGGATGGCCTTCGCGCGGTTGCAGAGCGCGGAGATGGCGCTGTGTTCCGCGCCCGGAGCGTTGATGCGGACTGGCTCGAAGCGCGAGATGGCGGCGGCGATTTCCGCGAATTTCGCGTGCATCATGTCGCGCTTGGCCCCGCCCCAGTGGCGTGGGTCATCGACTGGCCAAGAAAGCCAAACGGCCTCTTGGTGAGACCATTCGGGAGGCATTGAGAATCCGGCATCGGCAGCAGTCATGCGGGGAAGATGCACGAGTGGTGCAGGCGGATTCCAGCACCGAATTTGCCGAAATTTGAAGGGGGGGAGCATCGATTGAGGCGCGCGCTATTGGAGCAATTTAGGGGAAAATACTTATTTTTAATTCAGGGTGAGTTGCATGTGGAAGCGTGGAATAATAGGTCTTTCCCTCATGCCGGAATGGGTAAAACTCGGGGATGCAATTTGCTAAAACTACCCATTGGACTGCGGCTTCCGGACGGTATGCCGCTAAATCGTTAGGAGGTCTTGCCATCGCTGTTTGCGGCGCGGCGGCAGGCCTAACACAGGCTGCCACCGAGTCATCCGGCGGCGGTTCGCAGCGGCTTACGCTCGGTTGGAATGCGGTTCCGGAAACGGGAGTGCGGGGATACAATGTGTATCTCGAGGCGGAGGACGGGACGGTGCGCCAGGTCGCGCGAGAAGTGCAGTCAACTCGCTGTGCGGTCGAGAATTTAGAGTATGGGAAGACCTATCACTTATCAGTTAGGGCGGTGGCGGATGGTGGCGTGGAGAGTGCGCCGTCCGAGTCATTGACCGTGACGGTGGCGCGGCCGCCCTTGCCGCATGGCGGAAAAATTGAAAAGTCCGCGCGGTCGGATGGCTCAGGCTTCAAGTGGTTTTTTCCCAAGGCTGCGGTGGCTACGGCACCCGAATTCTTCGTCGAGGAAAGCGATGATATGCTGACGTGGACGCGTGTGGGAACGGTGCAAGTGAGCGACGCCGTGGGTGAGGATGGCGAGCGGCTTGAATTCGAGTGGCCGGTCAATCCTGCGGGTGCGCAGAAATTTTACCGACTCAGCGCGGAGAATTGGTTAGGCGGGGCGCAGGCCGAGTGAGCGTGCTTTAGGCCGCCTTGCGGTGACGCAGGCGGTCGATGATCACGGCGATCACGATGATGGCACCGGTGATGACTTCTGTCCACGGGGTGGGAATGCCGTTGAGAGCGCAGCCGGTGCGGATCGTCGTCATGAGAAGTGCGCCGATGACCGCGCCGAGCACCGTGCCCTCGCCGCCTGAGAGGCTGGCCCCGCCGATGACGACAGCGGCGATGATGTCGAGTTCCCAGCCCATCGCCGTTGTTGGATCGCCCTGAGAGGACTTTGCCATATTCATCATGGCGGAGAGTCCGGCAAGAGCGCCGCCGATCATGTAAACGCTGAGTTTCACCTTCGCGACGTTCACGCCGCAGAGAGTTGCGGTTTGGCTGTTGGAGCCGACGGCGAAAATGTGTCTGCCGAAGCGTGTGTGGCGGAGGAGCAGGGTGAAGGCGAGGGCGAGGAAAAGCATGAGCCAGACGCCCCATGGGATGCCGGGGCCGCCCATCCATGCCTTGTAGGCGGTCTCGTCGAAGGGGAGATTGACCGGGGTGCCGTCCGTGGCGACTTTTCCAGCGCCGCGGAAGATTTGCATGGTTCCAAGAGTGATGATGAAGGGCAGCAGCTTGAGGCCTACGGTTAGACCGCCGTTGAGGAGTCCGCAAGCGGCACCGAAGGCGAGGGTGGCGGCGAAAACCACGATGGGTGGGTAGCTAGAGTTCACCAGCGTGGCAGCTGCGACGCCGCAGAGAGCGATGATCGAGCCCACGGAAAGATCGATGCCGCCGGCGATGATGATCAGGGTCATGCCGATGGCGGCGGTGCCGATGATGACCGACTGAGTGAGCAGGCTGAGGAGGACATTTTCACTGAACATCCGGGGATTCATCAGGCCGAAGATCGAGTAAACCACGAGCAGTGCGATGAATGGCCCGAGCAGGGCGAAGGCGGATTTGAGGCGGATTGCGTTCATGGAGAGAGACTAAGAAAGGGGTGCAGGATTCGGTAGATCAGCGGATTTTCCGGTGGCGACGAGCATCACGTCGTGTGGGGTGAGTTGAGAGACGGGGACGGCGCGCGTGAGTTTGCCTTGGCTCATCACGGCGATGCGGTCGCAGACGCCAAAAAGTTCCGGCAGGTAGCTGGAAATGATGATGACGGCGCGTGGGCGCTGTGGGTCGGTGACAACCTCATTGATGGCCTCGTAGATGCGTGCTTTTGCGGCGATGTCGATGCCGCGTGTGGGTTCGTCGAGAAGGAGGAGGTCCACATCGTGCTCAAGCAGGCGGGCGAAAGCAGCTTTTTGTTGGTTGCCGCCGGAGAGTGCGCCGACGGCTTGAGTGGGGCCTTGGCATTTGATGCCGAGGCGTGAGATCCATGCGCGCGTCGCCGCTTGTTGTTTTTTTGGAGAAAGAGTGCCAGCGGGGCCGAAGCGTTCGAGGCAGGTGAGAGTGACGTTGTCAGCGATGGATAAATTGAGAGCGAGGCCCTCTTCCTTGCGGTTTTCACTGAGCATGCCGATGCCTTGCTGCCAGCGTTTGCGCGGGTTGGCGGTGTCTTTATTGCCACGGATGGTCACGCTGCCCGACTTCACGGGGTCAAGGCCGAAGAGGGTGCGGAGAAATTCCGTGCGGCCCGAGCCAACGAGTCCGGCGATGCCGACGACCTCGCCACGGAACACTTCAAGGTTGAGATTTTCGGGTTTTTGCGCGCCTGAGAGATTTTGGATTTCCAGGAGTTTCTCGCCGCAGGTGTGCTGGGTGCGAGGGTAGAGATCTTTCACGTCGCGGCCGACCATGAGTGAGACGACTTCTTCCGCCTCCACCGTGGCGACCTCGCGGGTGCCGACGACCGAGCCGTCGCGAATGACGGTGAGGCGGCTGGCGAGGCGTTTCACTTCCTCGAGGAAATGGGAGATGTAGATGATCGAGATCCCCTGCGCCTTGAGGCGGTCGATGAGGGAGAAGAGGCGTTCGATATCCTTTTGGGCGAGGGATGAGGTGGGCTCGTCAAAGACCAGCAGCTTGCAGCCCATGGCGAGTGAGCGGCCGATTTCCACGAGTTGGAGCGCGGAAACCGAGAGGGTGGAGGCGAGCGCGTCCGGGCGGATGTCCGGGTGCTCAAAGTGGGCGAGCGCTTCGAGCGCGCGAGCTCGCATGGCCTTACGATCCACGAAGGGGCCTTTCATCGGCTCCATGCCGAGCACGATATTTTCCTCAACGGTGAGGTGGGGTGCGATCGAGAGTTCCTGATAGATCATGCCAACTCCGCGGTCGCGCGCGTCGAGCGGGTTGCGTGGTGCGTATGCGTGGCCGTCGATGAGCATTTCCCCGCTGTCCGCCGAGTGCGCGCCGGACAGGATTTTCATGAGCGTGCTTTTTCCAGCGCCATTTTCGCCGACGAGAGCGTGGACCTCGCCGGGCAGGATTTCGAGATCCACCATGCCGAGAGCGATGGTGGGGCCGAAGGTTTTGCGGATGCCTCGCATGACGAGGCGGGGCGCTGGAGTGCTGGGCATGGTGGCCGCGGTTGGGGGAAAATTAGGGGAGCTGAGTTTTGATCAGCGCGTCGATTTTCGGGTCAGTCATGTTGGCGGAAGTGACGAGAGTCGCGCCGGTGTCGATGACGGGTTCGACGGTCTCGCCCTTGAGTTTAGCGACAGCGGCCTTCACGCCGAGGTAGCCCATGTTGACGGGGTCTTGGAGGATGGTGCCGCTCATTTCACCTTTTTTCAGCGCGTCGATGAATGTGGCGTCGCAGTCGAAGCCGATGAAATTGACTTTTCCAGCGAGGTTCTTGCCACGGAGTGCTTGAAGCATGCCGTAGGTGTTCGTCTGGTTGCTGCAGAAGATTCCGTTGACAGACAACGAGTCACCGGCGGCTAGGCGGGTGAGGAGGTTGGTGGCGACGTCTTGGGCTTGGCTGGCGGTGGCCCCGGAAAATTGCTCGGAACTCACGACTTCGATGCCTGGGCTTTTGGCAATTTCCTCAAGGAATCCAGCTTCGCGTTGTTCCGTGGAGGCGCTGCCTTGCATGTAGCGGAGGACGGCGACTTTGCCTTTTCCTTCGAGGAGTGTTGCCAATTGGCGGGCGGCGATGCGGCCGCCTTCGGTGTTGTCGGTGGCGACGTAGCTGGTGATGAACGATTGGCTATCCGCGAGGCCGGAGTCGATGATGACCACCGGTTTTCCGCTGTCGGCGACGGTTTTTGCAGCATCCCGGAGAGCGACGGCATCGAGCGGGGCGAGGACGATGGCGTCGCTTTGGAGGGCTTGGTTGGTGACGAGGTCGATTTGTTGCGAGCGGTCATCCTCGCGTTGCGGGGCGACGAAAGTCATCTGGACATCGAGTTCAGCGGCGGCCTTTTTCGCGCCGACTTCGACGGATTTCCAGTAGATGTGGGTGGCTCCCTTGGGGATGACGGCGATGCTGAGTTGATCCGGGGTGTCGGATTTTTTGCAACTGATGAACAGTCCGGACAGGGCGAGGGTGAGGATTATGGCGGGTTTCATGGGCTGAATTTTCTGATGACTAGAGAATTACGGGTGGGTGGGCTAGATTTTTCCGTAAAGTGGGCCGTAGTTTTGGCAGGCGCGGAAATCTGCACCTTCCAAGTCAGCGGTGCCGAATGCATTCCAAGCGCTGGGGCGGAAGACGCGGGCATCGGGGACGTTGTGCATATAAACCGGGATGCGGAGCATGGCGGCGAGCGTGATGTAAAGATCGCCGACGTGGCCGTAGGTCATGACGCAATGGTTTGCGCCCCAGTGGTTCATGACTTCGTAGGCGCTGGTGAATGCGCCCTTGCCGGTGAGGATGGGGGCAAACCAAGTGGTCGGCCATGTTGGATTGGTGCGTTGGTCGAGCGCGTCGTGGATGTCATCCGGGAGATCCACGGTGTGACCTTCCGCGATTTGGAGTGCGGGGCCGAGGCCGCCGACGAGGTTCAGGCGGATCATCGTGGCGGGCATGCCGCCGCGAGTGCGGAAGCGAGTGCTGAGACCGCCGCCGGGGAAATATTCGGTGACAGAAGGGTGCCAGGTGGTGGCTTTGAGGCATTTTTCCACCTCGGTGTCGGTGATTTCCCAGAACGGCTTCATGGCGGGTTGGCCGTTGATTTCCTGCTCGCCCGTGCCATCGAGCGCGGCAGGCCCGGAGTTGATGAGGTGGAGGATGCCGTCGGCGATTTGTGGGTGTTGAAACGTTTGGCCGGTGGCTTCGGTGATGGCGTCGAGGCTCCAATAGGTGCGGAGGTCGGCGAAGATTTGCGCGCTGTTTGTGAGGAGGTGTCCCATGAGCATGCCTGCGCCGTTGAGCGCGTCGTTCTCGGTGGCGACGATGTAGGGCGGGCGTTTGCCGTTCCAGTCGAAGGAAGAATTGAGGATCGCTTCGAGGAAGTCGCCGTTGGGGAAGTGGTCGGTCCATTGGCGTTGGCCTTGGAATCCTGCGGCGATGGCGTTGTGTCCGTGTGCCTGCTCGCCGAGTCCCATTTCGGCGAGTTTGGGATTTCCGATCATCAAATCGCGGGCGATGAGCGTCATTTTCACGCTATCTTCCCATTCCGAGTCGATTTGTTCGCGCGAGCGTGTGCTTGAGGGAGAGTTGTAGTCGGTGCCTTCCGGGCAGTGTGTTTTGACCCAGGCGAGTGCTTTTTCGTATTCTGCGGAGTCATATTGGGTTTTGCGCATGCGACCGACAAACTCCGTGAGGTCAATGGCTTCGACGCGCATTCCAAGCCATTTTTCCCAGAGTGCGGTGTCCACGACAGAACCGGCGATGCCCATGGATGTGCCACCCATGGAGAGGTAGCTTTTGCCGCGCATGAGGGCAACGGCGAGGCCGCAGCGGATGAAGGCGAGGAGTTTTTGGCGGACGTCTGCGGGGATGGATGTGTCGGTGGCGGCTTGGACGTCCTTGCCGTAGATGCCGAAGGCGGGGAGGCCTTTTTGCGTGTGTCCGGCGAGGACTGCGGCGAGATAGACTGCGCCGGGGCGCTCGGTGCCGTTGAAGCCCCAGATGGCCTTGGGCAAGTGCGGGTCCATGTCCATCGTCTCCGAGCCGTAGCACCAGCACGGGGTCACGGTGAGCGAGACGCCGACGTTTGAATTCTTGAATTGATCCGCGCAAGCGGCGGCTTCCTTCACGCCGCCGATGCAGGTCTCTGCGATGACGCATTGGACGGGGCTGCCGTCTGGGTAGCGGAGCTCGGCGGCGATGAGGTCTGCAACGGCTTGCGCTTGTTGCATGGTGCGTGCTTCGAGCGACTCGCGGACGCCACCGAGGCGACCGTCGATGGCGGGACGGATGCCGATTTTTGGATAAACTGTGGAAGTCATGGATCGAGTGTGATTGAGAGCTTGCCCGGGGTGTTGGTCCGAGTTGAGTCTGTGATTTAATTTGTAACTGAAAGGAAAACGCGATTCTGCGGGCCAGATGTCAAGCGGGATTGCGCGATGGATAGCGATGTTTTTAAGACATGCTGAATTTGCAAGGATGTCTAATTTTGTCTTGATGAGGAATTTTGAATCGGTCCAGAATGAGTGCGTGAACGAGAACCAAGCGCCAAACTCCTATATTTCGCAGCAAGTTGAGTCGTCGCGATTGTTTTTTTTGGATGTGGATCCGGCGTTTGAGTTTGCGGTGGTGTTTGGTGGTTTTGAGAATTGCGGTGCGGACTACCGGATTGATCGTCAGGATTTTCCGTGGTTCACCTTGGAATTTGTGAGTCGTGGGACGGGGAGTTTGTGCATGGGTGGGGTGAAAGAAGAGCTGCGCCCGGGAAGTTTTTTTCTGTATGGTCCGGGGATGCCGCACCGGATTGAGAGTTCGGCGAGTGCGCCGCTGGGGAAGTATTTTGTGGGGTTCAGTGGGGCGGGAGTTGAGCGTTTCTTGGACGAGTGTGAGATGCAGCCTGGGGCGATTTCTCGGTGTTTGAAGGGCGAGTTGATTCGGCGGACCTTCGACACACTGATTGACCGCGGCGTGCGTAAGTCGAAATGGGCGGGGCCATTGTGTGGCTTGTTGACGCGTCAGTTGGTGTTGATGTGTCGGGATGATGCGACGGATTTGGGGGATGCGGAGAGTTTGGCGTTTGCGACGTACACGCGGATTCGTGATTTCATTGGGGCGAATTTTATGGGCTTGAGGAAGCTCAGCGAAATCGCGGCTGGGTGTGGCTTGGATGCGCCTTATTTGTGCCGATTGTTCGCGAGGTTTCACGATGAGACGCCTTATCAGTATTTGACGCGGCTGCGGATGGAGCGGGCCTCGCAGTTGTTGTTGGCGACGGATGTGACGGTGCAAGAGGTGGCGGTGCAGTTGGGATTCAAGGATCCATTTCATTTTTCGCGGGTTTTTAAGTCGGTCCATCATGCGCCGCCCTCGCGGTTCCGGCAGTCGATGCGGCGGTGATGAGGTGACCGCGCGGCTTGACGGATTGGCTTTGGCGATGATGATTTGCGGCCTCAACCTATTGCCTGACCATGCTCCAATCCGGAATCATCAATCCTCACGTTCTCGACCTTCTCGCACGCATCCGTCACACCAACACCTTGGTGATTGCCGATTGGGCATTTCCGTATTGGCCGGAGATTGAGACGGTGGATATCTCTCTGACATTGGGGATTCCGACGGTGTTGGATGTTTTGGACTTGTTGACGCCGGTTTTCAAAATTGGGAAAATTTGGCAGGCGGAGGAGTTTTTAGCGACGAACTCTGAGGAGGTGCAGGCGCGATTTGGCAAGTCCATTGGAGGAATTCCGTTGGAGCGCGAGCCGCATATTGCCTTCAAAAAGCGGGTGCCGGGGGCGATCGGTTTGATCCGGACGGGAGATCCGACAGCGTATGGGAATCTGATTTTGGAGTCCGCATGAGGTGTGAACCGCGAGTGCCGGGAAATTTCTCGCAACTGTGGAAAATTTGCGGGGTTCCGCTGAAATCTTAACTAATATGAAAACGAATTGGATGGTGCCTGTGGCGGCGTTGGCAGTGGGAGCTGCTGGCGGATATATTTCTGGGAAAGGCTCGTCGGATACGGCGGGCGTTGCAGCGCTTGAGAGCTCGGCACAGCGGTCACGCTCGTCTTCTCGGGCAGATGGCGCGACGGCGGCCGATGCCGCGAAGAAGGCGAGCCGCGCAGGAAGCACGGATCAAATCGCACGGATGCCGGGGAATTCCTCACGGGTGCAGGCATTGATGGAATTTTACGCGAGTCTCACTCCGAGTCAGCTTGCGGATGAGGCGGCCAAGTTGGATGGGCTGCCGATGAATGAGCGGATCATGGCGTCCTTTCTTCTTTTCGGGCGCTGGGCAGAGGTGGATCCGACGGCGGCCATGGCGTTTTCCAACACGATGGGCATGGCTGGTGGCTTCGTGCGGCCAACGATTTTACAAAGTTGGGCCAGCGTGGACCCGGCAAATGCGGCGAAGTATTACGGGGAAAATCCACGGGAATTCGCGATGATGGACATGATGGGCGGCGGGCGTGGACCGATGGGCGGACAAGGCGCGGCATCGATCATTGCGAGCGAGTGGGCGCGGCAAGATCCTGCGGCGGCGATGGCATGGGCAAGTTCTCTGACAAACGGCAAGGGTCAGGCCATGGCGTCGGTTGTGGGTGAAGTCGCCAAGACGGATCCGCGCAAGGCGGCGGAAATGGTTTCTCTGATGGACGCTGGGGATCAGGCGGGTGCGTATCGCTCAGTGGCGGCGCAATACGGTGCGCTGGATTTCGCGGAGGCGCAAAATTGGATTCGGACTTTGCCAGCGGGTGAGCAGGCGGCGGCCATGGCTGCGGCGATTGGTGGGCTTGCGAATAAAGATCCTCAGGCGGCGTCCCAGCAAGTCGCGGGAATGGCGGATGGGGATGAAAAAGATCGGTTGATTTCGGTGATTGCAGGTGGTCTTGCGCGACAAGACACGCAGGCGGCTGCGGACTTTGTGCGTAGCCAGAGCGAGGATGCGCAACGTCGTGCGATGCGTGATTTGATGCCGACTTGGACCAGCCAGAGCCCGGCGAATGCCTTGGCTTTTGTGAATTCCTATCAGCCTGGACCGATCCGTGACAGTGCGGCGCAGGCCTACGTTTGGAGCAATAATACGAGCGCGCCAGCGGAGTTGATCCGCGTGGCGGAGTCGATCACGGATGAGGGTGACCGCAGCCGGACGGTGGGCGTTGCAGCGATGCGTTGGATGCGTGAAGACGCGGATGCGGCGAAGGCTTATGTCCAAGGAAGCGCAAGTCTCTCGGACGAGGCGAAGGAGCGGATTTTGGAGGGTCGTAGCATGTGGGACGGCCGCCGTGGTGGCGGGCGCGACCGCTGATGGGTTTGGATTACGGCTGGGCGAGGTAGCGTTTCACCGCTTCTCGCTTGAGCCGGAGTTCCCGCCACTCGTTGACCAGTCGGCTGGGTTCGATGATGCCGCATCCGGCTGGCAGTGAGAGCTTTGTGTCATCCCACCAAATGCCGCGGATGCAGACGACGGCATCGAAGCGGCCTTGGTCCCAGAGCCCGAAGGGCGCGCCAAACTGGGGCGGGCAGTCGAGGCGTTGGCGCCAGTCAAAAAGCATTCCGAGAGTCTCCGGATTGCGTGGGAGCGGCCCGAGCGCGGGGGTCGGGTGAAGTCGGCGGATGAGAGTTTCCGGGCTTTGCTGCGTTTTTAACTTGAGGCGGATGAGTGTGAGGAAATGAACGATCGTCCCGAGGTCGAGGATTTCACGGGAGAAGCGGTCCACCTCGCCAAGGTCGAGGAGTTTTGAAACTAAAGTTTGTGCGACGTATTCGTGTTCGCGGATTTCCTTTTCGTCCACGGCGAAGACCTCGCGATCGTCGCTTTTTGCGGTGCCGGCGAGGGCCATGGTTTCGAGGTGCTCGCCTTGGAGTGAGAAGAGCAGTTCTGGGGTAGCTCCGGCGAAGCCTTGGCGCTCGTGCGTCCATCCGTAGGACTGGAGTGGGGCGGCTTGGCGAATCATGGCGGCACGGATCGCCGGGCCGGGGGCGTCCGAGGCGATGCCATGTTCGGTGACGACTGGCACGGTTTTCTCGAAGTGGCCGTCATGGATGGCTGCCATGATTTCTTGGAAAATCACGGAAAATGGGACCGCATCCATCGGGGCCCACGAGCAGGATGGCGTGGGAGATGCGCTCAGGCGGGATGCGGCCTCCGCGCTGCTTGTGCGCTCGATGCGGCTCGGGGTTTTCCACGGTTTTTCATCCTGAAGTGCGAAGTCTTGGACGTAGAATGCGACGCCATCCGTGGGCGGTGTGGCGGAGGCTGAAAATGGGCCGTGGCCGATGACCATGCTGCCGTCGCGCCTTGCGAGCCAAGCTTTTGAATCCGAGAAATTTTCCATGAAGCTGCGGCGGAGGGTGGGCGAGGTGAGCGCGGCCCGCAAGCTTGATCGGGCGGCTTAGAACGCGTCCTTGATTTGGTTGATTTTCGGGAGCTTGCCCGGTTCATAGACCACTTCGATGACGTCGAAGCGCCATGGCAGATCGCGGGTGCGTAAACTTTTCAGCCATGCGTTTGCGCCGCGTTCGATGAGCGCTTGCTTGTCCTTTCCAACGGCGTCAAAGCCTCGGATTTTGCTGTCTTTGCGGCGGGTCTTGACTTCGACAAATAGCAGCAATTTTCCGTCGCGAGCGATGATGTCCACTTCGCCTTTGCGCGGGCCACGGAAATTTCTGGCAAGAATCGCGCAACCATGGGCGCGGAGCCAGTCGGCGGCGACCTTTTCGCCATAGGCTCCGATCCAGTTTCTAGTGCGCTGCAGGCCGTCTCGGGTGACTAGGCACGTGGGCGTGTTGAGCGGTCGGCTGAAGCGCCCGACGAGCCATGCGACGAGTTTCCGGTATCGGTTGCGTTTCAAATCTGGGGGGGATTTCGTGGGGCGCGTGGCCGTCAGTTGAGCGGTAAATCGAGTTGGGCGACGGGCCGGAACGAGCGGCGGTGGTGGCGGCAGGGTCCGTGGAGACGGAGTGCTGCGAGGTGGGCGGCGGTGCCGTAGCCTTGGTGCTTGGCGAATCCAAACTGCGGGAACTCGCGGTCGATCTCATGCATGATGCGGTCACGGGTGACTTTGGCGATGATGCTGGCGGCGGCGATCGAGAGGGATCGGCCGTCGCCTGTGATGATTCCGTCGTGCGGAAACGGGAAATTTTTCACAGGCAGCCCATCGATGATGCAATGCTGAGGAGTCGGGGTGATGGCCTCTGCGGCCCGGCGCATGGCGAGGTGGGTGGCGCGGAGGATGTTGAGGCGGTCGATTTCATCATGATCCGCGGTGGCGACGGCCCAGTGGATGTCCGGGTGGCGGGTGAGGTGGAGGTAGAGCAACTCGCGCTTGGCGGGGGAAATCTTTTTCGAGTCGTCGAGGCCAGGGCATGCGAAACCGGGGGGTAAAATCACGGCGGCGGCGGCTACGGGACCGGCGAGCGGGCCACGGCCAGCTTCGTCAATCCCGGCGACCCATTGCAGGCCGCGTGCGTGCAGCGCTATTTCCAAGGATAGGTCAGGCATGTTTAGAATTGGGCGCGGAGTTCGTGGGCGATGACGTCTGCGGCTTGTGCGACGGTGATGAGCTGGCCAGCTTCGGTTTCCAGGCAGCTCATCGAGACTCCGTCGATGCCGCACGGGGTGATGGCGAAAAAGGGCGAGAGGGATTCCTGGGTGATGTTGATGGCGAAGCCGTGCATGGAAACCCATTTGCGGACGCCGACGCCGATGGATGCGAGCTTGCGATTTTCCACCCAGACTCCGGTGAGGCCGTCGCGGCGGCAGGCTTGCACGCCGAAGCTTTGGCAGGCGCGGATGAGTGCTTCTTCGAGTTTCCGCAGGTGTTCGTGAAGATCTTTGCCGCGTGGTGTGAGATTGAGGATCGGATAGCCGACGAGTTGGCCGGGGCCGTGGTAGGTGGCTTGGCCGCCGCGGTTTGTCTCATGGACGGCGTGCGGGAGGGAGGCTGGATCACGCAGGGACGAGCGGTCGCGGAGACGGCCAATCGTGTAAACAGGCAGGTGCTCCAGCAGAAAAATCGTGTCGTGTCCGCTGCCGTCGAGGATCGAGTCCACCTGCGTCTGCTGGAGGCTGAGGCCTGCGGCGTAGTCGATGGGTGCGGGGAGGTGGAGAATTTCCAGCAAGGTGGGTGCGGGTTGAGTGTGGATTTACACGAGGCGGCGCTCGAGGAGTTTCGCCTTGAGTGGATCGGACGCTTGAAGGTGTGCCATGCCGATGGCGAGTGCGTCTGCGGCGTCGGACGGCGGAGTTTCAGCGAGGCCGAGGATGGCGCGGACCATGAATGCGACTTGGCTTTTGTCGGCATTGCCATTGCCGACGACGGCCATTTTAACTTTCTTCGGGGAGTATTCGTAAATTTTCAGGCCGTGGTCTGCGGCAGCGATGAGCGCGGCGGCGCGGGCGGCTCCCATGGAAATGGCGGTCTTGTGCGACTGGACGTAGATGATGCCCTCGACGGCGACCTCGTCGGGCTGAAACTTTTGGATAATATGAGTGAGGTGCGTCTTGATGGCCGAAAGTGCGGCGGATTGGATGACAGTTTTCGGGATGGAAATCACGTCGAACGCGAGCACCGTCGGTTTCCGCGGATCTCCCTCGAGGAGGGCGTAGCCGGTGTTGCGAACTGCTGGGTCGATGGAGAGGACGCGCATGGTGAGTCAAGGCGAGGCGCGGAAATTTCCCACAACACCGGAGCCGGCAAGCTCTTTGGCAAGCTGACTTGGCAGGTCGCGAACTATGGCGGTTTGCATGGCGCGGACGATGCTGTGGCACGTGGAAGCGGTCAAGGCAGGACTCGATGCCGCGGCTCACCCATCGCAGATGCATCGCTTGCGCGCCGGCGTGAGTTTTTCAAGAAGCAGACTTGAAAGCGGTCCCTCCGGTCGATCAAATCCCGGAAGTCTCAGTTTTCGCTATCCTATGATGTTGATCAAAATTTTTTCAGGGTTTTTCAGCGCCTTGGCGTTGATTGCATTTGCAGCGGCAGAGTCCGTGCCTCGTGCGGAATCCGTTCTTTGGTATTCGCAGCCCGCACGCTCATGGATGACCGAGGCGCTGCCGCTCGGCAATGGCTCACTTGGTGCGATGGTTTTTGGACGCACGGACACGGAGCGGATCCAGTTCAATGTGAACAGCCTTTGGACCGGGCATGAAAAGGACACAGGCCACTATCAGGCATTCGGTGATATTTTCATTCAGCTCAACCACGCTGCACCGACCGACTACCGTCGCGAGTTGGATATTTCGCGAGCGGTCCAGCGTGTGCGCTATGTGAGCGGGGGGAAGCGTTACGAGCGCACCGCTTTGATCAGCCATCCGGCGAAGGTGATGGTGAAGCACTTCGGTGCGGATCAGCCGGGCGGCTACACGGGACGCCTGTGGCTCACGGACATGCATGACGCGAAAATCACTGCCGATGGCTCGCGCATCACCGCGGTGGGGCGGCTTGAAAATGGGCTGGAATATGAGGCGCAGCTTGCGGTGTTTTCCAAGGGTGGTAAACTGCGTGTGGAGAACTCAGGTCCACCTTCCGAATCCAATCCGCTCGCGGGTGTGCCTGGTGCGCAACATGTGAAATTGCCTGCTGTCAGTCTTGTTTTCGAAGCTTGCGACAGTCTGACCTTAGTGCTCGCCGCAGATACGAATTATACGCCGGATGCTGCGAAGGGATGGCGCGGTGTGCATCCTCACGCGGAGCTTACACGACGCGTTGATGCGGTGCGTGTTGATGCGCTGCAGGACGTTTTTCGAGAACACATTGTGGACTATCAGTCGCTTTTCAAACGCTTCCAATTGAGTCTTGGTAAGAGCGATTCAGTGATCGCGGGAAAGCCAACGGACCAGCGCTTGCTCGCCTACACCCGTGACAAAACGAGGGACCCACAGTTGGAGGAAATGTTTGTCCAGTATGGCCGCTATCTGCTCATCAGTTCTTCTCGGGGTGGTCTGCCTGCGAATTTGCAAGGGCTTTGGAATGAATCGAATAAGCCGATGTGGCGCAGTGACTACCACTCCAACATCAATGTGCAGATGAATTATTGGTTGGCGGAACCGACGAATTTGAGTGAGCTTCACTTACCATTCCTCCACTACGTGCGGAGCCAGATTCCTGTCTATCGGGAGCGGACGCGTGAGGAATATCCTAAGTCGCGCGGATGGACGGTGCGCACGGAAAATGGCATTCACGGCGGCGGCAGTTTTGTTTGGAATCCGCCCGGCAGTGCGTGGTATGCCCTGCATTTTTGGGAGCATTATGCATTCACCGGAGATCTTGCCTATCTGCGTGATATCGCATATCCGGTGATTAAGGAAGTTTGCCAATTCTGGGAGGACGCACTCATGGAAAGGCCGGATGGCACCTTGGTCGCGCCCAAGGGATGGTCGCCTGAGCATGGTCCTGTCGAAGCCGGAGTCTCATACGACCAGCAGATTATCTATGATCTTTTCACGAACTATGTCGAGGCTGCCGATAAGCTCGGCCTGGATCGGGCCTATCGAGATAAGATCGCCACCATGCGTGGGAAGCTTCTCAAGCCGAAGATCGGAAGTTGGGGGCAGCTTCAAGAATGGGAGACGGATCGTGACAATCCCAAGGATGATCATCGCCACGTTTCGCATCTTTTCGCGCTGCACCCCGGCCGCCAGATTTCTTCTCTAAGCCCCGATCTGTTTGAGGCGGCGAAGGTGTCTTTGCGTGCCCGTGGTGATGGTGGGACGGGCTGGAGTCGGGCGTGGAAAATCAATTTTTGGGCACGCTTTCGTGATGGCGACCATGCCTATGTCATGCTGCGTAATCTCATGACTGCGGTGAATAATGTGGGCACGGACATGCGCGACGGCGGCGGAGTTTATCCCAATTTGTTCGATGCGCATCCGCCCTTTCAAATTGATGGAAATTTCGGTGCTTCGGCCGGTGTGGCTGAGATGCTTGTGCAATCTCAGACGGGGGAAATCGATCTGCTGCCAGCCTTACCTGCGGCTTGGCCGGACGGGTCCGTGAGTGGCCTGTGCGCCCGCGGTGGATTTACACTTGATCTAACCTGGTCTGCGGGGCGTCTCGCAAGTGTGCGTGTTACGAGCACTGGCGGGACAAATGCGAGACTCCGGGTGGGTGATCAAGTGCGGGAATTCTCGCTGCGTCCGGGTGCGAGCATCTCGCTTGATGGAAGTTTAAAAACCATCGACCCGCCCTGAATGCGTGACATGCACCGAGGGAATTGAAACCTCCCTCGTTAGGGTATCTCGTTGTTCTTAAGTCGTTTTTCGATCATGCAAATTTCACAAAAAGCCGTCCGTCTCGCTGCGTGTCTTGCCATGCTTGCAGGCAGCAGTCTGTGCGCGGACCCCTTGCCGCAGGGGCTGGGCGATAGGTCACCGGTGGTGCGGGCCAAGCTCATTCCTGAGGTCGCGAAACGGGGTGCTGCCGCGCTGCCGGAGTTGTCGAAGGCTCTGGAATCCTCAAACTCAGGTCTCCGGCATGCGGCCACGGAAGTGATTGCCATTATCGCCAAGTCCGAGCGGCCTTCGGCTTCGTCGGCATGGCGGGGGCTTGCCGATCAGCTGATCACACGACTCGAAGGTGACTCGGATTTTTGGGTGCGCTGTGCGGCGGCATCTGCGCTGCAGGCGATTCATTTTGAGTCCGCCGCACCGGCTTTGATCATGGCTGCCCGCGATGAAAACCCTTGGGTTTCGGCTGCTGCGGTTGAGGCAATCAGTGGTCTACCCGTGAAGTTTTTTGATTCGCAAGAATACCTTGCCACAGCCATTCGGTCGCTCGGTGCGCCGCGCGCAAGCACGCGCAGTAGCGGCATTGCGATGCTTGGAAAGTTAGGTGATGACGGAAAAATCGCACTGTCCGCGGTGGAGGCGTCCGTGGCCACCTATGCCCAAGATTCGATGTTTGCGGACAATCCGCGGATTGAGGCGATTCGATGGATCGCACGTTTTGACAAGCGCAAGGCGGCGGCCCTTGCCGGCGGGCTTTTGCAAGAAGAGCGCTGGGGTGCCAGCAGTCGCTACCGCCGCTTGCTGCCGATTCTTGAATCGTTGGGTGAGGAGGCTTCCGCGGCTTCTGATGGCCTGAAAGTCGTCGCCGCAAAGACGGCTGAGAAGGACAAGCGCGATGCCGAAAAGGCGCGGAAAATTTTAGAAAAAATCAAATGATGATTCGCCGACTCACTCATGGTGCACGCTCAGTTGCTCTTGCCGCCGCCCTGCTGCCCGGCGTGTTAGGTGCGCAATTTTCGCTATTGAAACTGCAGCCTACGGATCTCAGTCAATTGCCCGAGACGCCGAGTGTGAGTTGGAATCTCGGTCCCACGGGTTTGCGAGGATGGGTGCTCGGTTCCAAGGGAGACAGTGCCGCGAGCCGCGAAATTCTCGTCGTTTCTGTCGATCCCGGATCGCCTGCGGCTAGCAAAATTCAGCCGTTTGACATCCTGACTGGAGTGGGTGGGCGCCCTTTCACCGCAGATGCTAGGCGCAGTTTTGGTGAGGCCATCGCTCCTGCAGAGGCGGGTGATGGAGTGCTCACTGTGACGCGTTGGCGCAAGGGGATCCATGAGGAAATCCAACTTCAGATCGGCAAGCTCCCCGCCCACGCGGATTCTGGGAAGTGTTTGAAAAGTGAGGAAATTCTCGCGCGTTCCGCAAACTATGTCGCAGCGGGAATGCCCAAGGGCGGCTTTAGCGGAGTGTTTGGCAGCTTCGACGCCTTGTTCCTGATGGCTGCGGGAAATCCGGATCACATGGATGAGGTGCGGCAATCGGCCCATCGGATCACTGATGCGGTTCTAGCAAGCAAACGCGAACCTTCATTGCCGAACTGGGAGTGGTCTCACCAAGGACTTTTCCTAGCAGAATATTATCTAGCAACAAAGGATCGTAAAGTTTTACCCGGCTTGCAAAAGCTGGTTGATCACCTTGAAGCCGGCCAAGCCGCGTCTGGCAGTTGGGGGCACTCGCCCGCCGTGAAAGGGCAAACGAAAGGTTATGGCGAGGTAAACTCAGTGGGTTTGACCTGTCTGATGACGCTCACTCTTGCACGCGAATGCGGTCTCAAGGTGACTGCGCAAAATCATGAACGTGCCTATCTGTTTTTTCGGCGATACATGGGAATTGGCTCGATTCCCTATGGCGATCATGAGCCGTGGCTACAAACGCACGCTGCCAATGGCAAGAATGCGGGAGCTGCGATTGCGATGATGTTGATAGGGGATCGCGAGGCTGCGGGTTATTTTTCGCGTATGACCGCTGCATCCGTGGACGAGCGAGAACAGGGGCACACCGGAAACTTTTTTTCGTATTTTTGGGGACCTGCCGGAGTGGGCATCGAGGGTGATGCCGCTCTCGCGGATTTCCTTAAATCCCAGCGTTGGTATTACGATCTAGCGCGCCGCTGGGACGGCTCGTTCATCACTCAACCATGGCCGCATAAGGCGGAAGGTAAAAATGCGATGACTTCGTATATCAACCGCGGCCCGCTTGCGTGCACGCCCTCCATCGCGATGGCCTATGCAGTGCCGCTCAAGAAACTGCGGATTTTTGGTAAGGGGCTTTCTCAGTAGCTCGCCTTAGCCTGATCTTAGGTGCCGGGTAAATTGAGCTTGGCGAGTTCTTGGTCGATGATTAGCTCGCACTCGTTGATTTGAAGTTGGCGGCGGACGCGTGCTTCGTCGGCGAGTTGTTCGAGCGTATCAATGTCGTAGAGATAGACTTCTTCGATTTCACCGACGCTTGGGTCGATGTCGCGTGGGACGGCGATGTCGATGAAGAAAAGCGGGCGGTATTTGCGGGCGCGGCGCGCTTTTTCGACATCGGCGCGGTGGACGATGGCGTGGGGTGCGCCGGTGGATGAAATGACGACGTCCACGCGTTCGAGGATGCTTTGCCAATCGTCGAAACGCACGGCACGGCCGCCCATTTCAGTGGCGAGTTCTTGGGCGCGGTCGAAGGATCGGTTTGCGACGAAGATCGATTTCGCACCGCGTGAGACGAGGCTTTGTGCGGTGATGCGACTCATTTCCCCGGCGCCGAGGATCATGACTTCGCTATTTTTTAGGTGGCCAAAAATTTTCTCTGCGAGGTCCACGGCGACGTTGCCGACGGAAGTTGAGCCTTCTTGGATGGATGTTTCTGTGCGGACTTTTTTACCGACGCCGAAAGCGCGTTGGAACAAGCGGTTGAGTATTGCGCCAGTGGCGCCGGCGGCGAGTGCGGATTGGTAAGCTTGTTTGACTTGGCCGAAAATTTCGGTTTCACCGAGCATCATGGAGTCTAGGCCGCTGACGACGCGGCAGAGATGGCGTGCGGCCTCGGTTTTTTCCAAGCGGTAGAAGTGCGCGGAGATGCTGGAGTCCACTTGGATTTTTTCGGCGAGGCCGGCTTCCATGAGCGAGCAAGCGGCGTTCGCGTTGTGGGCGGCGAGGTAAAATTCCGTGCGGTTGCAAGTTGAGATCACCACGCCTTCCGAGGCTTGGGCGAGAGCGATCCATTCGTTCGCGGCAGCGCCGAGTTTGGGCATGCCCACGGCGAAGCGTTCACGCACTTCAACGGGTGCGGTGCGGTGGTTGAGGCCGAGACAGAGGAGTTCCATCAGACGAATGCAAAGACTGCCAGTGAGAGCAAAAACAAGATGACGGTCGATAGAGAGAGGCGTCGGCCAGTCAGTCCACGGACTTGTTTGAGGGTGAGCAATGTTGCGTATGCGAGCCAAACGGCGAGCGCGGCGATGAGGTGGGGAAGGGCGGATGCGGTCCGAGGCATGAGAATTCCAGCAAGCACGCCGAGAGTGAGCAAGCCGCCACCGAGCCAAAGCAGGCGTTCGAGTGAGATGAGTAAGTCTCTGACTGGAGGGAGGTTGCGGAACAATCCGCTCTTCAGGTGATGTTCCTTCAACTGGCGGTCGAGCACGAGAAACATGACACCGGCGACGGCGGCGAGTGCGAGAGCGCCGTAGGCTAGAACGGACGTGGCCGAGTGGGTTTCATGCCAGGGATTTCCGCCGGAAACGGGGATAGGTTGGGGGTCGAGAGTGCCAGGGATGAGGGCGGCGGCTTGGAAAATAACCACCACGGGAGCGGTGAAAACGCCGAGCAGTGAGATCCTGTATGCGGGGCCGACGAGTAGGTAAAACAAGGTGAGTGACCAGGCGAGGAATGCGAGAATTTCCCCCCGATCCATCAGCGGGCAGGCGGCGCGCATTTCCCCGCGGACGGAGAGGAAACCCAGTTGGCAAACGAAAACGCCGATCATCCAAGCGACGGTCCAATGGCTACGCTTGCCATGATGCACCGACAGCATGCCCCATGCTCCGCCGATGGCGGCGAGCAAGGTGGAGGCGATCAAAAACCAACGGTCCATGCCCATCCATGGAGTCAGGAGAGGCGCCGCGCAAGGCAAAGGATTGGTGAACTTGAGTTCAAACGCGCTTTGACTTTGGAGTTTTTAGAAATTTCTCCACTTCTGCGAGCGAGCGAGTGTTGAGGATATCTTGTTTTCTGAGCCAACCCTTGCGAGCGAGGCGCACGCCGAGGCCGAGGTGGTGGAGGCGCTCGGCCGAGTGGGCGTCGGGATTGATGGAACAGAGCACGCCTTTGTCGCGCGCGCGTTTCCACCAGCGCCAGTCCATGTCGAGGCGGAGAGGGCTGCAATTCAGCTCGATGATGGTGCGGGTTTCCGCCGCGCAATCGATGATTTTTGAGTGATTGACGGCATATCCGTCGCGTTTGAGGAGGAGGCGACCGGTGACATGACCGAGCATGGTGACGTGTTCATTTTCCATGGCCCGGCAGATTCTGCGGGTCATTTCGTCTTCGCTGAGGCTGAATGAGCCGTGAACTGAGGCCACGCAATAGTCGAGTTCCGCGAGCATTGCGTCGTCGAAGTCCAGCGTGCCATCCTTGTGGATGTCCACCTCGGTTCCCGAAAATAAGCGGAATTTCGAGTAAGTGGCGTTCAGTGTTTGGATTGCGGCGATTTGGCTTCTCAGCCGTTCCTCGTCCAGGCCGTTGGCTTGAAAAGAAGCCTTCGAGTGGTCTGCGATGCCGAGGTATTGCAGGCCGAGTTCGATGGCGGCCTCGGCCATTGCCTCCAAGGTGTCCATGCCGTCAGAGGCGGTCGTGTGGTTGTGAAAAGTGCCGCGCAGGTTTTCCAACTCCACCAGACGTGGCAAGCTGTGCTCGGTGGCAGCCTCGATTTCCCCGCGGTTTTCGCGGAGTTCTGGTGGGACGAAATCCAGTCCAAGGGCGCGATAGATGTCTGGCTCGTCAAACACCTCGGGGATGGCCGCTGGGTTTTCCGCTTGGGTTGCGGTGAATCCATATTCGTTCAGCGACAGCCCTTGCTTGAGTGCGAGCGAGCGGAGTGCGACGTTGTGCTCTTTGGAGCCCGTAAAATATTGAAGGGCGAAGGGAAATTGCGCGTTCGAGACGGCACGGAGGTCGCACTGGAGTCCGTTTTTCAGGCGAACTGAAGCCTTGGTTTCGCCAAATCCGATGATCGAGGCGACTTGCGGCAGTGTGGTGAAATCCTCGCAGACCAGCTTGGGCTCCTTGGTTGCGACGAGGAAATCCAGGTCATGCACCGTCTCCTTCGCGCGGCGGAATGATCCAGCCACGGCGACACGGACGATCTCCGGGTGGGTTCTCAAAGTTTCCAGCATCTCGTCCACGAGCCCGCTGATACTGCCGAGAAGGAATGTGTCGGCGAACGATTCCCGCAGGGAGATGGCCTCCAAGAGCTTCGTTTGAGTTTTCGCGCCGAAGCCGGGCAAGCCAGCGATTTTCCCCGACTCGCAGGCGGCTTTAAGGTCTGGAATGGAGGAAATTCCGAGCACGTCGTAGAGGGCCTTCACCTTCTTGGGGCCGAGGCCTTGGACGTCGAACAGTTCGAACAAGCCGGGGGGAAATTCTGCGCGGAGATTTTCGTGAAATTGCAAGTGACCGGTGCTTGCCAGTTCGTGGAGTTTATCGCGGAGCGCCTCGCCGATGCCTTTGATGCCGGTGAGTTCATTTTTTTCCGCCAGTTCGACGATTTCGCCCTCGAAGCTCCGCACCGTGTCCGCGCCTTGGCGATAGGCGCGGATTTTGAATGGGTTTTCGCCCTTCAGTTCGAGCAATAGAGCGATCTCTTCCAAGACTTCAGCCAGATTTTCGCGCGTCATGCGGGGAAACTCGCTGGGGCGGGAAGGTGGGTCAAGATCCCAGCGCTGCCGGTGGAGGAATCTGGGAGAAATTACGAGGGTGCGCGCGGATTGAATGAGGAAACTGCGCGCAGCTTTTCCCAGAGTGTGCGTTCCTCCTCGGAGATCTTGGACGGGAGTTCCAGCGTGATGCTTGCGTGGAAGTCGCCACGTCCGGCGTCTTGTCCTTTGGGGAGGCCACGGCCGCGGACTCGGAGTTGCTGGCCGTTTTCGCTGCCGGGAGGGATGCGGAGTTTGATGTCGCCATCGAGAGTCGGGACCTTGAGATCCGCGCCAAGGACGGCTTCCCAAGGGGCGACGGCAAGCTCGTAGAAAAGGTCGTGGCCTTCCGTGTGGAAATCCGGGTGTGCGGCGTGGCGGACGCGCAGGTAGAGATCCCCGGCTGGGCCGCCGCCGCTGCCGGGTTCGCCTTGGCCAGTCACGCGGATGCGTTGACCGCTGGTGACGCCGGGCGGGATGCGGACTTTGAAGGTGCGCGTCTCCGCTTGGCCGGATTGGGGTGAGCGCGACTGGAGGGATATGGGGCGCACCCCGCCGTGCATCACTTCCTCAAGGGTTACGAGGATGTCGCCCTCCACGTCGTTGCCCTTGCGCGTGCGTGCTTGGCTGGCTCCGGCTCCGCTGGGAAATCCTTGGCGACTGGCACCGCTGAAAAACTGCTCGAAAAAATCGCTAAACCCCGTGCCGCCAAAGTTGAAATCCACATCCTGCCCGGCGAAGGGGCCGCGTCCCGGATGCCCTGGACGGACTTGGTCCCAGTCCGCGCCGAGCTCATCGTATTTTCGACGCTTTTCCGGGTCGCTTAACACCTCGTTTGCCTCGTTGATCTCCTTAAATTTTGTCTCCGCAGCGGGCTTGTCGCTTGCAACGTCCGGGTGGTATTTGCGGGCAAGTTTCCGGAATGCCTTCTTGATATCCGCCGTGCTGGCGTCGCGTGAGACGCCGAGTGTGGCGTAATAATCTTTAAATTCGACGGCCATGGTTCTGTAAACCAGCACGATCCGACAGGTCTGTCTAGACAACACCCGCCTGAACGGGCGGTTTCCGCGATTTTCGTAGCTTGCGACTGCGGAAAATCATTAGAGCTGTCACGCAGAGGAGCAGTGCGACCAAGCTGGCGATCAAGCGCTGCGGGAGTGGCATTTCCAAAGTGAATCGTGGATTTACAGGAGTGCGGATGGCACTGGCCAGCGGGAAATCCCAGATGAGAGTCCGGCCGTGGTTTTCCGTGCGAGTTGCATTCGAGGCACGCGGTGCGATCGGCAAGTGCATGATGTAAACGAGATTTCTCCCTTCAAAGCTCGATGGCGGCATGAACGCCGCGCCGGGGAGTGCGCGGCCGGGCGCGATGATGCGCGAGAAGTCCACGGTTCTGCCGGAGAATTTTAAATCCACCTTGCCAGTGAGGTGGGTGGCGGCGGATGGCAGTGCTTTTGCTGAGCTGGCGGAGATTTTTTTCAAATCCATGGCCGAGTCGAAGGCGGCGTGCACACGGATTTGCAGGCGATCGCCGACGGTGGTGACTTGGTGGGTGGTCGAGTGGAGTTGCGGTGTCTCGCTGAGGATTTTTCCCAGCATTCGGGAGACTCCTGCGTTGCCACCGTGGAGGCGGGCCGCTGCGGCGGGTAGAGAATAAGTGAGGTCGATGCGCCCGCTGCCATCGGCCGCCAAGTGGATTTCCTCGCGGCAGTCGATGCATGAGCTGAGGAGGCACGCGGCGAGGGCGGCGGCCCATTTTGCGAGCGGGAAGAAATTCATGACGGAGCGACCTCCGCCAGCGGGGTGGGTGGCAGTTCGCGGAAAAGTGCGGGGATGTCCGGGAGGTCTGCCGCGGTCCGTGCAGGTTGTGACGAAATGATGGTGCTGTGGCGGAAAAGGAATGCGCCCGGCATTTGGAGTCCGTCGCCCGCCAAGTGGCCGACGCCGCAGCCTTGCATAAGCGAGGCGACGCCACGCAGCCAGACTTGGGGTCCGAAGAGGGCGATCAAGCCGCCTTTTCCGAGACCAAAGGCGCGGTAAAGTTCGCAGCGTGGGTCCGCGATGCGTGTGATGCTGCTGTTTTTCCCAAGATACCCCGTTTCATCTCCGCTGCGGAGCATGTGGACCAGCACCAACTCGGCGCCGTGGCGGTTCGCCTCCACTTCGATTTCCTCCAAACCGCGCAAAATCCGGCGGGTGAAGGTGCAGCCAAAATGGCGGAGAAAAACCAGCACCAGCAGCTTCTCAGAAGATGCGTCCGCCAAGGTTTGGCCAGACGAGAGTCGGTAAATGTGTGAAGCTTCGGCGACCGAATACGACTCTGCACGCGCCAGTGGGATGCCGACTTGCACTCGCAGGCAAGCCCAGAGAATCCCTACAAAGAGTGGCCAGCCCAGGGCAGAATCCAGCAGCGGCAGCCACAAGTCATGCGTGGAGATCCTCGATTGGGCGAGTGCGATTGCGGTGACGATGATCACGCCGGAAAATTTTAGGAATCCGAGGAAAATGAGCTTCCAGTGGCGCAGTGGATTTCTAGCCGCGACCATGAGACTGCCGCCGAGCGCGGCCATGCCGAGCGCTAGCCATGGAAGTGGCAGGGAGATGGAGTCAAGCGGCGTGGGGGCTGCAGCGAGAACGAGCCAAGCGGCAAGCGCGATTTGTTGGATGCCGGTCGCCAG
This sequence comes from Verrucomicrobiota bacterium, assembly GCA_041182265.1. Lineage (GTDB taxonomy): Bacteria > Verrucomicrobiota > Verrucomicrobiia > Verrucomicrobiales > Akkermansiaceae > Luteolibacter. The sequence continues at coordinate 788 of JBEGOB010000281.1, read as the reverse complement.
CAAGGCCCGGCGAATCCATGGCGGTGACGGGCATTGACCGTTGTGGCAGGCGGTGGGCATGCCGCGAGCCTAGGCGGAACGGATGGGGGCGCAAGCGGGCTTTCTCGGAGATCGGCGTGCGATTTTATTTGCGGACAACACGCGGCTTCGAGTTCGTCATGGAGTCAGCAGAGCTCGGATTCTACCAGCGGCCGAGAACGCATTCAGCGGTTTTATAAGGTCCGCTCAGCGCTTGAAACAGGCCTCGTATTCCCGGTGGAGGCTCGCGTGACGGCTCTCAAGCTCAGCGACTTCCAAAGTTTCCAGTTCCTCACAAGAACTCACCGTTTGTTCCAGAAATTCCTGCAAAGTCTGGATTCGCCCGACCCATAGGCCTTTTGAGATTCCCTGGGAGATTCCCTGGGAAATTCCTTCCATGCGGCCTTCCGCTTTCAGTTTTTCTGCGACAGACATGGTGTTTCTTTCAAGTTCAGGGTTGCTTGACAAGCTAGTGTAGATCGCTTGCGCGTCAAGGTCGCTGTCGGAGTGGAGCGCGTAGAGCAGCATTTTACCGAGCAGGCTTTGGGGAAGTTCGTGGGCGGAATATCCGGCGAGCCATTGGAAGAAGCGCAGCAGTTCCTTCTGCCGGGCAAGCTTCATCAACTGGAGAACGACTTGCATCCGAGCGTCTTCTTCACCAGTCGCGGGATCGAAACAAGTGAGGTCAAGCAACGCGTGATCAAACTTCGGCAGGAAGGGAAGGAGCGCCGGAGCTATTTCATCAGGCAGGTCAAAGAGATCCTCGAAGG
>JBEGOB010000280.1:0-4117 GCA_041182265.1 Verrucomicrobiota bacterium | reverse complement strand
CTCCGGTCCTGCCACCAGCTCTTTCAACGGCCTTCCCCCCAAAAGCGAATTCCTCGCAATTGGGGCATTTCCCCTCCACCGTCTTTATGAAACACTTTTGTCGCGCTTGTGTATTTAGTCTTCTGCTGCCCGTTTGGGCCTCGGCGGAAATCACCGTCTTGCGCGAATATCTGATGGGCGATGCCGATCCCGCGATGGTCGCGGACGCCGTCGTCGTCACTTCGAAAGATAGCGCGGGGGGCGCGGACCTCGTCGCGACGGGTTCTCCGCTTTACTACCGTTCCATTGATCGTCCCCGCTTCGGCCAGCACGGGCGGCCTCAGGCCGGCGTCGGGGTGGAGTTTGATGGTGTGAGCTCCCTGACCGCCACAGGAATGCCGGAGTTGGTGGATAACTTCGGCGTGGAAGCTTGGTTTTTATCCAACGGAGGAGCGTTGATTATTAAGAACGGAACATCGGTGGGAGGTTGGAGCCTATTGCCGCAAGGCTGGAGCTTGGAGTGCGCGGATGGTGTCATCGGCGATCTTGACGGACGAAGCGACGGGGATGGCTATCCCATAAGCTTGCGCAGTGATTCCATGACCCTTGGGCAATGGCATCATATCGCAATGGTTCGTGATCAAGGGCTTGCCCGGCTGTATGTGGACGGAGTTTATGTATCGCCGGTGGCGAAAAGCGCAGCGCCGCTACCCACAAGCGACCCCTTCATCATTCAAGGCGGCAACGGACTGATCGATGAAATACGGATTTTCTCGTTCTTGCCGGGCCAGTTTCGGCAGGAGGATCTCTCCTATCCCATGCCTTCCGCTTCGCCCTTGGAAATCGCCAATTCCGGCAGCGAGGGCCTGGATCTTCGCTGGCCGGGAACGCGATTTAAGCGCATTTTGGAGACCACGACCGATCTACAGGCGGGTGAATGGACAACTCTCGCCGACCAGACCACCCCGATGGCCAACGCTTTCTACCAGGTCTCCGCGCCAGTCTCAGGTGCCCGCCGGTTTTTCCGTTTGAACGGACTCCCTCCTTCCTCCGAATGGAAAGGCCGGATTAAGTATAGTAACTACGGATTTGCGCTCATACGCGAAGGTGAACTTTTCGCGGAAGTGGATGCCTCTTCGATTCTTGGCCGCAGTGCAAGAATCGGGAACGGTTTTGCCGCAGCCCGAGATTTGGGTTTTGATGCATCCCCGTGTGTCGATCCGGCGACGGGTGATTCGAGCGCCCTCCATTACGAGTGGGATATTTTCGCCCCATCCGCGTATGCCGCCCAATTGGGGACAGAATCTCTGACCCGTCTTAGCGGCATAGCAGGCGAAAAAACTTCTGCCTTACATCTTAAGCCTCATTCCCTGCCTCAACTTGCCACGGTTGCCGGTGATCCCGAAGCTACGTGGTGGCGGGTAAAATTGACCCTCCGACACGAGCCCTTCGATCCCAACTCGCTTTTCCCACAGGAGAAAACCTATTGGTTCCGTATTCGCTACACGGCATCGGCGCTTAAGGTCGAGCAGGCGTATGCGCAGCTTTACCCGGCAGAGGGGCTTTAACCCACCGCTATGGATCGGTGTGGAAAACTATGATGAAAAGTGCAGCTCGAGGCACGCGATTCTGTGGCTTCCTGCGCTACGAAGAGTCATCCGGCCTCGAAATTTGACACACTCTCGAAAATCCAGCAAGTTCCCGCCTATGAAAACCATCCTTGATCTGCCCGCCGACTTGGTGCGTGAGATGAAGCTCCGGGCCGCGCAGAGAGGCTGCAAGGTGGAGGACGTGGCGACGGAATTGCTGAAACGAGTGCTGGCCACCGGGGAAGCCATTTCCCCTCCACCCGCCACGAAGGGGATGATCAAGCTGCCCTTGTTCCCATCGCCCCAGTCCGCGCCCGCCTCGCGAATGAGCACGGCGGAGTTGCTCGCGCTCGTATGACCAAGGGACGGGCCTTTAATCTACAATGATTGAATATATAAATACTAGAAAATTATATTACTCAGTTCTGGTGTTGATAGTTTGTTGTTTTAATGCTATTTTACTACTTAAGTTAGAGAATCTCAAGACCCAAATATGACAGAGGGACGGGCCCTTAATCATGTCCAACTCTGTATGTTGGTCAGGTGTCGCGTGAATGGGGTCACCAGTCCCGAATCACAGACATTGAATAAGAATCTGACGGGTTCACATTCAATGTCTGTGGTTGCATCGATCACGAGCTTGGGAAGCGGAATTTACCCGTAACCTGAAATGAGCGCATCCCATCCCCCGATTATTTTCTGCGAGGTCTGCCATTCGCTCACTTCCTGCCCCGTCTCGGGGGGATTCCGAGCTTCATGCATTTCTGCCTTACCGCTTCCCTCGAAACCCCGATTTCGGACGCGATCGCTTGAAGTGGCTCTTTTCCCAATCTCGCCAAAATCTCGTGAGTCCATTTGCTGGGACTCGTCTTTTCTCCGAACTTTGGAGGGATTCCCAGTTGGATGCGTTTTTTTCGCAAAACTCCAATCCCCAATCCCAGTTCATGTGCCAATACGGAATCGGTCTTTTTGCCCAGAAGGCCGAGTTCCCGCTTGGTCCATGCGTGGGGTGTTTTCATCCCTGATGATTTCGCGAAGGCTTCGATCCCCAACTGGCTCCTCTTCGTCGTCACGCACATCGGCTTGAGCCCGAGCTGTTCCGCGAGCTCCCTGTCGGTGGCTTTTCCCAGCCGCGCGATCTCCTCTTCCGTCCACGGATGCCAGTATTCGGTTCCCACCGCATAACTCCGGATGCCCAACTCCTTGCGCTTCTTCATCACCGATTTGCGACATACTCCCATGATCTCGCAAACCCGTTGATCCGGCAGCTTGCCTAGAAGAGCGAGATTCTGCCGATTCCAATCCACCGCTTTCGGCCTTGGAATACTGTTTTCCGCCCTTGGGCGAAACGCCTCGATTCCGCGAGCGTAGCGTTTCGACGCAATACAGCCCACGTTCAATTTCAAACGCCTCGCAACCTCCTTGTCCGTGTGTTTGCCCAGCAATGCCAACTCATCTTCCGTCCATGTCCGCCATAGTTTCGACTTGCAGGCAAACGACGCGATCCCCAGCGATCTGCGTTTGTTCGCCACCGTTGTTTTCGCCAACCCCAGCATCTCCGCCACTTCCTGATCGGACTTCCTGCCTAACAAACGGACGGCTTTCTGATTCCATTTCTTCGGCCCGAATTCTCTGGACGGCGCAATGCCTAGCGAATTGCGCTTTGTGAATACATGGGTTCGCTTGATTCCCAAACGCTTTGCCAATGCCTCGTCCGACATGGTTCCCAACAGTGAAATCTTCTCACTGTCCCAGTAACTTTTCCCTAAATATTTGTATGGCTGGCCCATCGTCGCATTGGTGAAATTCACATTGCCTTCGATCCTTTGTTCTCACCGAGGAACCGGAGAATCAATCCTGATTTGCACGATCAACTAGAATTCTGCCCTAATCGAGTGAGGATGATGATTCAAATCATCAATTTGAGACGAACCTTGGATTTGCCCGCCGGGGCAAGCGTGTCCATGAAAAGGAATCCGCGCGAGGCGGTATTCCTGCAAACTCAAATGTCCGCCGAATCCCCCTACCCCCATCATCGTTGGCACGTGCGGCAGCGAGCTGGCGCTTGTGCAAGCCACCACAACGGAGACGGCTCTGGCCGCAGCACTTCTTGAACAAGCCATCGGCTTTCACAGCGTCCTGCTGCGCGGCCAGGAAAAGGTCGGCCTTGAATGGACGCTGGTGGCCACCAGTTACAATCTCAAGCGACTCTTCAAGCTCGGCACGCCGCTGAGAAGCGCCTGAACGGTGCGCAAAGGGCGCCAGAAAGCCCGGAAACGGACGGCAGTTGATCCTTGCCGCCAGTGAATTGGAAAAACAGACCAAGGATCCGGCAAGTCGCTCCAATCCGCCCAATATGACAGAAGGACGGACCTTTAATCATGCTACACCACAAACCGGTTATAGCAGTCGCGAATTGCTCGACGAGGAAGTGAAATTGCCGACCACGAACTACACAAGCACGAAAACATACCCTAGGATCGAACTAGCAGAAGCCGCAGCAGAGGAGTATTTTAAAAGCGTCGTCGACGGTTGCCAGGAAACGAGGA
>JBEGOB010000279.1:0-9805 GCA_041182265.1 Verrucomicrobiota bacterium | reverse complement strand
TGAGGCGGAATTGATCGCGCAGCAAATCAGCGTTCGCCTCTCGAATAGACTGGCGACTGGCAAGGAGGCGACTCACCGCGACATCGAAATCTTCACCCCGAGGAGATGGGATGCATCCTCCTAGCTGCCCATGCCCGCATCCTGCCATTCCTCGCTATCGGAGCATTCGCTGGAATACGGTCGGCAGAAATCCACCGGCTTCATTGGGAGGACATCAAATGGGATCGTGGCCACATCGAGATCGCAGGCAAGAAAGCCAAGACGGCAGCACGGCTCGTCCCGCTCACCCGACCCGGACTGGAAGCAAGCCGGGGACGTTACGACGCATTCGCCGACGCTGCTGAGCCCGAACCCACGCCCGCCAAGAAGGTCGGCAATCCCGGCCACGGCGACGACCACTGGTCACAGGTGAAAGCGTATTGGCTTGAGTGTAGCAGTCGGATAGTGGGGTGGAGCAAATGAGCACGCCCGACTGGACACCGGCTGTCGGTGACGGCGCGACCGTCTGCCACTACTCTGACCGTAGCGCCTGCATCGTGATCCGCGTCAGTCCCAGCGGCAAGACCGTCTGGATGCAGGAGGACACCGCCGTTCTCGACGACTGGAAGCCCGAGTTTATCCTAGGTGGATTCGCCGGCCACCGCGTGAACAACGCCGAACAGCGGTTGCGGATTGCGGTGGGCTCTAGTGGATGCGTCCGGGCCGCGCTAGCCGATCTGGAGTCCTGGTTGGATTCGGAGGGGCTATCATGAACCAACAAGAAATCGACTCACCGCGGCGACCGATCATCCTGCTAGATATCAACTACACACTCGTCGCTAACAGTCCGTCTCATGGGACGTCCCCCAAGTGCATGGAGAAGCGACTGGCAGGCGAGCAATACCGCCGGAGCCTAGTCGATCTTGTGCGACCGCACACCGTCATTTTGATGACGCCCGCTACATCGCGATTGAGAGCAACCCACGGACTCGCGAGATCTATGCCCGCCACGGGATCCCATGTTTCTGGGTCACCGAAGAGGGCACTTGCCTGCAAAATGAGACTCGCCTCGTGATACGTGTCCAAAGTTGGCATGCGCGGCGGGGTATGAGCGCCACCGATCCTGGGATGCCTTCTGGCCCTGATCATTAGACCGCGACGTCACAGACGTAATCGATGACATGCCCCGCCGCAGCACCCAGTAGCCCGCCGGTGATTGCACGCTATTGCCATTGATTTGCACGCTGCGTCATGGCGCGATCCCACAAATCGTAGTAAGGCTGGTCAATGAATCGCATACTCCCTTTCGCCCGACCCCTGAATTTGATTTTACGGATGGTGGCAGTCTGCGTGGCAAGCTCGGCGGCACAGCTCTGTGCGCAAACCCTTGGCACGATGAATATGGGTGGAAATCCGGATTTTTCCGCCGATAGCATCGCGCAGACCCGTGGGCCCGAACGGCGCTGGCACAGTTTTCCGGGCGGGCGCCTCAGTCTCAACCCCTCAGCCCACAAAACCTTTATGATGGACCCCACTCCGGCGGATCTCTCTCTGGATCTGGGTGGATACATAGGCTCGGACGTGCTCCGTCTTCCCAAGGTGGCCTGCATGGTGTTGGTGGATGCCAACGAAAAGGAAATGACACCCGTGAGCCAGCGAACCGACTGGTTTCCTTACAAACTTACCCTGCATTCGCAGCATGCCGCTGGGGCAAGCCTATCCGCAGACGATTGCTTCACAGATGCGGATTCCTCGCTGCTCCGGGTGATCGAGGTTCTCAATGCTGGAACGCAACAACTCCAGCTCTCTGGATCGACGCCTGATAACGCAAGCTTGGAATGGCAAGCGGAGAAGAAGGCGATCCTCGTCACCGGGGAGAAATACTACTACTCGCTCTGCTTTGCATCATTGACCGGAGCGGAGGATCTTCCAAAGCCAACCAGCTTGAGCCCCGACTGCAGCGCCGCCGGGTGGAAAATCAAGCTGCCTCTGGAAAGCGGCAACGGTCGTTACACCATGGGATTCGGATTCGCCACTCGTGAAGAAGGTTCAGAAAAAGCCATTGAGCGCTCTCGGAATACGATCTCACAACCGGTGAAAACGACCCTCACGAACAGCCGGGCCTTGGCGGAAGAATTCTTACGCAAGGTGCCCGCACCCACAGTCTGGGGGCTGGATCCGCAACTGGCCGCTGGTATCACCTCGGAACAACAACGTCAGGCGTATTACATAGCGTGGTCGTTTCTCCAGCAAAGCACCATTGATGTCCTGCCTGAGAAACCCGACTTTGAGTTCCCGCAAATGAGCTTGGGCAAGGCTTCACTTTGGGCCGACGGCGAGCACCGCGCACCCGCCACCTGCGCGTGGGAAAGCTTGATCGGTGTGCAGTGGCTGTCGCTCGTCGATCCCGGCAGCGCCTGGGGCATCTATGAAGGCATTATGTCTCTTGTGGATGCCGACGGGCTGCTCGGCGGCGAGTCCCTGCCATCGCGTAAAGCAGAAACCGCATGGAGGATCTATCAAAAATCGCCCGATCGCAAGCGGCTCGCGGAAGTCTACCCCGCCATCAAACGCTATCTCACATGGCGCGAGGCCAACCCGAGATGGATTTGGGGTAACAACAAGGCAGCCGATGAGCGCGACCTCGAATTCGTCGTCTCATGGCTCTACGACCTTGAATTCGCCGCCCGCATTGCAACCGAGCTCGATCTGCCGGCGGATGCGGCCCTATGGAGTTCCAAGGAAGCCCCCGCCATCGGCCAAATGCGAGACTGGTTTTTCAATGATCCACAACGTCTGCACCAACTCTATTTTACCGAGCGCAAAGTTCACTCCACCCCCGAGCGCTCAAGTGAACGTCCAATCATGACACTGTCTGCGCTGCGAATTCGCGCTCTGCCGGATGACATGTCTTTTCGCCTGCTTGCGCTTTGGAATGAAACGGCGCATCCCGAACTCGCCAACGCGGGGTTCAATTATACCAAGTATCCCGACAACCAGTTTGTCGCGCTCGGTTTACTGGACCGCAAGCAATCCGGAGCGCGGCCCTTCATCGAAGCCATTCTGCGTGACTCGATCCGGGCTGGCGAGTTCACCGAGTGCCTGGTGCCGGGCAAGGACAACCAACCGGCGCTCGATGGAGTGAAGCCATCACTATTCACCGCCTTGAACATCATCGATTTTACCTGGCTTCTCAACCAAGTACGCTGCGACACCGGTCGTCCGCAAGCTTTTGTCATTCCGCCCCTATCCAACCAATGAGCACCCTGCAACTTAACGCTTCCGTTAGCACCGATCTGGCAAAGCGGTTTCCCGAAAATCCGATCATGCATCCGCAGGACATCCGCCCCAGCGGCCCCGACGTGATGATTGAATGCTTGCTCAATCCCGGCGTGTTCTCGTTTGAAGGCCGGACTTGGTTGCTACTGCGGGTGGCCGAGCGCCCAAAGCAAACTCCGGGTAAAATCAGTTTTCCCGTGCTCGAAGATGGCAAGGTGCACGTCATGGAGTTTGACAAGAGCGACCCGCGACTGGATGACTCAGATCCCCGCGTGATTTCCTTCGATGGAGAGGATTACCTCACCACCCTCTCGCACCTCCGTTTGGTAAGCAGCAGCGATGGCGTGAACTTTCGCGAGGAACCGAATTTCCAACTCCTAACCGGAGTAGGACCTCAAGAAGCATACGGTATTGAAGACTGCCGCGTCACGCAAATCGGCGAGGAATACTTTCTAACTTACACTGCAGCATCATCCAATGGGGTCGGCGTCGGACTGCGTAGCACGACGGACTGGCGCAGCGTAAAAAACCACGGCATGATCTTCACCGCGCACAACAAGGACTGCGCCATCTTCGATGAGAAAATCAACGGCATATATTACGCACTGCACCGCCCAAGCAGCAAGGAAATCGGAGGCAACTACATTTGGACCGCCGAATCGCCAGACATGCTGCATTGGGGAAATCACCGTTGCATCGCTCGCACCCGCCCTGGCATGTGGGATAGCCAGCGAATCGGCGCAGGAGCAGCGCCCATCCACAACTCGGCGGGTTGGTTGGAAATTTATCATGGAGCGGACGAAAACAACCGCTACTGTCTAGGCGCTCTTCTACTGGACTTGAATGAACCATGGAAAGTCCTTGCTCGCTCGAAAAAGCCTATCATGGAGCCCCTGGCAGACTATGAAAAGACAGGCTTCTTCGGTAACGTCGTCTTCACCAATGGACACATTGTGGACGGCGACCGCATAACCATGTATTACGGAGCCTCCGACAGCGTCATCTGCGGCGCCCGGTTTTCCATCTCTGAAATTCTAGAATCGCTCGGCGTCTGATCCTACCCATGAAAAACCCCTTACACGAATATCGCGTTTTCCTGTCCTATCCGCATAACATGCGGGTGCTGCTCATTACGAATCTGATCTATGCCTTCGTGCTGCCGGTGATCGAGATTTTCATCGGTGCATACGTCATGCGGAATTCGAATGACGTGAAGATGGTCATTGCCTATCAACTCGCCGTTTACACCGGGATTCCTTTCACCTTCCTCGTCAACGGCTGGCTGCTGAAGCACTTCAATATCACGCGGCTCTATTCGCTCGGCATGCTGCTCAGCGGCGTGTCGATGGTGTGCATGATGTCGCTCAGGGAGCTGAGCATCACCGGCCTGGTCGCGACGGGGCTACTCATGGGCATGTCTTTCGGGCTTTATTGGTCGAATCGCGACTTCTTGGCCCTCTCCAGCACCAAGGACTCCAATCGGAATTACTACTATGGCTTGGAAACGTTCTTTGCGACCAACATCGGTATCGTCATTCCCGTCAGCATCGGTGCGTTCATCAGCTCCTTTGGTGCTGCAGCAAATCAGGCCTACCAGATCATCACCGGATTGGTCTTTGTTTTAGCGATCGTCGCTTCCTGGATCATTCACCGGGGTAAGTTCGAAAATCCGCCGCCCACACCCTTCATCCATTTCCGCTTCCACTGGCTTTGGAACCGCATGCAGTTCCTCGCTGTGCTCAAAGGCATTGGGCAGGGCTACATCGTCACCGCGCCCGCCATGTTGGTCATGACGTTGCTCGGTAAGGAAGGGTCGCTCGGCTTGCTCCAGACCGCTGGCGGCGTATTGTCCGCCATTCTGTTATATATCCTGGGCCGGACCGCACAGCCTCGGCACCGCATCTATATCTTTGCCGCTGGCCTTGCGCTCTTTGTGGTTGGTGCAGTGCCCAATGCCCTGTTCTACAACGCGACTGGCGTGCTGGTCTTCATGTTGTGCATCGTGCTGGGTCGTCCGTTACAGGACATTGCGTACTTCACGATCCAGATGCTGGTCATCGACACGGTGTCCGCTTTGGAGAACCGCAACAAGTATTCCTATATTTTCACTCAGGAATTCGGCTTCTACATCGGGCGCTTTGCCGGTTGCGGGCTCTTCCTGCTGCTCGCCTACCAGATCTCCAACACCTTCGCTCTCCGTTATGCTCTGCTCATCATCGGCATCATCCAACTGCTCTCTGTCCCGATTGCGCGCAGCCTGATCCGCGGTTGCGCGACGGAAGCCCGCGCGGCCGGAATTCCCGAGCCGACTCCACATGGGTGATGCTCTTTCACTTTCTGTGAAAGTCTTCCAGTCCAAAATGAAATTCAAAGCCACCATCATCCGCAAGTCACGCGGCTTTGCGCTAATTGTCACGCTTTCACTGTTGATCCTGCTCACCGTGGTCGCGGTTGGACTGCTGACGCTTTCGAGCATTGCTCTCCGGTCATCTAGCCAGGGGGATGCTATGGCAACGGCACATGCCAATGCTAGGCTGGCCATGATGCTGGCTGTTGGTGATCTCCAGAAGTATGTCGGACCTGATCAGCGCGTGACCGCCCGTGCCGATCTCGTGGCAGGTGCTGCCAATCCTCTCTACACTGGCGTGTGGGATACAAGAGTCGCTACCCTCGACAAAACCATGCCCTTGGCATGGCTGGTGTCAGGCAACAACGCCTCAGGATTGACCAACACTCCTTTGGTTAGTGCCGCCAACGGCGGGGTCGCAGTCACAGCACTCGTCCAAGAGGTAAAGTCCACCACCGCAAGCCAGCCCAATGGTGCCTTCGCCTACTGGGTTTCCGATGAGGGGGTCAAAGCCCGTATCAACCTCGACTCGCCCGGCTACCGGAAGGGCGCTACTGCCACGGATGCCGCCCGCGCCTTTGCCGGATCTCCGCGCGCGGCGATTGAATTGATGGAAACAGCCGTCACCCCTCCGACGGGCGCGGTCAGCTCGGCTTGGGGCAGCAACATTTATCCCTACGTCGCGGAAACCACTCCCAAGCTCATCACCACTGGCCAACTCCCGCTCTACGCCGCGGCGGGACAGCAAAACGCCGCGCAAGCCGCCACCAAGGCTCGCTTCCACGACCTCACCGCCCACTCGTCTTCCGTGTTGGCGGATACCGCCAAAGGTGGACTGCGGCAGGACCTCACAACCATCTTGTCAGACCCGACCCAAGGCCCGGCTGATTCGGAACCGATCTTTCCCGCTGCTGCCTCCACCAGCACTCAAATCCAATGTCTGCCTCCCACCTGGGGGCGGCTGCGCGCGTGGTGGAACAACCCAGTCGATCCAAGCACGGGCTCGCTCACTCCCACTCTTCGGACGGCAACCACACCGCCCATCGCCCCGGTTGTGATGTGGGCCGAACTGGGCTTGGCCTTCTTTTCCGAAGATTTAAGCACGGCAACCCCTCCCGGTGCCGGCTATCGCATCCGTGTCCAGGCGTTTCCGCGTGCGATCATTTGGAATCCTTATACCGTCCCCATGTCAGCAGGCACCTATGAATTGGGCTTCAGCACGCTTTCTGCCCCCTCAGGATCTACCGGCATCACACTGGAGAACACTGCTGGTACAAAAATTGGCACCTACTATCTGACCAAATACGGGTTCAACTCGGGCGCATCCAGCAGATATCTGCGTTTCACGGTGACCGTGCCGAAACTTGCAGCCGGCAAGGCCCGGGCTTTTTCCTTCAATACTACGGGAGATCCCACGCTCAAAGATGGCGATAACCCGGGGAACTACACGGTTTTAAATGCTTCAAGCAGCGACTACTTGGACTCCACCGTTCCTCCCCCTTATCGGCTCAATATTCCCAACACGCCCAGCTTCGGTGGTAGTTTCAGCCTTTATCTGCGTGCCACCGGCGAGGCCGATCCCGGCCCCGTCAACGATGAAGTGATTCCAAGTAAAGTTTACCAATGGGCCGCTAGAAATGGAGTAAACCAACCCGGCGTCACAGGCGCGTCCAGTTTGATTTCCTTGCCTACTGCAGGAGCGACGGCTCCGCAGCCCCACTTGCGCGTGGTGAACAAGGGCCTGATGAACGATGCCAGCGCTTGGATTCGCTGGCTGGCGAATGGGAATCAGCTCGCCCCTGTATTGATTCGTCACACGGCGGATACGACGGCCTCCCCCTTCTATCGAGGCCTCATCTTCAGCCCCAGCCAAACCACACTGCCCAGCACGCCAGATGGTGATGTCTCTGTAGGCGCGGGACTCTCATCTTTACCAGGCAACGGCGGGTTGACTCTGCGCGAAGCGCGCCTGCCAGATACCGGCCTCTATCAATCGATCGCACATCTCCAACACGCCCCGCTCAACGATACCGGATGCGGACCGCTCAACAGCGTGGGCAACAGCCTGCAAAACCCAAGGATTCCCGACCGTACCGCCACTTCCATCCAGGCCGCCTCGAATCCCCTCAATTCGCCATTATACGACAGCTCTTATCTACTCAATCAAGCACTCTGGGACAAATACTTCCTGTCCACCATCCCCAGCACCCTCACCGCTGCTGACCTTGCCTCGCCGGGCTACAATCTACCCAACGCCCGGTTCCAACCCCTCGTCTCGGCCGATGCCGCCAAACTCAAAAAACACGATACAGCCGCCGCTAACATCATGCAGTTAGGCGGCTTCAACATCAATTCCACCTCCGAGCAGGCATGGCGCGCCGTGCTTGGGGCAGCCCAGAATCTCAAATACAATCCCGTCACCGGAGCTATGGCTCCCTCGGACCCGTCTCTGAGCCCGTTTTCCCGGTTTATCAAGCCGCTAGGCGATTTCAATGACCGCTATCGCGGATACCGCCAGCTCAGCGAAACCCAGATTGCCGCGCTGGCTGCGGCCATGGTCAAGGAAGTCAGGGAACGTGGACCTTTTCGTTCATTGGCGGATTTCGTCAACCGCCGCCTCGTCGCCAAAAGCGATCCCGCCTCACCATCAGGTTTGAAAGGAGCTGTGCAGGCGGCGATTGACTCTGCAGATTGGGACTCTTCGACGGCGAAACAGATCAATAACCTGGCACCCTACACGGCCAATATCACCGGTGTATGGGGTGATGGAAAAGTAATGGACTGGGAGGCGTGGTTGGGCGTGCCTGCGAATGTGTCCACTTCTGGCAAGTCTCCCACGTCTTCGCGCAATGCCTTTGGTCCGGGCTATCTCACCCAGGCGGACGTCCTCTCCCGGATCGGTTCGGCCATCAGCGCTCGCTCGGACACCTTTGTCATCCGCACTTGCGGCGAAGCTCGAAATGGCGGCACCGTCACTGCCAAGGCCTACTGCGAGGCGGTCGTCCAGCGCAATCCCGACTATGTGGATCCCTCAACCGCGCCTGAGGCAATGCCCGCAACAGGCTCCACCAATGAGCGCTTCGGCCGCCGATTCTCCATCATTTCATTCCGATGGCTCAGCCCTAACGAAATTTAAAATCCACCTCTATGTCTGTGTGCCGCCTGTTTTTCATTTGTACGGTTGCTCTATCCGCTCTCTCCGTCTCCGCTCAGGAAGAGCAGGATACGAATGGACGTGAGCTCAGGCTGCTCGCCTGGGCTCCTACGAGTGTCCCTCTCTCACTTGGTTCCGGAGAAAAAGCCCTTACCTTGGGACTCAGCACTGACCAGTTCACCCTGATCAAAGGCAAGCAACTGCCGGGTGGAAAAACGGTGGAAATCTTCGCTGAAGTGCCAGACCTCAAGGGCCAGGTCCCCAAGGACCCAGCAAGTCCGCCAACATCCGCCTCCCCAGAAGTCTCCCCCCCGCCTCCCACGGCAGAACCGTCCTTCACAGGACCCACTAAAAAAATCCTCTACGCCACCGGCTCGTGGCCGGCAGGAGCACGCCGCGCCATCGCCTTCCTTTTGCCCGACGGGGACGGCCCTATTCCCAAAGGGAAACTTGTCATGCTGCCGGACTCACCCGAACTTCACCCGGAACACACCATGCGGGCGATCAACCTCACGGGAATCCCACTAGGGATCCGCCTTGGTGAGAAAAAAGAACGTGTCCCGGTCCTCGGCGATCTCATCAGTCCATTTGATCCCGGTCGCCTCAGGATCGACATCGCAGTCGATGAAAATGAAAAATGGAACGTCGTCACCGGCAGTTACCTCACTACCGCCCGGCACTATCGCTGTTTCGCGCTGATCCGTCCGCAGGTGAATCCGAACCCACTTTTTAAAAGCGACCAGCCGGACATCCAGAACGTTTTCGAGCAAACCTCACCACTTCCCGCTCGCCCGCCCCTGCCACTTCCCGAGCCCAAGACCCCTTGAGGTGCAGCGATCGATTTTTTGTTATCGGGACTCCAATTGATCCTCTAATCCGCAGTTGAGATTGAAACCAGGAAGCGCAAGCGCTACGGGTGACAGCGTTTGAAGACGAAAACCAACGAAAAACTGGTTCACCCAATGGGTGAAGGAGAACTGGATTTCAAATTTCTGCCAGCGGGCGGGCAATTTCATCTGCGCGGTAGCGACGAGGCGCTCACCCCG
>JBEGOB010000278.1:0-9951 GCA_041182265.1 Verrucomicrobiota bacterium | reverse complement strand
TCAGCAATGAGTGCACCCAGCAACGGTGTAAAATAAACCCAACTGGCAAATTGGTGATAATACTCCAACGCTTGATTGCCGGACATTCCTTGCCCCAGTTGGCTGTCCATCAAATGCAGATATTGCACCATGAAGACGACTAGAATGGTCCGCATGCCATAGAATGAGAAACGCTCAGCGGCCTCGTTTCCGATGATATAGGGAATGCCAGACGGCATCTTGTCAGTTTCTAGCGGAGTGGTGCGATGTGACATGAGAACCGATTGCTTTTCTTTTGAATCACCGAGCGAAAGATTTTTTCAAGTTCCGCAACCACGCCATCCCAACCAAGCTGGGCACTGGTCTTGCGGGCTGCGGCTCCGAGCCGTGCGCGATTTGAGGAATCCAAAAGAAGATCCGCAGAATCCAAGAACGCGGATTCGTCACCTCGCTTCACTTTGAGGAGATTCTCCCCATGCTCTCCATGCCAAGCTGCCGCAGCGTAATCATAGCATAGAATCGCAAGCCCACTGGCCATTCCTTCCACCAAGACGTTACCAAATGTCTCAGTTTCGCTGGGAAAAAGCATGATATCGGCGGAAGCATAACAAGTCGCAAGCCGTTCACCCAACAGATATCCGGGAAAGCGAACCTCCGGGTGATCCCGCTCTAACTTGGCACGTGCCGGTCCGTCTCCCACGACCATGCAAACCATTTCCGGACAAGACTGCCGCATGCGAGTGAAAGCTCGGATGGCAAGGCCGATGTTTTTCTCCGATGAAACACGCCCAACAACCACGGCCAGCGGCACATCCACAGCGACCCCGAATTCTCGCCGAAAAATGTCACACCGCCGTGCTGGCGAAAATAGCGCAGTGTCCACTCCACGCCCAAGGACACTCACTTTTTTGAAACCCGCTGCCACAAGCTTATCCCGTGCATCAGGTGATGGCACGAGAGTTTGATGAAGCCGCTCGTGAAACCATTTCTGATAGCGCCATACTTGTCGGCCGATCCACCGAGCCCCGTAATTTTCCAAATACTCGGAAAAATTCGTATGAAAGCCACCCACCACGGGGATCCCGAGACGCCGGGCCGCCGACGCCGCAGAAAATCCCAGCGGCGTCTCGATCGCGACATAAACTAGGTCCGGCCGACGCTTTGACCACCGACGGCGGAGTTCACCCGGCCAAGGCGCGCCGACTTTGATTTCCCAGTATCCCGGCAGCGGCCATGATAGAACCGCCGTCTCACCTGCTGCGCTAACCCGCCCCGAACGTATCACTTCTACCCGGTGTCCGCGCGCACGCAAACCTGCACAAAGGCGACCTAACGAGAACGAAACACCGTTGACGTCCGGGACATAAGTATCCGTAACCACTTCTATCCAAAGTGGATTCGGCTCAACGGCTGGTTCTTGAATTTCCAAAATCAATTAGATACGTGCAACCTTCACCCAAATTTTTTTCAACTGCGAAATTGTTTTCAAATGCCAAGCCCGTTGATCCCCAGCGGCTGCGGAGGATGTGAGAAGCCGTGTCACTTTGAGCGCTGTGGTGAATTCTCCGGTCGCGGGATTCAGATAGCGCGGATATTTCACAAGCGCCCCGCAAACCAGTTCTTCCAGTGTAAGCTTGCGAGTCCGGCGCGGGCAGGCGAGGCGGTCTGTGGTAAGCCCCCAAGCGGCGTAAAACGGCATTCCATAAGTCACCACAGGCACGTTTCGAATCAAGGCTTCGAATCCCACCGTAGAAGTCATCGTGTGAACCTCATCGCAAAGATCCAGCCAATCGAGAACGTTTCCATCAGTGACGGCAAGATCGGAAGCATCTTCTAAACCCGCCGGTAAAATTTGGCCATGTCTCGCGCCGGCGACTAGGTCCGGGTGCGCTTTGAAGATGAGAAATGCATCGGGTTCCACTTTTCGAACAGCTCGGAGCAGTTCGATGTTGGATTTAAGCACAGGACTGCCAAAGGCAATGGACGCGTCTGCCTCGACTTGTCCTGGAACTAAGATGATTTTGCGCCCGTTAACGAGTGCCGGATCTAGCGATATTCCGACACCCTTGAGGTTGTATTTGGTGAGTCGCTTTTCTCTCAATTCACGAATCAACTCACCCGCCTCACGCAGATCCGACTCGCTAAATCCTTGATTCAACAAAATTTCCAAATCCGAGGGAGCACCTGGATCAAAGTAAATCCCGCGTTCGTCCAAGACCCATGAGTAGGGGAAATTAAAAGCCGCGCCAAGCCCTTTGGAACGGATGAAACCATCCTCAACGCGCACCGCACGACCTTCAAAATGACTCGGAATTTCCGGTTTCCGCCCCCATACAAATAGCCGACAAGCCGATGGCTCCGGCACTGCATCCACTTCGGAAATTTGGCCCAAATGCGTGAGTTGCCCCGCGGGACTCCGCAGATAGCTGGAAACGATGCTTCGCTTCCATGGTGAAAATCCCACACTCACCGACACCCCACGGTTCTTCCGGAAAGTCTCCTTCTGAAGTGCTAGATGATCCAGAATGCGCCCAAAACCGCAGGACTCACCAGAATCCGGGTCAAAATAATGGCCGTATCGGAGATAGGCCGCCTCAAACAACCCCTCCAAACTCGCGCTTCTCCTCGTATTCAACCCTGAAAATCCTGACCGATCCAAGGTAAGCCCACGCCCGGCAAAAAATGGCTGCCCATACGTTACGACTCTTTTCCCATGAATCAATGCCTCCATTCCCATCAGCGAACTCCCGACAATGACCGTGTGACAGAAGTCAAAGCACTGCGCGGGCGACAAATTTGGCGAAAGCAATTTCACCCGGGAATCCGCCAACAAGTTTGGAGAAAAACACGAGTGCTTTTGCCGAAAATGGTGATCTGGGTGCGCACGCACATAAATCGGCCCACCCGAGAACTCATCCAGAGCATCACACAACATCCGGTCGAAATCATCAACGCGCATCCCACCGTGACGGATCGCCGCATCCCCACGCGATTGGTCAACCAACAAAACTCCCGGCTCTTCCGGAACTGCGGCATCGAGAAACTCATCAGGAAACCAGTTGTATTTAGAAGCCCCAATCTCACGAAATCTCGCAATTAGGGCCGCTACATCAGCATCCACCCCCAATTTCTCGCGCATCCACCCCCTTGGCTCCCCGCAATCCAAGGCATTCAAAAGATCAGACTCTCCCGCTGCTGCATAATGGATTCCACGAGAATCGGCCAGCAGACCATAAACCGGACCGCTTCCCCCGGGCTGAAGAGAGCGCACCAACGAGTCCTCCAAAAGCAATAAGCGCCCCCCATCGCGTTTCGCGGCCCGCAACGCCGCGCGTCCACTCGGGCGATATCCCCAGCCCACATGCAGCAACTCACCCGCAACCGCATGCTCGTCCAAAAATGCGGTGAGTAGCCGATGACGCAGGACTTTCCTGTAAATCCATCTCGTTTTGACCTGCGAGTGCGTCCTCATCCTCCGTCAGTTTCTGCGTTCAGAGAGACTCTTGTCAACCTTGATGGCCACCCGCAATCTCGAAGCTGCCCTAAAGCTCTCGCCTCTTGACAGTCATTCCCCTCTCACCTACCACCCTTGCAAGCCTGACCCCAAGAGAAATGAATAAGTTTTCCGACGCTAGGCCGGCAATTGGTCCCATGACACTTCTAAGGCTTCACTCAAGGATCGTTGGCATATTCTGCCTCATCCCGCTTGGCTCGTGCAGTCTCGTTTCTCAAAGTGGACCTTTGAAAAGCAGTATTCGCCAAGAGTCGCCCTCTTACACCTTGGTCGAAGTGACATCACTCGACGAAATCCCGCCGCGCTCCCGCAACTACGGTCTGGCACAAGCCCCTCCATTCACCAAGGGAGACGCTTACTCCGACAAAATCCGGCAACGAGACACTCTAAGCTTCCACGTCACAGACCTTTCCGAGGAAAGCCCGTTTTTCACGCGCGACCACCTTTATCAATACGGCCCAATCGAGATTCCCGAAGAAGGTCGAGTCTCCATTCCCTACGTCGGCGAAATCCAAGTCCTCGGCCTCACTCTGTCGGAAGTCGCAGCCGATCTGGGCGGAAAAATCAAACCTGTCTCCAAAACCGCGCGCGTCTCAGTCATCCGAGTCGGCAGAGTCCCCAAAACAGCGAATGTCATCGGCGAAGTGAAACGACCTGGTCCAATCCCCTTGGAACGCTCAGGGATCACTTCCATCGATGCGCTCGCCTACTCAGGCGGAACAACCAAAGAAGAACATTTATTCACTTTCACGCTCCGTCGCAATGGCAGAGACCATCACTTCGACCACCTCGGATTCCGCCAAAATGCATTTCCCATCGAGGAGGGCGATTTGCTCAGCGTAGCAACAGACTCCTCAAATCGCTTCCACGTAATGGGTGCCATCAACCGTCCCATCACCGTTGCTTTTCCTGTTCCAACCCCCTCCCTCGCCGACGCGCTCGGTTCCGCCGCCGGCCTCGACGAACGACGCTCGGACCCATCAGGTATTTTCGTTTTCCGCGCCGGCGCGACCCACGAAGTTTTCACGTTCAACTTAAATAACCCTGGAGTCATCCACCTAATCCAACGCTTTCCCATTGAGGGAGATGACATCGTTTACGTCACCGAAGCGCCACTCTCCCGCTGGAACCGAACCATCAGTCAGTTCTTCCCAGTTGCCGTCTCGCAAGCTGCGAACTCCGCGAGCCGCTATCAAAACTAAGCTTTCACCCGCTTTCACCATGCCCTGTTTCTGCATTGTCGCGGTGATGATCTTGGTCTCCACCAGCTGTATCCCGCCCAGCGGACCATCTCCCCTTCCGGGCCATCGCGAACTCTTCAGGGGCCAGCTGCGGCACCACCGCAAGCTAGAGCCACCCGTCTTGATTCGAAAAAAAAATGGTCACTACCAAGTCGCGAAGTCTTGGCACATTGCCGTCGGTGGCCGCCGCTGGAAAATTCAAAAAGGCTACACGTCTAATGGAATCACGGCACCCTCTCGCATCAAATCATCACTCGGGGATGGCATAGACCGCCGCGAAACTTGGGCTGCAGTCTTTCATGACTGGCTATTCACCCAACCAGGCGTCAGTCGCAACCAAGCGGATCAACTCTTCTACGAAACCTTGCTCGCTTATGGTGTTTCCGAACAGAAATCCCGGTTAATGTACAACTTCGTCGCCGCATACTCCGCCTCCAAAAAATTTCAATAATCACCCGCTCCTCAAGCTAGCTGCCGCATGCCCGTTCAAATCCCCAGACGCTCTCCATGGACTGACCAGCGTCTCGTACTCTGGGCACTCCTCCACCGCGAGACTGTGACCCGCTTCGGGAAATACAAAATGGGAGTTCTCTGGATGCTCGTCGAGCCACTCATCAGCGTCATTGTAATCGGACTCCTGCTAGGACCGATCGTCGGACGTACCTCGCCAGACATGCCCTATGCATTCTTTCTACTCAACGGATTTGTTCTCCTAAAAACCTTCGTCGGCCCCGCAATGGCTGGCGTCGGTGCCATTAGCGCAAATTCAGGCCTTCTGGTTTTCCCCAAAGTCCGCCCCCTCGACATTCTCCTCGCACGCTTTCTTTTCGAACTCATCACCTCCGTTTTCTCATTTACGGTCTTCTGCCTCGTCGGCCTTTGGATGGGGATCCAACTCTCCCTCGGCCACCTCCACGTCTTACTTGCCACGTTCATCATCACATGGCTGCTTGGAAGTGGCGCCGGCCTAATGATCAGTGTCGGAACCGCTCACTTTCAATCCGTTGAAAAAATCATCAACTTCATCAAACGCCCCCTCATCTTCGTATCATGCATTTTATATCCACTCTATAATCTACCAAATATCGCACAAAAAATCCTTCTCTACAATCCACTGGTCCACACCATCGAGCTTAGCCGGAAAAGCATGTTTCCTCTCTATCACATCGGCCAAGTCAACTTGTTCTACCCCACCGCAGCCGCCATCATCTTATTCGCAATTGGCATTTGCATGTTCCACAACAATCGCCACTTCCTAACCTTACGGTAAACTCCTATCTGCGATGATCGAGCTTCGAAATGTCAGTAAATCATACCCCGTCAATGCCGGTGTAAAACATATTCTAAAGGACGTCTCTCTCACGATTCCCACAGGCACCAATCTCGCCATTCTCGGACCCAACGGAGCCGGAAAATCCACACTCCTCCGCCTCATTGGCGGCGCAGAAGCCCCTAACCACGGCACCATCCACTCCAATCTCAGCATCTCCTGGCCACTAGGCATCGGCAGCGGATTACAATCCTCACTTTCCGGCCTTCAAAACGTCCTTTTCGTCTGCCGCATCAACGGTCTCTCACGAACACAAACCCGACAAGTCATCGACGAAGTCATCGAATTTACCGAGCTCGACAAATATTTCGAACTCCCCGTCCGCACCTACTCCTCAGGCATGCGCGCACGCCTCAGCTTCGGGCTCTCCATGGCTTTCCTATTCGATGTCTATCTCGTCGATGAACTCACATCCGTGGGTGATGCGATTTTCCGCGCCAAAGCCAAAAAAGCATTCGACGACATGCGTGACCGCGCCTCGCTCATCTTCGTCTCCCACAATCTCCAAACACTTCGTGAGAGTTGTCAGTCAGCTCTGTTCCTTCACGAAGGATCTGCCGCATTCTTCCCCAACATCGAAGACGGCATTCTCGCCTATCAAGAATTTATTCGCTCTGACCGCGACAACCACGAACAAGAAATCCGCGGACTCAAAAAGGCCAAACGTCTTGAAATGCGCCGTCGCAAACTCGAGAAACTTCAACGCGCCACCAGCGATGAATCCCAACCCAACGCCTGAGATAAACCACTCACCTCCATGCAATCTCCTCGATCCAACCAACCCAATAAGCTCCCCTCAAAGCTCATCAGCTTACTTGGTGCATGCTACTTCATCGTCCTCGCCGCTGCCGTCGCCTATGTCTGGCTCATCGCTCAGGATAGATTCCTCAGTGTAGCATCCTTTAAAATCTCTCAACAAAACTCCAACGGCGCGGAACTTGGACTCGCCCAACTCGCCCTCCCCGGCCTTGCCGACTCAGGCTCCGCTGACTCTCAAATTGCGATCGGTTTCGTAAATTCAACCGACCTACTACTCGAACTTGAACAGGAATATCAACTCGAAGAACATTTCACAGCACCCAAACAAGACTTTATTTTTCGCCTTCCTCACGCGTCCCCACTCGAAGACCGTCTGGATTACTATCGCAAGCGCATCTTCGCTCACTTCGACAAGGAAACCGGCCTTACGATGCTCACGGTGGACACGTTCGACCCAGCACTCTCCAAAAAGGTTGCGGATCGAATCCTAACTCGCGCCGAAAACTTCATCAATAGCGTCAATCAGACCATCGCGGATCAACAACTTTCCTTTATCCGCAGCGAACTGGATCGCGCGGAAAAACAAGTGCAGGCCGTCAGCGCAGAGCTTCTTACCCTCCAAAACACGCACAACATGGTCAGCCCAGACGAAGTCATTTCCGCAAGTCTTGGAACCGTCCAGGGACTCAAACTTGAAAGCCTCAGGATCGAAACAACTCTCGCCTCAATCGAACGTGACTCGCCGGAATCTCCACGCATCGCCACCTTGCGAAGTCAGTTGCGCTCACTTGAAGAACAAATCGCCATGGAATCCACAAAGATCTCTGGCCCGGAACAAAACCGCCTCAACCAAATCCTCGCACGCTACAAGGAACTTCAACTCAAACTCGACTTCACGATCAAGCGGCGAACAGGCGCGGAAATACTCCTCGAAAAAAACCGCATGGATGCCGTCGCCAGATCCCGCTTCATGTCAGTCATCCAACATCCATACCTGCCGGAAGCTGTCGGATACCCACGCCGACCCTACGCGACCGGCGCAATCATCGGCCTCGGCATGCTTCTATTCCTAATTTTACGAGTCCTAGTTCACTCGATCTACGAACGCGTTAGCTGACGAAAACTTCGCGAGAAGCCACTCATCCGCGCTTGCCTTTCATCAATCCCGCTAAGCGCATGCGAAGCCACCTCATTGCATCGGAACGAAACGACCGTGTTTTCGCAACCTTGCTCGCAACTTTGAACGAAGAATCGCTCGTCAACTGCTTCTGAATCTTTTCTAGAAGCACCTGAGTCCTTTCCGGATAAGTTCCCAACTCAAGCGCTCGCTCCAACAAGGCAACTGCCAACTTCGGTCGCCCGGCGGCGTAATTGATGCGCGCCAAATTCCGCAAATACTCCGCCGACTTTCCCCGCAAACTCCGGTCAAACTCCGGAAATGGAATGCCATCACAAAATGCAAACGTTGTAGCCTTTAAAAGCCCAACCTCCAACAAAAAACGTGGAATGGAATGACCACAATAAGGATAGGCAACAAATCGAGCTTTTGGAAAACTCCGACGCAATAAACGTTCTACATAAGGACCATCCTCGGAATTCTTAGGATCATAAACAATCGTTGGAGTCGCATCAGCGTGCCCCATCATATCATATTCATGTCGAAAAAGATCATACCGTGAATACTGTGGACCTGAATGCTTAGGATTCTGGGGATTTCTCGGGGCCGATGCCAAAACTCGACACCCCGGTAGACTGACCGCATAGTAAAGTGAAGAATACCCTCCCAAACTTTGGCCTATCGCAACCACATCATCATAGTTTCCGACGAGAGGAACCGCGACAGACTTAAATTCCTCCCGGGAAAAATCCTGATGAAAATCAGTCTTACTCGCTTTTCTCACGGATAGAAAATCAACAGCACGCGGAGCCAATGGCTTATAACTGTATGGCAACGAATCCCAATTTTGTAACATCGTATCAAACGTCACCACCATTTGCCGCGACCTCGTAAATTCACCCGTTGCAATATCCAAAATTTTCGTCCGATACTCCATGCGAGTCCGCCCGTTGCAATACACGACGATCCTATGATAACCATCAATCAAACTTTCCTGCCAAAGTGGAGACCCACGTTCACCATAATTGAGCAACAACTCATCCGCCTCTTCCCACCGCCCTCGGTAACGAAGCATGGCCACACATGAAAGAATCATTTTGAACCGATCGCCCTCATCTGCAGCGCCGAACTCATCACTCCCTAATTGACCTAAATAGAGTTCAAAACCCAAAACCCCATGATCGAGAAGCGCTGAGAGTTCTAGAAGAGCTCGTCGTAGCACGATACTTTTCGGGCGAACACGAAGACCGGAAACAAGACGACGCTCGGCCTCACCAACCTGCCCAAGATCTCGATAAATCTCAGCAATCTTCATTACAACCCGATCACGTTCTGCGCCGTTGCCATACAATGCTATCAGCGCCTTCAAACTTCGAAACGCGTCTGCCCATTGGCGACACTTCAAACTAAAATCCACATACTCCCAATGAATTTCGTCACTCAACGGATATTTCCTTAAAAAATTTCGATAGATCCCTTGGCCCTTCACAAAATCATTCCGTCTCCCCAGCTTCAGGAAAAGCTTCCGCACCCGCCCCATCGCGGCGACCTCTCGCATACTCAATTGACGATTTCCACTCATAGTCTCAAAGCGATTTATACAGCAGTAGGCGCCAAAGCAAGGCGCCGTGAAGAGAATCTGCCTTCAATCTCAGTAAACGATTCCACCATTACAACATGCAGCGCGTCTGGCAAACTGCACCCAAGATCCGCCAATGAACTCGTGAAGATTCGTTCTGCCACCAGCTTCACTACATCCACTGGAGGTCGTTCAAAAAAACGCTTACCGATTTTTGATACTTCGATGGAATAACCGCAACCGAGCTCCAAGTTCTTGATGAATTTCCCATAAACCAAACGCGGCATGAAGTCATCCGACTGATCTTGCGCCTTTCTCAAGCATCGAATGAGACGACTGCAGTGCCGCTTACAGTCAATATGCCGCCTGAAAATATCTCGCGGCGGAGTCAAGAAGCTCACATCACCACATCCTTCCAATGGAATCGTCCTC
>JBEGOB010000277.1:0-4520 GCA_041182265.1 Verrucomicrobiota bacterium | reverse complement strand
CTCATGAATTTTCCCACGATTTCAGATTTGGATCGCTTTGACGGCTTGGTCGAATGGCTGCAGAGCGATGCTTGGCGTTTGGCTTTCAGCGCTAAAATTCAGGAGACCGGCAAGGCTTGTTTGGTGACGCAACTCAGGATGCGTGCCGCAGACGATGAGGCGGGTATCATTGACGATAATCTCCTTGAGATTGCAGTTAGGGGGCGAGTCAAGGGAGTGAGGCCGCAACCGTATGACACGCAGGTTTTTCTCTATTCGGAGTCCGATTGGGTGTCGGGTGAGATAATATTCGATTTTCACGCGGAGTGTTCTTGTCACTATGGATTGAGTCGATTTTGCGAGCATTCGCTGGCCTTGTTCCTGAAGCTCAGAGAATGTGCAAGTGAAGCGCAACCGCTCAAAACGGGGCCTCGCTTGAATGCAGAGATCTCTGCATGGCTCTCTAAAATAAAGGGTGCGGCCGCTCCCGTAGCGCCTGCGAAACCTGAAAAACCCTATCAGAAATTTCTTGCATACTGCATTGCCCGCAGGTCGGGGCATCCTCATCACTCACTTGAAGATCGATTCTATCTGTCCATGCATATTGGGAATCGGAATAAAAACGGACTGTCTATCGAATCTAACTCAGCGATGGCAGATCCATCGCGCCCGGCAAAGTATATGGCGAACGAGGATCTCGCCATTTGTGCGAGGTATCACCAACGTGCGCGTAAGCTGGGTCTGTGGAGCGGTTCGATTCCCCTGACGGATGATGGGTGGGAGGATATTTTGCAGCCAGCGCTTGCCACGGGGAGAGTGTTTTTGGTTTCGGAGGATAATCACCAGACGCGGGCGAAGACGGTGCTCGCCTCTCTGCGCGAGGGGCCGCCTATTTCGGTTGAACCCACCTGGAAAATTCTATCTGGGGGAGCAGCGCAACCGATCGTTAAAATGCCGTCGCCAAGTGTGCGAATTATTTTGATTGAGCCGCTTCACTACTTGGATTTTGAAAAAGGCGAGATCGGGTTGGTGCAAAGTCATCTGCCTTCTGCGATTCTCCGGACTTGGTCTTCAGGGCCTGTGATGCCGGTGGATAGTATTCCAAGACTGAACATGGAGCTCAGTGCGCTGCCTTTGGCCAATCCTCTCCCGCTTCCTGCCGAGAAGCCGGCGCGTATTCTCCAAGGGCTTGCGCCGTCGCCGATCTTATACATCACTCATGTCCATGTCGGGGTCTATCAGAAGCGTCATATTGGAGCTTTGGTGAAATTCCAGTATCCGGGGAGCCAGGAATTTTTTCCGCTTGCCGCAGGTGATCTTGCCACAGCGATCTGGTTCGATGGTGAGCACCGTGTGATTCTGGAGCGCGACTCTGCGCGGGAAGCCCTTTTGGCAGAGGAGCCTGTTAAATACGGCCTCAGTCCGCTGACACAATTTTTTCCGGATATTGATCTGACTGATAAAAATCGTCATTCCGTTGTCATCGGGTCTCCGACGATGCACCTTGCTGATTGGTTGGAATTTCTTGAAAGTGGTAACTGCCAGATCATGCGGGATGGGGGATGGACTGTAGAAACGGATCCCAAACTCAACCTAACGATTCACGAGATTGGTGATTTTTTCCCAGCCATTGAAGCGGATCCGGACCATGGGATCGACTGGTTCCGTTTCGACGTGACGGGGGAATTCGAGGGTAAGCGAGTGAGCCTAATTTCACACATTGCGCGCGCAATTGCTGAAGACTGGACTGAGCGCTACTCGTCTCCGGAATCCGTTCCGGAAACGATTTTACTGCCTTGTGAGAATCCTCAGGACGGGCATATTCGTTTTCCAGGGCCCCGCTTTTTGGAGATTGTGGGTCAAGTGCGACATTTGTTTCATGGTGGTTCTGGGGACGGGCCTGTCCGCTTGGATCGTCTCAGCGCTGCGGGAGTGGCTGATTCTCTTGCCATTGAGACATCGGAAACCACGCGTGCTTTGGCTGCGCTGGGTCGCAATTTGCGGGATATTCAGGGTTTGCCGCCCGCCACGGTGCCGGCGACGGTGCTTGCCGAACTGCGTCCCTATCAGACTGATGGATTCCGCTGGCTGCAATTTTTAACAAAGCATGGCCTTCACGGTATTCTAGCAGATGACATGGGTCTGGGGAAGACGCTTCAGACGCTGGCGCATCTTGCGGCTGAGCATGGTGGCTCGCCAGGAAAGCCATCGCTTGTCATCGCTCCCACATCGGTCGTTCCCAACTGGGCGGCGGAGGCTGAGAAATTTGTTCCGTCACTCAAAGTTCTGGTTCTGCATGGAGTGGACCGTGCCGAAAGTTTTGACCAGATTTCAGGAGTTGATCTTGTTCTGACCTCCTATCCGCTGCTGGTGCGTGACTTTGATGAGTTATCTAACCATCAATGGCACAGCGTCATTCTGGATGAGGCCCAGTATATCAAAAACCCAAAAGCGATCAGTTCTCACTGCGCGTGCAAGCTCCGGGCGGCGCATCGGATTTGTCTATCCGGGACGCCGATGGAGAATCATCTTGGCGAGCTGTGGAGCCTGATGCGCTTCCTGATGCCAGGATTTCTAGCCGATGAAAAGACCTTCAATACCTTCATCCGGAAGCCGATTGAGCGGGATCACTCGGCGGATGCTCAACTCGCGCTGAATCGGCGGGTTTCGCCGCTTATTTTGCGTCGGACGAAAGATCAAGTGGCCACGGAATTGCCGGAGAAGACGATTATCATTCACGGGATTGATCTAACGGGCAAGCAGACGGATCTTTATGAGTCGGTGAGAGCGGCGATGGATGTGCGTGTGCGTGATGCGATTGCAGAGAAAGGTTTGGCGAAATCCCACATCATTGTTTTGGATGCGCTTCTGAAGCTTCGGCAAATTTGCTGTCATCCGCAGCTCCTTAAGAGTGAAGCCGCCCGACGCGTTTTGGATTCCGCGAAGCTTGATTATTTGACCGGAGAGTTGCTGCCGACCTTGTTGGAAGAGGGGCGTCGTATTTTGATATTCTCGCAGTTTACTTCCATGCTTGAGCTCATTGAAGAACACTTGGATCTTGAGAAAATTCCATTTCTCAAGCTAACGGGGCAAACCAAAGAGCGGGCGAAATTGGTGAAGAAATTTCAGGGAGGGGAGGTGCCGATTTTCCTGATTTCACTGAAGGCAGGAGGCACCGGACTTAACCTAACTGCGGCTGATACAGTGATTCATTATGATCCATGGTGGAATCCGGCGGCTGAAAGTCAGGCGACGGACCGAGCGCACCGCATCGGGCAAACCAAGCCGGTGTTTGTGCACAAGTTGGTCTGTCGTGGGACGATTGAGGAGCGGATTTTAGAGTTGCAGCAAAAGAAATCCGCGCTCGTGGAGGCTTTGTTGTCGGAGGATACCAGCAAGTTGAAGATCGACGCTTCCACGCTTTCGCATTTGCTCTCGCCGCTTGGGTGAGATTTGCGAATGCGCGGGTTGCGGTCGCTTGGTGCTTGGATTTTGCGGCGTTGAAGCGTTTGCTGGGCGGCGATGAAACGACTGGCTCCTCATTGGCAAATTCTCATGGCGTTGGTCTTGGCGACGGTCACCGCGCTGACGCTTCGCGGTTTATTTGCAGGTGCGCCAGAAAAGTCCGAGGCGGCTGGCTACATTCACGGAGCGTTGGAAACGAGTCGCTTCGTGGGTGGATTGTTCATGCAGGCGTTGAAGATGATCATTGTGCCCCTGATTGTGACCTCGGTGGTGGCGGGGATTGCGAGTTTGCAGGGGGTGAAGGGATTCGCACGTTTGGGTTTGAAGACGGTGAGTTTCTATGTTGCGTCCTCGTTTGTTGCGATCCTGCTAGGTCTGGTGTTGGTGAATTTGATTCAGCCAGGAATGGAGAATGGGCGTCCGAACGAGGTGATTCGTCTCGCGTTCGAGCAGGGAGCGGCGCAGGCGAGTGAGCGTGATTTGGCGAGTGTGAGAGGCGCGAGCGACCGGGATGCGACAGATTTTTTGGAGATATTTCGCAAATTGCTGCCTGAGAATGTAGTCGCGGCGGCTGCGGACAATGGGCAGATGCTTGGTGTCATCGTGTTCAGCATTTGCTTTGCGCTGGCGCTCACGCGCTTGCCTGAGAATGAGATGCGGACGGTGCGCGAGTTTTTCCAGGCGGCGAATGATGCGATGGTCGTGTTGACGCGGTGGGTGATGGCGGTGGCTCCGATCGGGGTTTATGCGCTGATTTTACCGATTGTGTATGAGACGGGTGCGGACTTGTTTTTGCAGTTGGGAAAGTATTTCGCGACGGTTCTGATCGGTCTTGGTCTGCACTTGGGGGTGGTTCTGCCAATGTTGTTGCATTTTGTGGGGCGGGTGAGTCCGTTGGCGCATTTCCGCGCGATGCGACCGGCTTTGTTGTTGGCGTTTTCCACGGCATCCTCGTCAGGGACTTTGCCGGTGACCTTGCGCTGTGTGAGTGAGAATGCGGGCGTGTCCAAGCGGGTTTCGAGTTTCACGCTGCCACTGGGAGCCACGGTAAATATGGATGGCACGGCGCTTTACGA
>JBEGOB010000276.1:0-6449 GCA_041182265.1 Verrucomicrobiota bacterium | reverse complement strand
CATCCCAAGTTATTCACAGGGTTTTCACGAGTTCTTAGATATCTGGATTTCCTGATGCCGCGTGTCTGCGAATCATCCCAGGGCTTGCGAAGCTGGCAGCTTCCAGCGCACCCTTGCGGCGGATGAAACAGGCATTGATTACAGGCGGTGGCGGCGATCTTGCGCAGGCCATCGCTGAGGCTTTGCGTGTGGCTGACTGGACCGTCAGCGCGCCAGGACGGCCGGAGCTTGATGTGTGCGATGCCGCCGCGTTACGCCGCTTTTTTGAGGCAATCTCGCCCGATTTGCTGGTCTGCGCCGCTGGGGTCACACGGGATCGCCTGCTTCCCCGCGTTTCCGAGTCGGATTGGGATGAGCTTCATGCGGTCAATTTCCATGCGGCCCGAGCGTGCGCCCAACACGCTTTGCAAAAAATGCGTGAATCCGGTGGCGGGCATATCATTTTCATCTCCAGCTTTTCCGCAGTGCAGCCACCGCTTGGTCAGATTGCGTATGCCAGCGCGAAGGCCGCATTGCTCGGCTTAACGCGGGATCTTGCACGCCGGCACGGACCTGAAAATATCCGAGTGAACGCCATTTTGCCCGGTTTTCTTGAAACTCGGATGACGCGCGAAGTCAGCCCGCTTCGTCTTGCTGCTCTGCAAGAAGCACACAGTCTCGGCCGCTTTAACACGGTCTCTGAAGTCGCAAAATTCGTCCGCTTTCTCCACGAGGACCTTCCACACACATCCGGCCAGATTTTTAATTTGGACAGCCGATTTTCTGAAGCTCTTTAAATTCAAAATCCCGGGGTTGCGCATCGCGGAAAGAGTGGATTTACTTTCGCCAGATCCAAGCGATCTGCGGAGCCGAATGATTCGTTCCGCCTGAAGCCTCCTCTAAAAAAATCCCATGAAGATTACCAAAAACACATTCGCCAACGAAGAAGTCGTCCTTGATTTCCATGAATACGAATCCTGCAATTTCACGAATTGCCGCTTCGTTGTCCTTGGCTACGGTCCATTCGCCCTCAATCAATGCGAGGTGACCAACTGCGAATTCACCTTCGCGGGTCCTGCCGCCAGCACGATTCAAACGATGACGACGATCTATCACAACATCGGCGAGCAAGGGAAACAATTGATCGAAGGCACCTTCGACAGCATCCGCAATGCCGGTGCTAACAAGCCTGCCTAAGCTCAGAAAAATTTTCTGATTTCGAACAAAGACCGGGTGCATAAGGTATCCGGTCTTTTTTTATCCCTCAATCCGATGTGGGAAAAAACGGCTTAAATTTCCGGTGATCGGCGAGCGATCACCCCGCGCGGATAGGCCGCGGCATTCATCGCCGACCATCCAAAGCCCCCAAACAAAATGCTGGCCATTTGCGGAAAACAAATTGGCATGTTTTTGATAGACGAGTGGCTCTCCCTGATGTCCAGCGGCGCCGGATGCGATCAATTTCCCACGATCCATCAATGAAATTCCCGCACCTTCCCTGCCGAAAAATGGCTTTTCGACCCAAAATGTGATGTTTTGTTCCACCAGCGCTTCTCGCGAAAAATACGCGGGCAACAGCAGAGGATGCCCAGGATTGAGCTCCCACAACACGGCGAGCAAACCTTTGTTCGACAACAACATTTTCCACGCTGGCTCCAAAAAGCGCGACCGTTCTTGACCAATCTCCGCGAAAAACGGCTCCTGCGCCATCCACTCCCAAGGATACAATTTGAAAAGCCGGTCGATTGGCTGCTCGAACGCATCCGTGAAACGCCCTTCCTCAGAAAATCCAATGTCTTGCATGTCCATCAATTCCACGGATTTTCCCGCCTGTTCAGCGGTTTCTGCTAGGTAAGCGATGGTTTGCCGGTCCTCCAAACTGTCCCACGCACAGGCAAAATGCACACGCGACTCCGGAAAAATTTTCCACCGCGCGACGAGAGCTTCATGCAGTGAATTGAGCTGATCACACCCTGGCGCGACTTCCTCCAACCACTGCCATTGAATCACGGCCGCCTCGAGCAGCGAAGTCGGCGTGTCGGCATTGTATTCTAAAAGTTTCGGTTGGCCGCTGCCATCCCACGCCAAATCAAAGCGGCCGTAAAGCGACGGATCCGCAGTCATCCACGAGGTTTGGATCAAGCCAGCAGCGACCTCAGGGATGGCAAGCCGGTCCCACCAATCGTTTTTGACGATGTGCTCGCAGGCTTCTAGGCAAAGTGCGTGAAGCTCGCTAGCCGCGTCTTCCAGCGTTTCTGCCGCTTGGAGTGTGAGCGCCAGATGGCGGTCCTCGCTCCAATACGCGTCGCCGTCCGCACCATGCCAGATCAGTCCGGCGGCTTCGACAGATTCACGCCATCCCGGGCGCGGCGTGTTCGCTTCAAGACGGATCGAAGATTTCATGCGCAGTCAAAAATTCAGCCACCAAATGACGATCCTGTCGTGCGCGATCCGAAGCCACCGCGCACGGATTGCCCCGGGTTGACCGAGGTGCCAGAGGCGCGGCTCTGCGCGACCATGCGTTGATAGGACGGGTTCGCTGCGGCGTGGCGTCCCACGGCGGCTCGTTGATTTTCCACGCCTTTCTGCCAGTTTCCCGCTTGGCCGCTCGCCTGCCTGAAGCCGGCTCCGGGGCTGAAAAATCCACGATTTCCTGAAAGTAACCAATACATCATCAATGCATTACCCATGCCGAAGCCTTGGCTGCCCGCACCTGCCGTGGCGGTGTTCGCAGGCGCACTCGCCGGATTTTCCTCCTGCTCCTTGGCCAGCGCCGCATCGACTTTCTCCAGCGCGTTCGCAGCAGGTCGGCTCGATGCCAGAGGCTCCATTTCCATTTCGTCCTTCCACTCGCCGTTGATGAACCAGCGACCGTTTTGCAAGAACCCGTGCGGATGCTCAAAGAAATCGTAAGCACCCGCATGGTAGTAGCCCACGCCAGGAATTTGAAAATTATGCGTCACCTCCCCGCGCTGCAAAACCCCTTTTTGGTCATCCAATTTCTCGATTTTCGTCTGCGTTTCCGCCATTTGGACGTCCACTTCTGTGCCGACTGTCCGCACGCCGCGGTCGCAGCTGCTCAGTCCTGCCGCACCACCCGCGAGGATGCAAAGGGTGGACCAACGGAGAACTCCGCCGGGATGAAGTGAAGTGAGAAAGCTGCGTTTTTTCATCGGTTTCCTCGGAAGCTAGAAGACCGCCACGATGCCGTCAATCGCGCGCCGATTGGAAAATGCGAGGAAATTTCCTGTCAACACCCGCAATTGCTTTGGATTGCTTAACTAAAATGTTTGACGGAATTTCCGATCAAATCAAGATTCGCGCTGTTATGAAATTGCCCCCCCGGCCCCATTCGTCGTTCCGCTGCGTCCATCCGTCCGTCAATTCGCCCTTGAGAATTTCCATCAAACGGAGTGTTTGACTTTTTGTTAGTAAAGTGAGTTGGACGTTCTGAGATGGGTCGCTTTGCGACGCGGCATGAATTTTTCCCCTTAAAAAACGCCCCCCCGGCTTATGCATGTTGATGTAAAATTTTCTGGCTTTTTGACGACTCTCTGGTTGCCGCTGGGTGTGCTGACTGCGACTGCGGATTCCCCCATCGAGTTTGGTGGAAACGGATTCAGTTGCACGTGGCAGACGGTGGTGACGAATGGCGGCGATGGATTCATCACGAAATCCAGTCTTCCCGTCGAGGTTTCGCTGACTAGCAGCAACAATCGTGTCGGTCTATCCGCGCTTGATTTTACGATGATCGCGGAGGAGAGCGGTTATGTCGAATTCAGTTGGTCTTACATCACGCGCGACGCGCCGGGTTTTGATCCGTTTGGTTACTTGCACAACGGAGTTTTCCATCAGCAAACGACGAGCTCCGGCGCGGTGCAAACGGGTGCGCAGTCGGTGTTTATCACGCGTGGGGATCAATTTGGATTTCGCCAAGTGAGCCATGATTCCGTCTATGGCAGCGCCACGGCGACAATCGCGGATTTTTCATTCACCCCTGTTCCCGAGCCGGCAACGTTTGCCTGTCTGAGTGGCTTGGTGCTGCCTACTTTGCTGCGTCGGCGGCGGATGATGTCTTGATGCGGCCCACGACTCGGGGCAAAGTTTTGCTCGTGCCGCTCTCATCTCCCGCCATGCCCGTGAAGGCTCGTCCGCGCCCGTGGGTCGCTGGAATGCACGCTGCCCGTGCGAATTTGGTGCCGGGTTTGATCGTGCAGGCAATGATGTTAGCCATGCTGCTCGCCTATTATTTTTACCCGCCGATGCGTGAGGTTTTGAATGATGCGGCGGCTTTGAAAGAGCGTTGGAGCTATGCTTATTCGGGTCTGTCATCCGTCCTAGCAGGTGCGCTCATTCCCGAGTTGCTGCGAGTTTGCGTTTTCCAAAAATTCCGGCTGGCGTCGCGGAATTTTTCCAATCTCCTGTTCGCCGGGCCGTTCTGGTGCGCGATGGGGGTGATCGTGGATTTTTTCTATCGAAACCAAGCGCTGTGGTTTGGTTCTGAAGCGACTTTTGACGTGGTGGCGCGGAAGGTAATGGTGGATCAATTTCTCTACAATCCGCTATTCGCCGCGCCCGCCACGGCGATTTTATACGACTGGAAAAACCGCGGTTTTCCTCGGCATGGTTTGGGTGAATTCTTCACGGTCGAATACTATCGCGAGGTCGTGGTGCCGACGCTTTTTGCAACTTGGGGCGTGTGGATTCCAATCGTGACGATTCTTTATTCGCTGCCGTCTTTGTTGCAGATCCCCTTGTTCGGTTTGGCGCTCTCGCTGTGGGTGATGCTTTACGCATGGATGAGCGAGCAGCGGGTGCCTCATGAAAGATCACTGGACAATCACGTCGTCTAACCAAGCGATCATTTTTTTCCGATAGGCACCGTTTTCACGCGAAAGGGCATTTCCATGCCCGCCGTTTTCCACTTCAAAGAACATTTTGGGCTCTGCGGCGGCTTCGAAGAGCTGCTTGCCATGGGAAAGCGGCACGACTTCATCTTTGCTGCCGTGCACCACCAGCAGCGGGACTGGGCTGAGCTTGCCAACGAAGTCTTTGGGCGAAAGCTCGTCGGTGACTAAGCTCGCTCCCAATTGGCCGCCGAAAATTCGCGCCATGGCCTGATAGGAGGCGAAGGCTCCCTCGATGACGACGGCGCGCAGGCCTTTGACTGGCGATTCGGCCAAGGCGGTCACGGATTGTGCGCCACCCAGGCTGTGGCCGTAGGAAATGAGGCGTCCGGGGTCCACGTCATGACGTCCTGCCGTGTAGGCGAATGCGGCTTTAACGTCATCGATCATGCCACGCCGATCCACCGTGCCGGCGGATTTCCCGAAGCCGCGGTAGTCATACATCAGGATGTTGTAGCTGGCATCTGCGAGCCACGTGACGAAGCCAAGGTGATGGCCGAGCGAACCAGCATTTCCGTGGGAAAAAATCACGGTGCCCTTGGGATTTTTTGTTTTCGCCGGGATAAACCAGCCGTGCAGAGCGGTCCCATCGCCGGATTTGAACTCGACGGATTCAAATTTCAGCCCCCATGTCGCTGGGTTTGCCGGCTCATCACGCGTTGGGAAGTAGAAGAGTTGATTGCCGCCGTGCTTACCCGCGAAACCACGCGCAAGCTGCGAGAGATCGCCGTTTGGATCGTCCAACAGAGCTCGGAGTTCGGCAACGCTTGCAGGCGGAACCGCTTGTTCGGCGGCCGCGACCGCCAATGTCGCCATGGTGATGCCAAGAAGTGAAATGCGCATGAAGTGCAATCGACATCCGAAGATCGATTTGTCGAGTGAAACCCTCAAAAGACGCCCAGAAACCCCGGAGCTGGTCCGCCCCGCGCAATGCTCCTCCAAACTCGCCTCAGCGTTTGGCAACTCGGCCTAAACTCGGTTGCTGGCGCACGATGTTCACCAGCATTTTCCGGCAATGTTCATACTGCGTCCGCTGGCTCAGAAGCTCTGCGCTGCGTGTGAAGGAACCCCACTGCACCACCGTCAGCTCGACAGTCCGCCGCCCCCACTGCGCCATGATATCCTTGCTTGGCTTGTAAATATCCACCGTCCCCGTGCCCAGCAGCGCGGAACCATAATCATCCACCACATACAAATACGGCAAGCCCTTGATCCGGAACGTCGTGCCCACAGGGTAGAACGACCAATCCGCCGCCGCACTCCGCACCCGGTTATTGTAACGCAAAACAGTCCCCGTCGCGTTCTTGTTGCCGTAAACCAAATGATCATCCTCAGAGCACGTGTAAGCCGTCGTCCGGACAATCCGCGTCCGGTCGCTGAAGGCATACACTGGCATGGAATGCTTGTCCCGTGGCTTGCTCGCTGCCGCTGCCAACGCACTTGCTGAGGCTCCGGGAATGTCGAAACTCTCTTGTTTCCCAAACGGCACCTTCGCCACCCCGCTCAAACCGGAATTTCCGCAACTGGTGAACAACGACGCGACAAGCGCGAGCAGGGGCAAGG
>JBEGOB010000275.1:0-8104 GCA_041182265.1 Verrucomicrobiota bacterium | reverse complement strand
TCTTCCGTCTCACCGGGAAAGCCAACGATGATGTCGGTGGTGATGGCGATGCCAGGGCGGGCCGCTTTCATTTTCTCGCAGATTTCGATGAATTTCTCGTTCTTGTAAGGTCGGCGCATCGCCTTCAGAATGCGGTCAGAGCCACTTTGCATCGGAAAATGAATGTGCGAACAAAGCTTCGGCAACTGGCAGAATGCGGCGATAAGGTCGTTTCGGTAGCCGATCGGATGCGGCGAAGTGAAGCGAATGCGCTCGATGCCATCCACCTGATGGACCGCTTCAAGCAACTGGACAAACGGCGATTTTCCATCAATTTTCGGAAACTCGGTGCGCCCGTAAAGGTTCACAATTTGGCCGAGCAGCGTGATTTCCTTCACCCCATGTGCAGCGAGGCGCGTGACTTCGGCAACGATTTCAGAGATCGGCCGGCCACGCTCTTTGCCGCGTGTATCAGGAACGATGCAGAACGAGCAGCGCATATTACAGCCCTGCATGATCGAGACAAATGCGCTCGCCTCGTGCGCCTTCGGGACGTGGTCACGAATGGTATTTTGCGAGCCCTCCTCCTCGGCCGTGTCACAGACGCTGGTCCCGCGGAGTGAGTGCGTTGGATCGTCCATCCGCGCCTCGAGGCGGCGCTGGAGGATATTATCCACGTATTCAAAGACTTTGTGGTATTTCTGAGTGCCAACGACGACGTCCAGATTCGGCACTGTTTTCAGCAATTCCTCACCACGAGACTGCGCCATGCACCCCATGAAGCCGTAAACCACATGTTTCCGATCGCGGCCGCGGTGAATGAGATTTCCCATTTTCCCAAGTGCCTTTTGCTCGGCCTGATCACGAACCGAACAGGTGTTGATGAGCACCGCGTCCGCTTCATTCTCGTCAGTCGTGACGGTGTAGCCGCCCTCCGAGAACATTTTTGCGACTTGTTCAGAGTCGCGCTCGTTCATCTGGCAGCCGTAAGTTTTGACGTAAACTTTAGGCATTTGGCAATGGAATCAAAGTGGGAGAAATCACGGTTTTGAGCAGCATGGACCCTCAGCGACCGCCCATCGCATCAAGCGAGAGCAAGACGCGCATCCGATGCAAGTTTCTCAGTGAGCTCAGGCCAACCGTTCTGAAGCTGCATGTTGAAGCAGTGGAGGTAAACGGCGAGAAGCTTGTGATCAAAAATGTCAGCCAAGCGGTCGATGGTGTTGGCAAGGCGCTCCGGATCGAGCTTTTTAGGGAGATCACCCACGACGGAGCCTTTACCGTCATGTGGGATGCCCATGCCATCACAGAACATGGCGAGAAGCGATTGCTGCCCCGCCATGAGATAGGCTTGCAAAAGGTGCTCGCCGATGGTGTCGCAAGCTTTGAGCTTCAGCGTCTTGTGAATCCATGCGTATTGATCAAGCATGGATTTTTTCTCGATGAATACCGGGCGAAGCTTGCGGTTTGAGGCAAGGGTGGCAACGGCGGATCGGTAAACATTCCTGTCGTTGGCACGGAACCAATCAAGGATCTGAGTGACAATGGCGGGATCAACAGCGGTGTAGAGTTCGTGGGCTTTCACGGTTGGGAAAATGGAGTGGGAAGGAGTCAATGCGCTGAAAGTCGCCGTGGCAAGGGCGGAGACGCGGGAAAATCACACGAAACGGAATTTACACTGAATTCGCCAAGGCATGGCGGCATCATCGGCGTTTCTTGCGTGAGTTTTCCGCTGGGAGAAACGCTTGGTTTTTGGCGTTTTTCTTCGCCTCCATTTCGCGAGTGCGCTTGCGCCAATCTTGCCGTGGGACCTTGTCACCTGGCGTCGGCGCAGGAACCGGCGCATTGTAGTCAAAGCCACGTAAGCGTCTGCGGCTCAGTCGCTGGGCGATGAAAAGCTCAAGAATATTGAGCAAATTAAGATCTTGTTTCGGCACGAAGCTGATCGCCTCACCTTGCGCTTCCGCCCGCCCTGTCCGACCAATTCGGTGAACGTAATCCTCAGGGTTGACGGGGAAATCGTAGTTGATGACGTGGCTCACACCATCAATGTCGATGCCTCGTGCCACGATATCCGTGGCCACCAAAACTTGGATTTTCCCGTCTTTGAAGTCTTGCAAGGCCTGCTCCCGCTGCTCTTGTGAGCGACTGGAGTGGAGTTTCGCAACTTTCACGCCCGCGAGCTTGAGGAAATTGGTGATGCGGTTTGCCCCATCTTTCATCCGCGCAAAAACCAAAACGCGGGTGAACTTCGGCTGCTGCACGAGCGCAAGCAAAAGTGCGTTTTTTAAATGCGTCGGAACTTCGTAAACACTCTGGTCCACAG
Organism: Verrucomicrobiota bacterium; assembly: GCA_041182265.1. Classification (GTDB taxonomy): domain Bacteria; phylum Verrucomicrobiota; class Verrucomicrobiia; order Verrucomicrobiales; family Akkermansiaceae; genus Luteolibacter. The sequence continues at coordinate 5,799 of JBEGOB010000275.1, read as the reverse complement.
TGTCCGCTGGGTCGGATCGCTTGCCAATTTGGATCATTTTCGGCTGAAACTGAAAACGACGCGCAAGGGACTCAATTTCCTTCGACAGAGTCGCTGAGAACATCAAAGTTTGTCGCCGTTTGGGCAAGTGACTCACAATCTGCTCGATATCCGGCAGGAAACCCATGTGCAGCATCCGGTCCGCCTCATCAAGAATGAGCATCTCCAAGGACTGAAACTCCAACTTCTGACGGCCAATCAAGTCAAGCAAGCGACCGGGCGTCGCCACAACGATATGCACGCCTTTGCGAAGCGACTTGATCTGCGACGCCTCCTCAACACCCCCATAAAGCGCCGCAACTCGGATCGGCAAATGCTGTCCATAGCTGCGGATATTCTCCATAATCTGCAACGCAAGCTCGCGAGTTGGCGCGAGAATAAGCGCTCTAATGCCGCGCACATGACTGGAATCCGGCGTGTGCGACAAGCGATGAAGCATCGGCAAAACAAACGCCGCAGTTTTCCCAGTTCCCGTCTGTGCGATCGCGATCACGTCGTTTCCCTGCATCACTTTTGGAATGGCCGCTGCCTGCACCGGGGTCGGTCGCAAGTAGGCGGCTTTCTGAAGAGCTCGGAGAATTCCGCTTTCGAATCCAAATTTACTGAATGGCATGCGGGGAGCCTAAGAGGCAAATCCCACCCATGGCACGGATTTAATCACCAAGCCTAAAAGACCCTGACTAAAAATTAAAAAACGCCCCTCGAACTCACCGAACGAACCAAGAACGGGTCGCTTGGCAAACTCTCACCAGACACAGCATCAGCGGCACCTCGATCAACACTCCCACAACCGTCGCCAAGGCAGCCCCGGAATTCAACCCGAACAGAATCACCGCTGTCGCAATCGCGACCTCAAAATGATTGGATGCACCAATCATCGCCGATGGTGCCGCATCTTCGTAAGAAAACTTGAAAACACGGGCCAACCCATAGGTCACTCCAAAAATCAGCACGGTCTGGACCGCAAGTGGAATTGCAATCCAAAAAATCGTCAGCGGGTTCGCAAGAATCGTCTCTCCCTTGAAGCTAAACAATAAAATGAGTGTCGCTAGCAGTGCGAAAATCGAAACCGGCGTCAAGAAGACCAGAAATTTCCGAGCGAACCAATCTGGACCTTTCACCTTCATGATCCAAGCACGCGATGCATAACCCGCCGCTAAAGGCAGCGCCACATAGATGCCTACCGACAATAGCAAAGCCTGCCATGGAACTGGCATCTGATTCACCCCTAACAACCAAGCACCCATCGGACCATAGAGAAACAACATGGTCAACGAGTTGATCGCCACCATCACCAACGTATGACCTTGATTGCCTTTCGCCAAATGACTCCAAACCAACACCATTGCGGTGCAGGGCGCGATCCCAAGTAGGATTGCCCCTGAAATATAAGAACGGTAAAGCGCAACTTCGCTACCGTCTTTAACTACTTCAGTTCCCGGCAAGAAATCCTTGAAAAACACCCCTAAAAACACGCTGGCAATGACCAACATCGTGAACGGCTTGATCCCCCAATTGATCAATAGGGTGAGTAACACCGGCTTCGGATTTTTCCCCGCTTGGATCACTTCACGAAAATCGATTTTCACCATGATCGGATACATCATGAAGAACAAACAAACGGCGATCGGCACTGAAACGACCGGCGCTCCATTGACGAAAATTGACATGCCATCCAGCGTCTTCGATAGATCGGGAGCAAGCCGACCCAAGGCGATTCCCGCAAGAATACACAGCGCAACCCACAGAGTCAGCTTCCGCTCAAACAATCCCATCGGTTGATTCAATTTTTCCATAAGCGATCCAACATATCTCCTGAAAATTCATACTGGCCTCACACGAACGGGCAGTCCGAACGATACCACTCCGGCGATGATCAACATCAGAGACGAAGCGAGAAGGCACCATATGATACCATCGTTCGCCCCAAAGCGAACTCCAATTTGATAAAGCCAACCTGACAGCAAGGTTCCGAGCAAACGGCCACAGGCATTGGCCATGTAATAAATTCCGACATTCATCGCAACCTTGTCATGATCCGCATAGGCGAGAATCAGATAGGAATGCACAGCCGAGTTCAGCGCGAACACCACACCAAATGCGATCAACCCGAAAACGACGACACCGGCAGGTGGCAAACCGGCGATCAACGCAGCCGCAATGGCAACAGGAAATAAAGCCATCAAAAATGCAAGCTGTCTCGCAGTCCGCCCATCCGGATTCCCGCCTCCTGCGCCAGCCTTACGCCTCATCCACAGCGGTGCGGACGCCTGCACTGCGCCATAGCCAATCACCCACGCCGCCATAAATCCTCCCGTTTGCCAAAATTTCCAACCAAGCTGAGTCGATAGAAAAATTGGCAGCGCAACAACAAACCACACATCACGCGCCCCAAAGAGAAACAAGCGCGCCACCGACAAACCATTCACACCGCGATTTTGGGAAAAAAGATGCTTGAATTTCGCCCGCTTGCTTGCAGTTCCCAAGCCCCCTTTCAGCATCACAAGCGCCGCGAGCCACGCCATACCAACCACCCCCAATATCACCAAAACAGATGCCTGAAAACCCATCACAGAAAGCAAAAATCCTCCCAGAAAAAAACCGATCCCTTTGAGCGCATTCTTACTTCCCGTCAATAACGCAACCCATCGATACAAACGATTCCCGCCCTCTCCCGCCACACATTTCACAGCACTCTTGCTGCTCATTTTCGTCAGATCCTTGGCAATTCCCGAAAGCGCCTGCGACATCATGACGTAGCCGACTGTCAGCATACCGCTTGGCATGACCGCGAGCATGGCCAACGCCACAACTTGCGTCCCAAGACCGAGAACAAGCGTGCTTTTCAAGCCGAATCTCGATGCCAAATAGCCGCCAACCAAGTTGGTGATGATTCCGAATATTTCATAAAATAGAAACAAGGACGCAACTTGAAGCGCACCGTATCCAAGCTGATAGAAGTAAAACAGCACCAACATTCGGATCGCACCATCCGCCAAGGTGTCCGCCCAATAGGCCAAAGTCACAATCGCATAATTGCGGACTTCTTTCCCGGATGAATTGGAGGAATCTTGCATTGCCATCACATGAAACCAGCTACCTTCCGCGCAAGTTCCGCATAGCGACTCGCATACCCCCACTCGTTGTCATACCAAGCGAGAATTTTCACTTGCGTCCCGTTAGTTACCATCGTCGAGAGCGCATCAACAATTGACGAACGTGGATCATCGCGATAATCCACTGAAACAAGAGGTCGTGTTTCATAACCTAAAATTCCACGCAAGGAACCCTCTGCAGCAGTCTTCAACAGCGTGTTCACTTCTTCAACCGAGGTCTCACGGAAAACCTCGAACACGCAATCCGTGAGTGACGCATTCAATAGCGGCACTCTCACCGCAACCCCATCAAGCTTACCCAACAACTCCGGGAAAATCATGCCTATCGCGGTTGCGGAACCCGTCGATGTAGGGATCAATGACAAACTGGAAGCTCGCGCACGCCGCAAATCCTTGTGCGGCGTGTCTAAAATCGACTGAGTGTTGGTCATGTCATGAATGGTTGTGATCATACCATGCTTAATACCAATTCCCTCATGAAGCACCTTCACGACCGGCGCCAAACAATTGGTCGTGCAGGATGCAGCCGTGAGTAGATGGTGAGTCGCGGGATCATAAAGATGGTCATTCACCCCCATCACAACGTTCAATGCACCGGACTTCACAGGGGCAGCAACGATGACTTTTTTCACTCCCATTTCGAAGTAGGCATCCAGTTCCTGCGGCGTGCGGAATTTCCCGCTAGCCTCCAGAACCAAGTCCACGCCAAGGTCACTCCACGGAACTTTTTTAAAATCCGCCTCACTCGTGTGACCAAGAGTCTTTCCATCAATCGACATGCCGGCGGGTTCACCGTGAATCTCGTGCCGCCACCGACCATGCACAGAATCAAATTCCAACAAATGCGCGGATGTCACTCCGTCACCTGCAAGTTCATTGATGTGTACAAATTCGATTTCTTTGAAATCCCAACCTGCGCGAAGTGCAAGCCGACCCATGCGGCCGAAACCATTAATCCCGATGCGTATTGCCATAGTTCTTTAGTGAATAAATTGCATTATCCGCAGCAAGACGACTTGCGACCCAAGGCGGGAAGGCGCATCAAATTCGGCAGGCCACAAAGTTCGGGGGCGAGACACTCGGTGTGCTTATGCACCAGTTTCAAGACGACCGCATCCGCCAAGAGCTCGTGCCCTTCGATCGTGTATTGTGAAATCACACGATCCTCGTATTCGATTTCCACCGGAATGAAATCGTCCGGAAAAATCGACCCTGTTCTCGCAAGAATTGACGCCATTTTACCCGTCTCAATGCGATGATTGAAATCCTCTCCAACCCAAATTTGAAGTTGGCAAATGGTGGACTCTCGAAGCTTGCCCCCACAGTCGAAAAAAGTTTTCTGCACACGGCCCACCTCAGTCACGTGAAACGAGACGGGAATGGCGGCTCCATCCGGCAGCGCAATGCGGAAATTCAAGTCGGAATGCGAGTCGAGCAGCGATTTAAGATCAGATAGTTTCATGATAATTTTGTTTTCGATTTTCTCCTAACCTGAAGATTCTTCGGTCCCGGGCAGCAACTGTTTTCACGATGCGCCAACCTTTCTCTCGCCCGCGCGGAGTCAGACTTCGAAACCTCATCATCCTCATCCGCAAAGGATTTTGCCAAGGTCTCAATGAGCTTCCGATAGCGATGATCCACCTGAAAATACGTCCATTTTTCGCACTTTTCACTCTCCAGCAAAGCCGCCTTGCGGATGACTTGGACATGACTCGAAACGGAAGATTGTGGCATCTGCAAAATATCCGCCAACTCACAGACACACAGCGCTTCATCCATCACCAAGCGAACGATCCGCCAGCGCGTACTGTCGGCCAGGGCCCTCGTGAATTTTACAAGCTCGCTCATGACGGTTATCATCGTAACGAAAATTTTCGTTACATCAAGCGACGATTTGAATAAATTTAACACCACCACGAGACAATCCGGGATTTCCACGTTTTGCTTGGCTATACCGCCCGGCGTGATACGACACATGCATGAGCGACACCGCAAACCGAATTCCTGAAGACATCAAAACCGCGATGAGAGCCAAGGACAGCCTGGCGCTCAATGCACTAAGAGCTCTGAAAAGCGCCTTGACGAACGCATCAATCGAAAAAGGCGGCTTGGGCACTCCGCTTGAGGAATCCGAAGTGCTCGCTCTGGTCCGCAAGCAGATCAAGCAGCGGCTCGATTCATGCGAACAATTCGAGAAGGCTGGTCGCGCTGAATTGGCGGTAACGGAAAAGGCCGAAATTGAGATTCTCTCACGCTACCTTCCAGCCGCACTTTCCGAGGCGGAACTTGTCACGATCGTCTCACAAGCGATTTCCGACACGGGAGCGACGGGCAAGGCGGACATGGGTAAAGTGATGAAACGCGCACAAGAACTCGCGGAGGGACGCGCGGACGGAAAGCTTCTCTCAGCCGTGGTCCGTGATAAAATCGGTGCCTAAGCTGAGCGATTCCGCGCAATCTTCTCAATCGTGAAGATACGTGCGTGGTCGATAGAACCAAGCGAAAGGCACAAAGATCAAAAGGGTGCCCAGAACAAGCCAAGTGAAAAAGCTGAAATAGGCCGCACCTTCACGTTGGCTCTGGCCACCTGATATCTCGTCACGCCTAAACCCTGCCTCTGAAGGCTTTTCATGACGCGCAAGAG
>JBEGOB010000274.1:0-6981 GCA_041182265.1 Verrucomicrobiota bacterium | reverse complement strand
CAGTGATGATGCAGCGTAAAAGCACGCCTGCGAGAGCGGGTGCGGTGTCGAGCGTGGCTCCGGCGAGGTCGGTGTAGCGGGTGCCGTTGCTGCTCGACTGCCACTGATAGCTATAGCTGATGTTCTCAGCTTCTGGATCGGTGGCGGTGATGGATGAGACGCTGAGCGGGGTGTCGGTGTAAAATGGCTCGGCGCTGGAGAGCGTGGCGGCAGTGATGATTGGTGATTGGTTAACGACCGTGAAATTCACGGAGACCGAGTTGCCCACGGCGCCCTCGCTGTCGGTGGCCTTGGCGACGAGTGAGTGGCTGCCGAGCGCCGGGGTGTAAGTGAAGGTGTAGGGTGGGGTGGTGATGCTTGTGAGAGGGCTGGCGTTGTCGGAAATTTCGACTGAGGCGATGCTGCCGCTTGCACCTTCCGTGGTGAGGTCGCTGGCATTGACGGTGATGCTGACAGGCGTGCCGGGGCTGAAGATGGAGCCGGTGGAAGGTTGGGTGATTTGGGCGATGGGTGAGGGATTGACGGGGGTGGCGGGCGAACCAAAGACTTTCAACTCAGCCGATGTGAGGGTGCCGCCAGTGGAATTTCCGGTGTTGCTGAGGTCGGTGATTTTGAGGGTCCAGATGCCAGCCGAGTTTTCACCCCAGTTGCGAACGCTGCTGAAAGTCCAGTTTGCGTAATTGGGGTTTAGGTCAGAGCGGACTTCGGCGAGTTTGCTGGCCATGCCGCCGGGCGAGGTGAGGGTGATTTCCAAATTTCCGCGGGCGCTGTGATTGGCGCTGAGCTTGAGGGTGACTTGCTCGACGCGGATGTTGGATGAGGTGAGGTCGAAGCTGCGGGTGAGGCCTGTCGGGTTGTTGTTCGGGATGCTGTTGCTGAGCCCGGACTGGGTGACGGTGGTGGATGTTTGTGCGGGGAGATTCGTCCAGCTTGCACTGAGGTTGACGGCGGCGCTTGCATCGATGAGCCCGGCACCGAACTCGTGGTGGAAGGGAATGCCGGCGGAATTGGTGACCCAGCCCGTGGTGGTGACGGCGGGTGGTTTCGCGGCGCTGCGAATGAGGATTTCCTGCACATCCCGCCAGCCGAGATTCGGGTTTTTCTCAAGCATCAGGGCGACGATTCCGGCGGCGGTGGGAGTGGCGGATGATGTGCCGCCGAAGTCGTTGGCGTAGTCTCCGGTGCTGTAGCCTGCGGTGCCTGCGCGATCGACTGTGGTGATGCCCAATCCGCCGCTGGATGGTGCGCAGACGACGATGTTGCTGCCGGGTTCACTATAATAAGCGCGCTTGCCTGTCGAGTCGGTGGCACCGATGGCGATGGTGTAAATCGAGTTGGCGTAGCCGTCGTAGTTTGAGTTGTCGTTGACGTCGCCGCCGTTTCCGCCCGCCCAGAGGATGATGCTGCCTTTGCCATTGCGGCCGGAGGAGGTGGCGGTCTGGAGTGCGCTGAGTGTGAGCGGGCCAGGTGCTTCGAGGATGTCGCCGGTGTCATTGGGGCCCCAGCTGTTGGATTTAATTTCGATGAGCTGTGGCAAGTAATTCAGAGCCTCAGCTTCTTGGGCGTCGGTGACGGAGCCCGCGATGAGACGCATGCCGACGAGTGTGGCTTCCGGTGCGGTGCCTGAAACGCCGATGCCATTGTTGCCACGGGCGGCGGCATTTCCGGCACAGGATGTCCCGTGGTCGTCATCTGTGCCCGGGCTTGGATCGGCGTCGTTGCCATTCCAATCCTTATCGTTGGCGGTGTCGATGTTGCCGATGAAGTCCGGGTGGGTCGTTTGCAGTCCGTCATCGACGATGCCGATGCGAATGCCCTTGCCGCGAGCTCCGGTGGAGGAGGGGTAATTCCAGATGGATTCGATATTGACGTCCGAGCCTGTGACCGCGGTGCCGGAGCGTTTTAAATGCCATTGATCCGTGATGAGCGGGTCGTTGGGTAGGGCGCGCGGGGTGTGTTGGACGGCGAGGAGAATGTCTGCGGAGGTGACTTCGCGAAGTTTCCGGAGTTGGGCCATGGCGTCGAGGGCGGCGAAGGCGTCTGAGGCCCGCATGATGACCCAGCCGGGCGCGTAGGCGGGGCGATCCTTGATGGTGAGTTGCTTGCGTGATGCGATGTCATCGGCGGCAGCCTCGTCCAGTTGGACACGGAGATCTGGGGTGAGGATGCGGCGGGTGGCGGTGGAGCGTTCTTGCCCGGTGAGGTAGGCGACGGGGAAGACGCCGCCGGGTGAGGAAAGTCCGGCGAGCCGTGCGGGCAAATTTTCCTGAGTGGCAGCGGGGATCAAGCGGGTGAGAGATTCCTTGCCATCGGCGTCGCGGAGGATCGCTTCATCAAGGGCGAGGGTGATGGAGAGAGCTTGGCCGTCCGGGTGGATGACCCAGGATTGTGAGGAGTCTGCGTGTGAGTTGGGCGCGGCGGGTAGGTTTTGCGAGGTGGTTTGTGCGGGTTTTGCGAGATTTCCGGGCTTTGGGATTTCAGGGGGAGTCGGGTTGGATGCCGTGCGGGCGGCAGGTGTGATGGGTTCCAGTTGGGCGAGCCAGAAGAGGCCGGCACCGCTTGCGACAAGCAGGGATGCAGTGAGGGCGACGCGGCGTTTGGAGTCCATGGTTTGGGGTTTCTAAAGCGGGGAGAATGGATCAAGCAGGATTTCCGGCAAGGAAAGATCCGTGGGGTGGCAGTGACGATTCCGCCATGGAGCGGATTTTGTGCCGGGATTCTGCGCAGTTTATTTGGTGGACAGGTGAGGCGTGGATTTTCATATCTTTGCGTTTCAAATGACAGCAATCACCGATCCCCTCAACGAGGCCGTCACCCGTGGCAGCCTGCTCGAATCCGCGAAGAACAATATCCTGGCCTTGTTGGAAGGGAGCACGAATGAACTCGCGTTGCGGGTGATTGAGGAATTGGTGCGTGAGGGGGCTTGGGAGGAACTCAATGACCGGTTTTACAAGACTCTGGCATTCGGCACCGGTGGCTTGCGCGGGCGGACGATCGGTCGGGTTCTGACGCAGATTGAGCAAGGCGTGGGCGGTCCGAATGGGCGCCCTGAACATCCGTGTGTGGGCACGGCGACGATGAACTATTTCAACCTGAGTCGAGCGGTGCGGGGATTGATCGCCTACACGCGTCAGGTGGTGGGTGAGGGGCGCAAGCCGGTGCTGGTTTTCGCGCATGATACGCGGCATTTCTCGCGGGATTTTGCGGAATTTTGTGCTCGCGTGTGTGCAGAGTTGGGCTGCGACGCCTATCTATTCGACGGGCCGCGCTCGACGCCGCAGCTATCATTTGCGGTGCGTGAGTTGCGCGCGGATGCGGGAGTTGTTCTAACGGCGAGTCACAATCCACCGCATGACAACGGCTTTAAGGCGTATTTCAATGATGGTGCGCAGATTGTGGATCGTCACGCCAGTGGGATCGTCGCGGAGGTGAATGCGATTGTGAGCGAGCGCTACGAGGCGCTTCCTGAGGGCGAGCGCGGTGGGGTGACGATCTTGGGTGAGGAAATGGATGCTTTGTATGTTGCGCGGCTCAAGACGCTGTTGCTCAAGCCTTCTTTGTTGGATGGCGCATCGACTAAGATTGTGTTCACCAATCTCCACGGAACCGGCGGACATATCAATGTGCCGATGTTGCGTGAGTTTGGATTCGATGTGCTAACAGTTCCGGCGCAGGATGTGCAGGATGGACGTTTTCCCACCGTGGAATCGCCGAATCCAGAGAATGCCCCTGCATTGAAAATGGCCATCGATCTGGCAGAGGAGACAGGGGCTGAGATCGTGATTGGCACAGATCCGGATGCGGACCGGATGGGTGTGGCGGTGCGTGATTCGGCCGGGAAAATGGTGCTTTTGACCGGAAACCAAATTGGCTCGCTGATGGCGTGGTATCGCCTGAAAACTTGTTTTGAACTCGGCTGGCTGACTCCGGCGAATCGGAATCGTGCGGTGTTGGTGAAGACCTTTGTGACGACGGAGTTGCAACGCGCGGTTGCGGATGGTTTCGGTGTGGGGATCGTGGATACCTTGACAGGCTTCAAGTATATTGCGGCCAAGTTGCGTAAATATGAAGATGCGATACCGGCGGACAAAAAAGGTGACTATCGTTCGCTAACAGAAGCACAGACGCGTGCGCTGAGGCTCGAATACTCGCGGTTCTTCGTTTTTGGCGGAGAAGAGAGTTATGGCTATCTTGGTTCGGACGCGGTGCGTGACAAGGATGCCAATGGTGCGGCTCTGATGTTTGCGGAAGTTGCTGCGTATGCGAAGGCGGTTGGCAAGTCGATCCCAGCGCTGATGGATGAAATTTATACCGAGTATGGGTATTATTTGGAAGTTGGGAAATCCTTGGTGATGGAAGGTGCGGATGGTTCCGCGCGGATTCAGGCTTTGGCACAATCCTACGCTGAGAATCCACCTGCGGTGGTGGATGGTTCTACGGTGCTTCGCATTCGGGATTTCGCGAAACAGGATCTTTACGACCAGGAAGGTGATTTGCTGCCGAAGGAGAAAATGCTATTTGTGGATCTGGAAGACGGCCGTTCCTTTGCGGTCAGGCCGTCTGGAACGGAGCCGAAGATCAAATATTATCTCTTTGGTAAACACGCGCCTGGAGCGGTGCTGGATGAGGCGAAGGCAAGCGTGGCCAGTGGCCTCGCCAAGCTTTGGGCTTGGATCGAGGCCGATGCAGCCGGCCGTTGAGTGGGCCTTGCAACGCCAAACTTAGAGTCCGACAGGGTAGGTCTCCGGAGCCTCGTCCGTGGACCACTCCTGCGAGCGTTCCAGAGGCTCGACCGCGCGTGTGTGGTCGAAGTGGAGGACTGCGTCGAATTGGTCCGTGATGCTGGCCTCGAAGTAGTGGCTCTGCCGCTCGGTTTCTGGAGCGTAAACCACGCCGATGGCGCGCTCGAGCCGAGGCATTCTGAGCGCGTCCACTGCGGAGTTCTGGCGGGAGAAATCCAGCCAGAAGTCAGGCATTCCGACTTGGTGGAAGACATGTTCATAGCTGCCTTCCAGTCCGGGAATGATGTCTTTGCGCTCCGCAGGCATGTGCCATCCTGAGGCTGCGGTGACTGTGCCGCTGTAGGTTGTGAAGCCGATGGATTTGCATTCTTCGGGAAATTTCTGACGGACTAACTGGCCAAGGTTCCACTCGCCCCGGCGAGACATCGAGGTGGCTCGCGCATCGCCAAGGTGAGAGTTGTGCGCCCATACGACGACTTTGGATCCGTTGTGGTGCTTTTTCAGGTGGTCGATGAGTTCGGTGAGAGTTTCCATCATGTGTTGGTCCCGGAGGTTCCATGATGATGCGTTGGCTCGGAACATTTCGCGGTAGTAAGCCTCCGCATTGCGGATGAGGCGTGCGTTTTGCGAGGCGAAAAAGAATTCGTCCGCCATGGCTTGGCCGTTGCGGGATAGGTATTCGATTTCCTTTTTCCGGAGATCGGTGAGTTGTTGGAGAACTTCCGCGCGGCAGCCGTCGCCGACGCCGGAGCTGACTAACAGGCCGTATTGTTGGGGGTCGCTGCCGTAGCGGTCAAGGCAGCCGTAGAGTGCTTTTGCCTTGGACGCTTCTGCGGGATCGATGCCTTCAAGGTATTGAATCACCTCATTCATCGACTTGTGGAGACTGTAGAGATCCAAGCCGTAGAAGCCGACTTGGTGTGCGGGATTGAAGACGGTTTCATTGTATTCGCGAAGCCATCCGACGAAGTCGAGGACATCGGCGTTGCGCCACATCCATGCGGGGAAGCGTTTGAATCCGTCGAGAGCCTCTGCGGCTTCGGCTTCGCCGTTAGGTTCGCTACGGACGAAGCGGTTCACGCGGTAAGCGTCCGGCCAGTCGGCCTCAGCTGCGACGGCGGTGAAGCCTTTTTCCTCGATCAGGCGTTGAGTGATTTTAATGCGTTCCCGGTAGAATTCGTGGGTTCCGTGTGAAGCTTCGCCAAGCATGACGACTTGGGCGTCGCCAATGGAGTCCATGAGGCCGTCATAATCCTCAACGGATCCGGTTAGGGGTTCGGCGAGATTGCGGATTTCCCGCAGTGCGCTGATGCTGGGGGGAGTGACGGGGATTTGGTAGAGCAGTGAGTTCATGATGGCTGGATTTCAGGTTGAGAGAGGTGGGTTTCGAACCAAGATGCGGCGAGAGCGGAGACTGCCTCGAGGGCTTCTGGTTCCGGGAAAAGGTGTGTGGCGCGCGGAATGATGGTGAGTTCCTTGGTGCCGGGAAGGAGGTCCATGGTTTGGCGGTTCCAACGGATCACCGGGTGGTCGAGCTCGCCGACGATCATGAGCGTGGCGGCGCGGACGTTTTTTGCGGTGGGGCCAGCGAGATCCGTGCGGCCACCCCGCGAGACGACCGCTTTAATTTCCGGGATGGCGGCAGCGGCGGCAAGGGCGGCCGCAGCTCCGGTGCTGGATCCGAAGTAGCCGTAATTCAGGCTTTTAATATCCTCCTGAAGGCGTGCCCAGCGGGTGACGGCGACGAGTCGGTCAGTTAGGAATGGGATGTTGAACCGGAGTGCGCCGGTGCGCGCTTCTTCGCTGGCTTCGTGAGGTGTTAGTAAATCAAATAAAAGTGTGGCGAGGTGCTTGCGGTGCATTTCTCCGGCGACGAGGCGGTTGCGCGGGCTGAAGCGGCTGCTGCCGCTGCCGTGGGCGAAAATCACGAGTCCATGGGCATCGACGGGGATGCAGAGGTCACCCTCCAATTGGACGCCGGCGCAGGGGATTTGGACGGTCATTTCGCGCAAGGTGGATAGTGAAGTGTTCATGATTGTTTTTGGTTAGGTGGATATTTCCAAAACGATGAAGCGAGGGCGGGGAGGGGATTTGCGTCTCAATGACGGGTGCTTCCGATTGGTGCATCTGTCAACGTGGCGGTGGTGGGATGCTGCGGAGTTTGGTTGTCCGAGTGGGCGGGCGTGTGTGAGTGGGGCGAATGGGGAGTGGCTGAAATGGGGGGAGTTAGGTGGCTTGG
>JBEGOB010000273.1:0-8681 GCA_041182265.1 Verrucomicrobiota bacterium | reverse complement strand
AACAAGCCTTGCCGGTCTCCTGAATTTTAGCGCTGAAAGCCAAACGCCAAGCATCGCTCTGCAGCCATTCGACCAAGCCGTCAAAGCGATCCAAATCTGAAATCGTGGGAAAATTCATGAGTGATAAAGCGAACCGAAGGCAACTGCAACGACACCCTCGAAATTCTTAGCCCTTGGATATCTGCGGAGCCAAATACAGCAAGCCAGAATTGCCGAATTGTACTGCAACTCCAGCGCAACTCACCCATGAATTTCCAAAAATTTTCGGACGATCAATGCGCAGGTCCTTGGTGCTCTTGAATATATTCTTGCTTGAGCCCAAGCGCCTCTGGGGCGTGCAGCACGAGCATTTTCATCCGCACGTCGGCAGGCACGGTTTTCCGCGTCGCCTTGGAAACGAAAATCATCAGCAAAATCGCCGTCGGAACCGTCCAGATCGCAGGTTGCTCGGAAAGGATGCGCAACAGCGGATGCTCACGCCAGAAAAGTGTCATGGCGTCCGGTATCCACTCCTTACCCGCTGCAAGAGCCGCTGCTTGGCCGCTTTTGGCGACAATGTCACTCATGCTCGTGAGCGTGACGCATCCGAGCGCCAAAACACCACCGCCGAGCATGCCGGTCGCCGCCCCTTTCATCGTCATCCCCCGCCACCAAGCACTCATGAACAGCAGTGGGAAATAGCTCGCCGCCGCGATTGCAAAGGCCTGCCCCACCATGAAATTGATATCCAATAGCTCAACCTGTGTTCCTAACAAGGTCGCAACACCACCCACCAGCACGGCGGAAACCCGGAACATCCGCATCCGTTGCTCGGGCGTGGATTTCGGGCGCAACATACGACCATAAATGTCGTGCGCCACCGCACCTGTCATGGACACCAGCAGACCGCTGAAGGTGCTCATGAAGGCCGCAAAGGCACCCGCACACGTGATTCCGCTGAGGATCGATCCGAGAATGCTGTCTTTACCCAGCAGAGTCGGCAGCTCGAGAACCACCTTGTCCGGCCCTTTCGAGCCCACGGCATTGTAGAGCTCCGGCATGAAATTACGCCCTAAGACTCCAAAAACTGGAGGAAAGACGTAGAAAACACCGATTAATATCATCACCCACATCGTCGTTTTTTTCGCGGCAACACCATCAGGATTGGTGTAAAAACGCACGAGAATGTGTGGCAATCCCGCAGTTCCGCACACCAGCGCGATGATCAGCGAGTATGTGTAAAGCAAGGACAGCGGACGCGCTTCCTCAGGTGAGAGTCCCGCAGCCTTCGCAGCCTTCGTCGTCAATGGGCCAAAGGGCGAAACCCATGTCGCATCGTCCGGCGCTTTTTCCGGCAATGGCTTGCGAGCATGCGCCTCGTCCACCGTTTGCACAATCGCCGCAGGGCTGGCTGTTGATTGGTTCAATGAAAGGTTTTTCCCATATCCGCCATACACGGATAGAAGCACGAAAATCGGCGCGGAAATTGCGAACATCTTAATCCAATACTGGACCGCTTGCACCAAGGTGATGCCCTTCATCCCGCCAAGTGCGACGTTGAGCGTGATCACAGCGCCCACCACCACCACGCCGACCCAGTATGGAAGTCCCGGTAAAATATACGATAAGGCCGTGCCCGCGCCCTTCATCTGAGGCATCGTGTAGAAAAAGCCGATGAACAACACAAAGCACACTGCAATCCGCCGGAACAAGGGTGAGTCAAAACGCCCTTCCGCAAAGTCCGGAATCGTATAGGCACCAAAGCGCCTCAAAGGACCCGCAATGAACAAAAGCAGAAACAAATAGCCGCACGCATAGCAAACCGGATACCACAAGGCGTCATAGCCAGATGACATCACCATCCCGGCAATCCCCATAAAACTCGCCGCACTTAAATACTCACCGGAAATCGCGGATGCATTCCACCCCACCGAGACGGACCGACCGGCCACAAACATGTCCGAGGCGGACTTGGAGCCCTTTGCTGAGCGGAATCCCATCCACAGCGTGATCGCAACGGTGATGCCGGAAAACGCAAGGATCCAAGGGTCAATTTGAGAAAAATTCATGAAATTAGTTTCCAGTTAGTTTTACGATTGACGCTTGTTTCCCTCCGCAGCAAGCCGGACTTCATCCGACTCCAAGGCCATCGAACGCGTGATGAATAACCGCGCAATGATCCAAACGTATGGGAAGAAAAGCACGCCCAGCACCAACCAGCTCAGGGTGAAACCACCCACTCGCATCGCCATCAACTCCGGCGCAAAGTAATTGAGCAAAGGCAAACCCAATAGAAGCAGGAAAAACGCGACAGAACACGAAATGGAAAGCTTCAGTTGGCGCTTCATCAGACCGTGGAGAAATTCCTCGCTATGAATAAAGTCAGTTTCCTTCGGTGGGGTTTGGGACATCGGGTTCTAATTTTGGGTGTTTGGAAATGACGCGCCACTTCCTGCGGAACATGAAAACAGACAGCCCTCGCCGTGCGTCAAGAACCATTTCTCGGACAGGTGCGGACTTGCATCGCAGTGAAGCATCAAAATTCCCGGTTTCACAGTCACCTATTTTAGGTATCCTGACGCCTCAAACCTGCACGAAACTCTGCTCGACCCAACCGACGATTTCGTCCTCTAATGCCCACCTCCACAGGCCGCCCCTGAATCCACATCCATGTCCACCATCCAGGAATCCATCCACCAAATGGGCCGCCAAGCGCGCGCCGCCGCCTACAAACTCGCCCAACTCACGGCCATTGAGAAAAATTCCATTCTCCTCGCCATGGCCACGGCCATCCGTGAAAACGCGCCTTCACTCCTTGCCGCCAATGCCCTTGACCTCGCCGCCGGCCGCGAAAAAGGACTCTCCCCCGCGATGTTAGACCGCTTGATGCTCGACGAATCCCGCATCGAAGCCATGGCCTCTGGCATCGATCAAGTCGCCACTCTACCTGACCCCGTCGGCCAAATCATGGACTCGTGGACCCGCCCGAACGGAATTCGCATCGAGCAAACACGCGTCCCCATCGGCACCATCGGCATCATTTACGAAAGCCGTCCAAACGTCACCGCAGACGCCGCCGTGCTCTGCTTCAAGACGGGCAACGCCACCATTCTCCGCGGCGGCAGCGAGGCCATCCACTCGAACCGCGCCATCGCCGCAGCCCTCGCCACCGCAGGCGCGCCGCAACATTCCATCCAACTCATCCCCTTCACGGACCGTGAAAGCGTCGCCATCCTCGCCGGCATGGATCAATGGCTCGACCTCATCATTCCTCGCGGCGGCAAGGGCCTCATCGAGACGGTCGTCTCACTCGCACGCATGCCCGTCATCAAACATTATGACGGAATTTGCCACCTCTTCGCCGATGCCGCAGCAGATCTCGAAATGGCTGTTTCTCTCTGTCTCAACTCGAAGACTCAAAAATGCGGTGTTTGCAACGCCCTGGAAACCCTGCTCGTCCATCGCGACATCGCCCAAGAATTCCTCCCCAAAGTCGCCGCCGCTCTCCGCGAAAAAAATGTCGAAATCCGCGGCTGCGAGGAAACTTGCCGCATTCTCCACGACGTCATTCCCGCCACCGCTGAGGACTGGACCACAGAATACCTCGCCCTCATCCTTTCGATCAAAGTCGTCGCCTCACTTGATGAGGCCGTCTCTCACATCAACCAATACGGCTCACATCATACCGACGTCATCGTCACTCGTGACGAGGCTACGGCGGAGCGATTTCTCCGGGAAATCGACTCCGCCTGCGTGTTCCACAACGTTTCCACCCGCTTCGCAGATGGCGGAGAATTCGGTTTCGGCGCGGAAATCGGCATTTCAACCGACAAACTCCACGCCCGCGGACCCATGGGCCTCCGCGAGCTCACCAGCTACCAATACCGCGTCCGCGGCAACGGACAGATACGAGGATAATTCGGTAAATCAGCCACCTTTGACCTGATCGAAGCTCTCTTTCAATCGCTCGATCTTCACCGCTTCAAATCCGGACTTTTCAATAAATTCACCGATTTCCTCATTGCTGATCACCTTGCCCTTCTTCTCCTCCAAGAGAACAAGCTTGCGCGTCAGATCGACATGCACGCTCGAAACTGCAGGGTGCTTTTTGAAATGTGCGATGATCCCCTGCGCGCAGAACGAGCAGACCATACCGTTGACCGTGGTTTTCACCGTGACCACGCGATCCGGCGCGGCATGCACCAGATTTGCGGAAAACATAAACAGACTGATAATTGATAGAATTTTCATAATTTTAGATTTAAAAGGACAGTTAAAGTTAGAAGTGAATCATAAAGTTTGCAATCGGCTCGCCCCGGAGGGTGCTGCCAATTTCAAAAAAATACGGACCTTTGAAGAAACGAAGCTTCGGAATAATCTCCAGCTTGTCCTCCATTCCCGTGACATGCTCCGCCTGCAGAATGATCCACGTGTTGAGTTGATCAAACTCCGCCTTGTAAGGCGCAATGCCAAGCGCCGCACTGAAAACACCGCGCGAGACATCGGCAGACTCAACCCATTTTGCGTCGAGCGCGGTGTAAACACGCCGTGTTTCATAGTCCGCTCGGAAAAACCCGAAGCCGGCGGGCGATGCGCCATCGCCCACCTCCCCGGCCGCTCCCGCACCTAGGCCGGTATAAATATTCGCCTGCGCGGCCGGCAGATTCCAGCGCTTCAAAAGCCAATTGTGCTGGAGGCCCGTGAAAACCTCCTCGGCATCGTCCTCAAAGCGCATGGCATGCAAACCCCACGCCGCTTCCGCAGAATAGGATCGATAAAGCTCAAAATTCTGCACAGCTCCTGCCGTGCCGAACATCAGCTGATAGGCGCCCTCGAAGGCGACTGGATGCGCTGCCGCTCCGGCAAGCATCATAAGACTCATGGATAAAATTTTCATAAATTTGGATAAAGTAATTCAAGAACATGCATCAAACTCCACCTCAAGTGGTGGTCCGGCATTTCTCAATTTCACAAAACCCAAACGCACAAACGCGCACGCTTTTCTTCCGGCGGCGCGTGCCAAGGCAGAGCAGGATGCCAACGCGGGAGCAGTGTCACCAGCGGCGGCGCTTCTCGAACGACGAAATCCCCGGACACCGGCGGCGCCAACGCGACACCTTCAACAATCGCCATTTCCGGAAACTCAAATTCGGAATCGTCTTCACAAAAACATGGGGTCAACGCCGCAGAATCATCACAACAGCAACATGCATCCGCATCCCCACACGAGACCGACTCACCTGACCGCACCCCCGCAGCACCAGCCACCCAGAGGGCCAGAAAACAAACGGTAATCGCGAACAACTTCTTCACAGCACGTGAAAATTAATACACCCCGCAAAAAACACAAGCCCGCGCCGCGCTTTTTGATGAAACCCGCCCCATGTAGCTCACACCGCGTCCGGATCATCGTCGTCTGTGTGATGCGTGTGGAAATGCTGATCCCAAGCATCGTCCTGTTCCTCCACCGCATTCAGCAGGGGAATCAGATGTTCAAGGTCCTCACAATAGCTCAGTCCAATCGCCCCGCTTCTCCCATCGCCAGTCTTTACAATTTGCAACTCGGTCCACTCTTGGTTCTTCTCAATATGATATTCATGCAATGCCCCTCCCACATGCCGCTTCAGAAAACAAATGACATCCGCCTCATGGGCAATCATCCCTGAGCCTTTCACATCACATGCACGCAACTGGCTCCTCCCCTCTGCACGCGCCTTCACATGGGCAAGAACAATCACTGGAACTTGAAGCTCACGCGCCAAGCCCTTAAGCTTCACAATGACTTCATCACGCTCACTCTTGCATGACTTCCCCGCCCGCGCGGAACTCGCTCGCAGCAAGTGCAAATGATCAATCCCAATGAAGGCCAGTTTCTTCGAGCGCTTGTGCTGATAGACTTTCGCGCGAAGCTCATCCACCGAGAGCCCTCGTGCATCATCGATCCCCAAATCCGAGTTCGACATCCGCTTCGCAGTTTCCTTGATCCGCAACAAATCCCCCTTCCTCAACGGAGACAATTGCACATCATCTGATAGCACCGTCCTGGAATGCATAGCAATCAATCTCAGGCACACTTGATTAGCCGTTAGATCACCGGAAAACAACATGCCACCCACTTTCGCATCCAGGCAAAGGTGCCCGATCATGCTGAGCAAAAACGTCGTTTTCCCTGCATCCGGCGCTGAGGCAACCACATACAACTTTCCCGGCCGCAATCCACCGATCCATGCATCCAGAGCTGGAAAACTCGTTGTTAAACTGTCCGGCGCGGAATTTTTTTCCGCACGCTTTGCCGCGTAAATCATGGCAGTATAGACTGCATACTCCATCATCGGCATCTCATACGGCCCCATCCAGCGTGGCTCGGAATCTTCCACATCACTCATCTCCACACCTCCCGGCTTCCCCTTCAAAAATCCGCATTTGACTGCACATACACATAGAATCTCACTGAATAAATTGATCGAAAATACAAAAAAACTAGCGCTGCTTTGAGCGAAGCCTGCCACTCACGGAACGGCTTCGTGACGCTGTCGAAATCGCAGCAATCTAATAAATCAACGCATCAACGTGATGCATGACTCCCGACTGAAATAGCATATGATAGGGGCGGTGGGTATCGAACCCACGACCCGGCAGTTATAAACCACCCGCTCTGACCGCTGAGCTACGCCCCCATGGAAAAGTCCATGAACGACGTATTCGGTGATTGTTTGAAGTGAGCATCATTGCGCGAGGCGGGAACCGTTCTCAAAAACTTGAGATCGCGTCAAATACTTTACTCGATTTGACAAAGATTCTTGGCACAGGCCGCCTTGTCCGCTCCTCTCTATCCACACAACTTCGATACTGTGGGATTCCAAATCGAAGCGCCAATGGCAATGCCAATCTCAGGTGCACACGGTTACCTAACGAAACTATCCCTCCCCGGATGAAGCTTCACCTGCGATTCCCGCACGGCGCAGCTTCTGCCTCAACGTCGCACGGTTCAGCCTCATCGCTGTGGCCAGACGTGTCGGCCTATTTTCAAATCGTTTCATCAAATGACCCAGCAATACCGCCTCAATCCGGTCCATCAGCAAATCATACTGCCAATCATCCTGAGAAATCAGCTCCAATTGAGAATCCAGCCATCGCCCGACCACAACATCCAGCTCGCCGGAGACCACCGTGCCACCCGAGGCATGCAGCGCCGCCGCCACGTGCGGTGGAAGATGACCGGGAAAAACCGGCCCTCCGCGGCTCATGGCCTGCGCGTATTCAAGCACATGCCGGAGTTCCTGCACATTTCCCGGCCAAGAATACGCCTGCATGGCGCACAGCGCAGCCGCCGTGATTTCAAGCGGCTTGAGCCCACCATCCCGCACCCCTAGCAGAAACTGACCCAACGCCGGAATATCACCCGCCCGCTCACTCAAGGGCGGCATCTCCACGGTCAGCGCGCTAAACGCATAAAATAAATCCTGCCGCAAAACCCCAGTCCGAACCGCATCAACCGGACCCACCCGCGAAGTCGCTATCCAACGCGAACCTCCAACATGCGCGCGCACCAAGCACTCCGCCAAGCAAGCCTGTGAGTCGGCATCCAAGAGCGTGATCTCCTCCAAAACCGTCGTCCCTTGGAAATTCTCCATGAAAATTTCTCGCGCTCGCTGTCCTCCGAGTGCCCTACACTCCACTTGGCGCAAGGGACCCGCACCTCGCACACCATTCGCATGGATCACGCCCGCCGCCAGCGTTTTTCCCGAGCCGCACGGACCATGGATCAATACCGGAACCTCACTCGGACAAGCCCGAGCAATCCCCAAAAATACCTCGCGCATGCACGGTGCTGCACCGATTAAGGTCGCCGCTTGGCTCTCAACCGGTTTCCCAAGCAGCACCCCTTGCGTCACCAAGCCCGACAACGATTCCTCAAAACGCCGCAAATCCAGCGGCTTCGTTAGGTAGTCGGCGACAGCTAACTTTTGTGAGGCGATCGCATGGTCCAGCGTCGCATGCGCCGTGATGACCAGCACCGGCAAGCTCGACTCCGTCTGTCGAATGCGCTTCAGCACCTCAAGCCCACTCATGTCCGGCAGACCGATGTCCAACACGACCGCCTCAAACCGCTGATTCTTCAAGGTCTCCAGCGCAGCGCCACCACTGGCAGCTAGGACCGGCAAGTGCCCGAGACGCCGCACCGCCAGCGCCAGTGCACTGCTCAATGCATGCTCATCTTCCACGATTAGTATATTCGCCATTCCTCAAATTTCCTTCCTGTTTGTTGCCCAACAGATTGTGATCTTCGCGCCGCGTCGGGGTAAATTTTCCACCCACATGGAACCGCCGTGCGCCTCAATGATTTCCTTGGAAACTGCCAAGCCCAGGCCCATGCCACCCTCGCGCTCAGAATAGAATGCCTCACCAAAGTGTCTCAGCGCCGCCTCACTGAAGCCCCCACCCTCATCTTCTACCTCCAGCGTTCCAGGCAAAACCCGCAAACGCAACACGCCGCCCTGCGGCATACTTTGCACCCCGTTGAGCAATAAATTTCCTAACACTTGATGCAGGCGTGCAGCATCACCAAACACCGGATGACTCGCCCATGCCGGATCGATTTCCTCAATTATCTCCACTCCAGCATGCGCCGCGCGCGGCTCTATCACCTGCCGCGCCGCTGACACCAGACTCGGCAAATCGACCCATTTCATCACCACGGG
>JBEGOB010000272.1:0-5107 GCA_041182265.1 Verrucomicrobiota bacterium | reverse complement strand
GGTGGCCTGTGCCGCCTCTGCTTGGGCGATTGTTCAGGTGGATTTCAGTCATTCCTACACCGGGGTGACAGCCTCCGTTCAGAACACGGGTGATATCACTCTGGCGTTTACAGTTGATAATGCCGGCAATGTGACTCTCGACGCTTCTTGTGCGTCAACAGGTCCGGCGGCATACGTCAACGAGTTCGACGGCCCGGTGGGAGCGATCAGCGACTCCACGATGTGGGGGCAGAGCTTCGCCATGGTATTGTCGTCTTCGGGGAGCGGCAGCCTGCGTGTGAGTAACAGTGGTGCTGGTATCTCTATCCAAGGCGGCAACGCGGAACGCTTGGACTTCCTCAACGAACAAATCACCGCCACTGTCGCAGCTCCTGAAGCGGATTTCAAACTGCTAGGCCTTGGTTACGCGAATGCCTCGACCTCAGCGGGCACCCAAATGAATGTGGAGGGAACCTCCTACGTTCTAGCAGGTGAAAGCGGCACAGTCGATGTTTCCGGTCAGGGCCTAGTCGGAACATTCACGATCGACTCCAAGGCGGACACAGACGCCCAAGGCTTCGTGCTGAGCGGACTGTCGTTTGATCTAATCACTCCGCTGACTGCGTCCGACGCGGTCGTGAGTTTCTCCAACAGCGGCAATGGATTCGGGCCCACGCCGCCTTTCGTCCTAGCTGGGGCTTCCGCGAGCATTACACTGGGTTTCTCCATCAATAGTTCAGGGATCATTTCACTCGATGCTTCCACCACCAGCACGAACGGCCCGTTCTCCGCCATGGTGGCGGAGTGGGATAATGCCAATGTCGGATCAGTTGCGGATTCATCTTTGTTCGGTAAATCCTTCACCCTGAGCGGCAGCGCATCCGGTGGCTCCGGAAATCTCACCATCAGCGAGCTTGGTGGCGGCGGCATCGGGATCCAGGGGGAAAACTCCAATAGGGTCGATGGTCTGAACTATGGCACGGGTGACGCCACATCCACCCCGGAAACTCTGACTTGGGCGCTCAATGCGCCAGCCGGGCTGGAACTGGTTCTCAAGAGTTGGTCCTACATCGAAGGTGCCGGCGGTGACATCCGGGTCTCGAACGGAACGACGAACAGCGACTTCCCGAACCTCAGCAATGCCACGGGCACGCTTGCCCTTTCCGACTTACCGCTTGGAACTGGCAAAGCCCTAACATTTAAGGAAATTTCTGGAATGGGAGCGACCACCGGAGTGGGCATCTCCGGCTTTAGCTTTGCAGTGATTGCACCTTTCACGCCGCCTCCCAGTCCCGAAGGTTTTGACAACGGAGCGGGCAATTATCTTTGGGCCGATGCTGCGAACTGGAGCCCGGACGGCGTGCCAGTTGCTCCCTCTGATGCGATCATTGACGGTTACGATGTAATCTTGAATAGCAGCGTGAGCACCGGGCCGGATGAACTTCGGATGAGTGACGGCTCGCTCACTTTGACCGGCAGTGCTGCGCTGTCGATGCGCGCAATGACGATCGGCCGTGATCTCACCAAGAAGGTCCGCCTAGTGATCGACGGTCCGGGCGTATCTTTCGGCGCTGGTGGTTCTTCCGCCACCGACGAATTTGCGGTGGGTTCCGCAGCCACAGTGGAAACCAAGCCGGGCGTGGGCGGATGCGAGCCGCTCGAACTTGGTGTGGCGAAGCTGGTTCTTGACCAGGGGTGCGAGTGGATTCTTGACGGGGCGAACTACACAGGTTCCTTCAATATCGGCGACCGCTTCGTGCTAGCAAATTTCGGGTCGTTCTCCGGCAGTACCGCGGGATTGCGGACGCGCAATTTCGCTCTGCCCGCCAACCGTCGCCTCGAATTGGTGGCCACCAGTTCCTCACTCTACTACGAGGTGCAGCCGCAGACCGCCGCCACTGGGCCGAACATTATTTTAATCAATGTGGATGACATGGCAGGTGGCCAGCATTTCGGCTTCGATGGGAGAGACTGCCTCACTCCAACATTAGATTCGCTGGTTTCTACAGGTTTAAATTTCACCTCGGCGTTCGCCGCCTCGACCGTTTGCGGGCCCTCGCGATACTCGCTGCTCACCAGTCGCTGGCCATCGCGCAATACCAGTGAGAACTTCACCTCGCTCTACCCGCTCGGAACCCTCGGACGCTTCGGAGTATCTGATACCGATTTGGAGCACGACGGGCAGAACATAGGTGCATGGTTGCAGCAAGCTGGCTACCGCACGGGCTTTGTGGGGAAATCCCACGTGCTTGATGATGAGTTGAAAAACACCGCAGCATGGGCGGCCAAGGGCCTGCTCACCTATGGGAAAACCGTTGATCCGGCCACCAACGCTACGGTCAACGCAGCCATGCAGCACAACCACCGGCTCGTCTGCCAGATGATGCGCGGACACGGCTTCGATTTTGTCGATGGCTTCTATCACGCAAATCTCAAAGAGCTCTACAGTGACAAATTGAACGTTCACAACCAAGAGTGGATCACCAGCCGTGCCCTGCGTTTCATTGAGGAAAATCACGACGAGCGTTTCTTCCTTTACATGGCTCCTACGATCAACCACGGGCCGGTGAACAACAGTCTCGATTACACACTTCGCGCAAACAAAGCCTACACCAGCGCCGGCTACCTGCCTAACGAGGATTACTCATTCATGCCGACGCGCCAAGCGATCATCAGCGAGGTGAATGCCGCCGGCAAGGATCTGATCTCCGCCCGAGAAACTTGGCTGGACTACTCGATCGCTGCGATTCTCAACAAGCTAACACAGCACGGCATTCGCAACGACACTTTGATTATTTTCACCTCCGACCATGGTGAGAAGACGCTCTTCGGCCCGCTTGTTTGGGGGAAATCCTCACTTTACGACCTCGGCATGAAGGTGCCACTCGTGATGAACTGGCCCAACGGCATCACCGGGACCGGGCGCTCATACGATGAAATTGTTAGCCATGTGGACATCGTGCCTACGCTTCTTCAGATGGCCGGCGCCTCGTCCCTGCCGACCCGTCCGATCGACGGCGTGAGCTTACTTTCGGTGTTTAACGGCAGCAATGCAGCAGTGCGCGAGGACGTGTTCTGTGAGATCGGTTACGCCCGTGGAGTGCGCACCAAGGACCGCAAATACATTGCGGTGCGTTACACGCCGACGATTTACGGCCAGATCGCGAGCGGATACCAGTGGCCTGAGTTCAATGTGAATTCGCAGCTGACGGGCGGAACCATCCCGCGGCCCTATTACGTCAACAACAGCGGTCTTGGCGCGGGTGTCGCGTCAAGCAACCCAAGCTACTTTGACGATGACCAGCTCTACGATCTAAGCACCGATCCGAACGAGA
Source organism: Verrucomicrobiota bacterium (assembly GCA_041182265.1). Taxonomy (GTDB): domain Bacteria; phylum Verrucomicrobiota; class Verrucomicrobiia; order Verrucomicrobiales; family Akkermansiaceae; genus Luteolibacter. The sequence goes on along the minus strand of JBEGOB010000272.1, from coordinate 1,793 downwards.
ACAGCAACCTCTACGGCACTGATCCCGCCACCGCCTACGATCTTAAGAAGCGGCTTGCAAACTACATCGGCGGTATTCCCGGACGACCTTTCAGGCAGTTTAGCGACGCTTCGAACGAGTTTTCACCCGCACCGTTATCTGAGCCAACCGCTCCCGGCACGATGCAGATGCAGTTTCTCAATCCTAATTCGGTGCAACTCAACTGGTCCGATGCATCTGATAGTGAACTCGGTTATATCGTTCGTAAAACCGTCAATGGCGGTGCTCCTGTCATTGTTGGCGAGTATCCTGCAGGAACGACAAGCGCCAGTATCGCTGTGGACCACGGTGTTGAAGACATCCAGCTTCAGGTCGCGAGTTACAACGCGCGTGGTGACAGCGGGGTCAATGAAGATCTGCTGTCTCCCGAGTCATGGCGCTACCGGAAATTTGGCGACACCGATCCGACGCTGAGCCTTTCTGCTAGCGAGTGGAATAGCGATGCCGACGGAGATGGTGTATCGACGCTTTGGGAATATGCCTTCGGCACTGACCCGCGGCTTGGGTCTTCGGTCGCCCGCCCTGAGATGCGTATCAATTCCGAACAGGGGGGGCCATTTCTTGAATACCGGTTGCCGCGCGATCGGCGCCGTGGCCTTCAATTTCTTGGCTCAGTTTCCTCGAACCTGTCAGGCGTATGGCAGAGTGGGCCGCCTCATTGTGTGGTCGTTGAGGACGAGGAAAAGCATCTGTTATTCCGCAGCGCGACTCCGGTGAGTGGGGTTCCAAGGCAATTCATCCGGGCGGAAATGGTCGATCCTCCCAGCGGGCAACCGTGAGGCATTTTGCGAGCCTACAATAAGGGTGATGCGCCGTTTCTCCACCCACGTGGTGCCTCGGAGCCTGAGCCCGATCCTACCATGAAAACTCGGATTTACCCATTTCCCATTATCTTTCTCCCTCAATCATGAATGTCGCTGGAATCCCCCCTTTGCCCAAGATCGCGGGCCGAACGCGTAAGGGCTTTGCTTTGGTGGTCACCTTGTCCCTGATGGTGCTTCTCATGGTTATGGCCGTAGGCTTGCTGACCTTGTCGACGGTATCACTTCGCAGCAGTTCTCAGGGTGCTGCGCAGTCCACAGCCCGGGCAAACGCGCGTCTGGCCCTGATGATCGCTCTTGGGGAACTCCAGAAAGAGCTCGGGCCAGACCAAAGGATTTCCGCGCCGGGCGGCCAGCAAATCGAGGAGAAGGATAAGGCCGCCGGTGGTCAGTGGACCGGTGTTTACGACGCTTGGCCGGCAGGTGATGAAATGCGCCCATCGCCCGTGTTTCGCCGCTGGCTGCTCTCCGGCGATGACAGCGTTTTGAAGGATTCCTCCGCAGCCAAAGCTTCTGCACCGTCTGCAAACAAAGCGCCGCTGGTGGCGGCCGATGCGGATCACGATGCGGTCGAAGCCGGACTCATCAAAACTTCTACGGGAACCTTTGCGTGGTGGGTGGGAGACCAGAATATGAAAGCCAAGCTAGGCGGAGCGGTGAAGCCTGTCGTTGATTCTGAAGGGGCTGCCAATCGCCTGCAATCTGCGCCACGTGCTGCACACGAGGTTTTCTTTGGCAGTGCTGCAGTCGCTGCGGATGCGCCGCAACTGGATCGCTTAGCATCCGGCCAAACGGCCGAGCTGCTAGGGCAACCGGTCGTGAAATCGCTTTTCCGGGATACCACTGCGGTTTCGCTCGGGCTGCTAACCAACGTGCGAGCGGGTGGATTCCGCAAGGATCTGAATTTCCTGATGGAAACTCCCAAGCCGCAGC
>JBEGOB010000271.1:0-13732 GCA_041182265.1 Verrucomicrobiota bacterium | reverse complement strand
ACCGCCAACTCGATCCAAGACCTTCGCACGGTCGGACAAGCGATCGTTCAAGCGGGTGCTAGCAAGGTGAACTTGAGCCTCCCAGTTCAGAAGTCCACCGGCCTCAACACTTGGGAAGCAGCGGGAAGTCTGTCTCTTGAAATCGATAAGATCTCCAACAAGGAGTTCTACCGCATTCAAGTGGACGGCGCCGCCAACTAAGATTGAATCTGACGAAACTGTCACACGTGGGCTGTCGGCATAAGTCGGCAGCCCACCTTTTCTTTCCCCCATCCGCCACCATGCGCTTCACACTCATATCACTCGCACTTGCCCTAGCGCCTTGTCTCACCGCACAAGAGCTCTCCGTAAGCCCAACTCAAGAACTTCGCACCTCCGTCCAAGAATGGATTGAAACAATGCGTAAGATCCAACAGGAGGAGAATGATTGGTCCCGCGATCAAGAGGTTCTCAAAAACTATCAGGAAGGGCTCGAAAAGGAAATTTCCGACCTCAAACAACAGATCCATGACGTAAAAACACGCAAAGCAGGCGCGGATCTGGAAACTCACAAGCAATCCACTCAACGCGATCTCTATGCGACCACCAAAGACGAACTCGCACTGATCGTTCGCCAACTGGAAGAGAAGCTGGAAAAACAACTTCCACTGTTTCCCCCTCCTCTCCTCGCAGAACCCAAAGTCGCACAAGGCATCGAGGACCTGAACCGCGACCTGAAACTCCCCCCCGAAAAGCGCAATGAGGGCGTCTCAAAACGCTTGCTCAACCTAATCAATCTACTCACTGAAGCGGAAAAATTCCAGCAAACCGTGCACCTTCGCCCGGAACTCCGCAAAAACTCGGAAGGCCGTGAGTTCAATATGCAAGTCGTTTACTTCGGACTCGCCTGCGCCTACGCCGTCAATGAGGACGGCAACTTCGCGCTCGTCGGTCGCCCATCCGCTTCCGGTTGGAATTTCGAAGAACGCATCGAACTCGCACCTGACATCAAACAACTCGTCGCTGCCACAGTCGGCGACAAGGACGCCGCATTCATCAATCTTCCGCTGATCAAGCCATGAACCTACGCTCTATCACCGCCATTTCCGCGGCGCTCTCACTCGCAACCGCAGCCAGCGCACAATCTCCCACTGAAAGCGCTCGCACTGACCTCAAGAAGGCTGTTTCCGACCTAACTGAAACACAGCGTGAATACGCGGATCTCCGCCGCAATCTCTACCGCTCGATCAACCGACTCGATGATGAAGCTCTAACACTCGGCAAGGAGTTGCGCGCACTGCAACGCGAGGAGGAACAGCAAACCGCTACCGCTAAAACCTTGGAGCGGGAAATCGAAGCCCGTAAAACTGACTTCAATTATTCGTCGGGCATTCTCAATCAATACTCGAAAGCCCTCGTCACACGCCTTCACCCGGCAGAAAACCAAATTTACAAGGAGCCCATCGAAGCTTCCGACCAAAAGGCAGCCTCTTCCACTGAGGATCCCAAGCTCGAACTGATGGAACGCGCGAAAGTTCTCGAACTCGGACTCAACCGTCTGAGCGCTGTTGCCGGAGGTCACACATTCAAAGGAAAAGCCCTCCGCAATGGGAGCGAATCCGCCGAAGGCACACTGCTTGTCGCAGGGCCATCCGTCTTCTTTGCCGCAAGCGAGGGCGACTTCGAGGGCGTCGCGACCTTTGCAGAAACTGGAACTTCATTGCCCACCGTCGTCGCCATCGCAGACAGCGCCGGGACCATACGCTCCACTCTCACTGCGGGTGCTGGAAATCTTCCATTGGACGGAACCATGGGCAAGGCCATCGAGGTCGCCGCCGCCAAGGAAAGCCTCATGGACACGATCGAAAAAGGGGGATACGTGGGTCATGCAATTCTGCTATTAGGCGCAATTTCATTTCTAATCGCAATCTTCAAGGTCATCGAAGTCCTGCGCTTCAAAATTCCATCCCGAAGCACGATCAATCAAATTCTCGACGCCTTAATCCGCGACGACAAGGCGTCCGCAGCCGCTCAAGCGGCACAAATCCCAGGCGAAATGGGCGACCTCGTCCAAACCGCCGTCGCGAAATTCCACGAAAAACGCCGCGTTTTGGAAGAAGCGCTTTTTGAAAAAATGGTCACAATCAAACCAAAGATGGACCGCTTCCTTCCGTTTCTCGCACTCACCGCTGCCGCAGGCCCTCTCATGGGTCTGTTAGGGACGGTGTTGGGAATTATCAAAACTTTCCAAGCAATGGCGCTCTACGGAACCGGCAACGCAAAGAGCTTCTCAGCAGGCATCTCGGAAGCCCTCATCACAACGGCGGAAGGCCTAATCGTCGCCATTCCGGTCCTTGTCGTCCACGGGCTCCTCAAAAGCATGGTGAAAGGAAAGTTCGGCGAAGTTGAAAGTGTCGGTATCGCCCTGATCAATGGGACAACCGAGCGTGCGGATGACCGAAAACCCTCTGGCAAAAATGACATTGTTTCACCCGATGAGACGGATGACGACATCGGACTAAGACCGAATCCCGCCTAACTTCGATTCACCTTCATCCCATGAATTTCAAAGAAATCATTCAAGACGGGTGGGACCTCTTTTTTGCAGGAGGCTACATCATGTATATGCTCGGCGCAGTGGCCGCCATCCTCTACGCAACTGCGTTTGCCGCTCTCGCGTATGTCAACCGGGGAAACCTCAACAGCAAAGATGCCGCGCATTGGCAACACTGGATCACATGCCCGGATGAAGCGCGCGGCCGTCTTGGCGAGGCACTTCGCTACGTTCTCCACGGCCAAACACTCACGATCAAAACCGTCGGTCGAAGGTTCTCCGAAGTCCGCCTCAATGTCATATCTGCCATTGATCGCCGCTTGCTGGTCCTCAACACACTTGTGGCTGCCGCCCCTCTTGCTGGATTGTTAGGCACCGTCATGGGCATGCTTTCCATGTTCTCCGGCCTATCACAAGGCAAGGGCCCCGCCGGCATGCAACGCGTCGCAGATGGGATGCAGGAGGCGCTGATCACCACGCAGACCGGCCTAACCATCGCACTACCCGGACTCTTCATCGCCTTGATCATCCGCTCCAAGCGCAATCACATCGCGGCAACTCTTGTCCGACTCGAAAGCCAAATTCTATCCAACCGCTTCCATCGCGAACCCCAAGCCTAAATATCCATGTTCGGTCGTAGCCTATCTGACGAAACAGACGAACCCGTCGTCATTGATCTATCATCAATGATTGATTGCGTCTTCATTCTCCTCATCTTCTTCATTGTCTCCACCGTGTTTGTCGAAGAAACCGGCGTCACGGTGAACAAGCCCGACGTAGGTGGTGCCAGCGCCCTCGAGAAAAACTCAATTTTGTTAGCTGTCACTGCAGAAGACAAGGTGTTCTACGGAGGCGAAAGTATCGGTGTGCAAGGCATCATCGGGAAAATTAAACCGCTTCTTGCAGAAACACCGGACATGCCCGTGATCATCCAAGGCGACAAGGATTCTGCACACGGCATTGTCCAACAGGTCCATGGGCAAGCAATTCTCGCAGGGGCGATGAAGGATAAAATCTCAGTTTCCACCAAATGATCGGTCGCCCCTGGATTCTCTCAGCTTCAAGCCTAAAAACCTGATGTCGCGCCATGTCTATCTACCGCCCAAGGGCAGACTCACCGGGCTCTTCGCGCTGATCGGTGGAACTCTTGCAACCATTTGTGTGTTTCTAGCAATTCCGCTGAGCCAGAAACTCACTCAAATCCTTGATGGCAGCTCCGCGCCCCCGCCGGAAATGGTCATCGAGCCTCCGGAAGAAACCAGTTTTGAAATGGACGCTCCGCCTGAGGAGCCCGAACAAGAGCCGGAACCCGAGGAAATGGTCGAAGAATCCTCTGACTTGGACTTCGGCATCGATCTTGGCGACCTAACTGCCGGCACGGGTGGCGGGTTTGTCATGGAAATTCCAAAATTCGGGACGAAGGGCGCGGAAGACGCATTTGGCGGCGATGACCTCGACTCCCCCCCGAGTCCAGTCACGAAGTTTTCTCCAAATTATCCAAGCGCACTCCTCAATAAGGGGATCGGCGGAAGGGTATTGGTGACATGCACCGTAGGCACAGGCGGTGAGATTCTCAATCTATCCATCAAACAATCGTCCGGTCGCCCAGAACTCGATCAATCCGCGATGAACGCCATCAAAAAATGGAAGTTCAAGCCCGCTGTCAAAAGCGGAAAAAAAATCAAGGCGGTCTGCCTCATCCCCTTAAACTTTGAAGTTAAGAAAAACTAGTTGAATTCACGCACTCTGCATTCTCCAACATTTCAATTCATTTAGATTATATGTTCCGAATTATCCTGATTTTAGGTCTCTTGCCTGCATCGCTTCTCGCAGAGAAAATCATCCCTCCCAGCAATCTTTTTCAAGATCCCAAGTTCATTCGGGATTTTGTCGGCTCCTACGGATTCTTGTCCGAGGTGGAGCCCAAAGTCACCGCCGATGAGCAAACCGCACTCACAACCATTCGCGATTTGTTCGAACAATCAAAGTTCTCGGATGCTGAGCAAGAGTTGGTGCGCTTCATCCAGGAATCCGAAAAGCCAAGCGATCCCAAAAAAGTCGCTACTGAGATCAGTCCCGCCATGGTATTCGTCCTTGGAAACCTCTACTTTCAGGCAAATCGCACCGACGAGGCGAAACGCGCATTTCTCGAAGCGATCCGACGTTTTCCCCGCTTCCGAAGAGCGCATACCAATTTGGCCTATCTCTACATCTCAAAAAACCAGACGAGCGAAGCACTACCGATGCTTCAAAAAGCAATCCAACTGGGCGAAAATTCCGCCCGCGTCTATGGCCTCCTCGGCTATTGCCACCTGCTCAGCCAAAATGCTCTAGCCGCGGAAAACGCCTATCGACAAGCCTACCTCGCAGACTCCAATTCCCGAGATTGGAAACTGGGACTTGCCCAAGCCCTCATGGCTCAGGAAAAATTCACCGAAGCCGCGAATCTGATTGGCTCACTCATCGAGGAGAACCCAAATGACAAACAACTCTGGCTTCAACAAACCAACGCTTTTCTCGCGATGGAGAAGAAGGACGATGCCATCGTCAACCTTGAAACTCTGCGTCTCAAAGGCATCGCGGATGAGACAAACCTCAACCTCCTTGGCAATCTTTACATGGACCGCAACGAGCCGCAACTCGCTCTGTTAGCCTATATGGCCGCCATGGAAAAAACTTCGACTCAAAATCTATCTCGCTCACTCAAGGCTGCGAAAATCCTCACCGATTACGGATTTCCCGACAAAGCGGCACAGATGGTTTCGCAAATTCGTGAAAAATCTTTCACCACGCTTTCCACACCAGATCAAATCTCACTGCTCCTCACCGAAGTAAGAATCTCTCAGGCCATGAAAAAGACGGAAGTTACCACGTCTCTGCTCAATCAGTTGCTTGAAATCAACCCAACGGACGGAGATGTCTTGCTTGAAACCGCCCGCCACAAGGACCTTCTCTCTCGCGAGGAGACAGACGAACAGAAACGCGCAAGCTATGTGAACGAGGCCAAAACGAATTATCAACTTGCCGCACGCGTGGATCAGGTCGCCTACTCAGCCAATTTATCACTGGGACAAATGCTGGTTCGCGAACGCCGCTATTCCGAGGCACTGAACCATCTGCAGACAGCACTCAATCTTAAGAAAAGCGAGAGCCTCGAACAATACACGAACCGGGTGAGACGCGCGGCCGACCGCCTAGAAGACAAAAAGAAACCTTAAGTGCACACGATGATGACCCGAATCCCACTCTACCTCCTGTTAGCATCATTCGCCCAAGCCAACGAGGCACTCTCCTTGCTAGAAGCGGATGCATCCCACGCGTCAAGTTCAAGCACCTCATCCGCCGCCTCAGAGTCGGCAGAAAAGGCAACATGGAATTCTCCCCGCTGGCCGGATTGGCAGCAGCAGATGCTTGATGACGTTTGGGCTCGCTCGATGGTATTTGAGGATTCGGCAAACCCCTTCATTCAACAAATTGCGATCACCGGTCACTTCAATCCCATCGCTTCATTTGGCAAAGCAGAGATCGATGGAACTGATTTGATTGCGCCAAAGGACGTAAACTTGGATTCCTCGAAAACTCGCCGCGCACGCCTCGGGGCGCGGCTCCGCGTGTTCAAGCATTCTGAAATTGAGTCCAAATTTGAATTCGCAGGCCCGGCTAACGACTCCAGCCTCGAACGCCTCAGTGTTGATTCTGAAATCCGCGAGAACCTGCACCTAAAGTTCGGAAAATTCCGACCGACCTTCACGGCGGAGTTTCAAGTGGAGCCCGAAGTATCACCCTATCCGGATCGATCCATGCTCTTGAGTATGATCGCTCCCGCATCGACTCTCGGCCTAAGTCTCGGCCATGAACTCAATGATTGGCAATATGGCGCAGCCTGGTTTTCAGGAGATTCCCACCCGGATATCCCATCAATCGATAGCGATGGATTCGTAACGTTCAATCTCGCACACTCTAGGACGGCATCCGTCGCCGGAGAGGAAACAACCACGCGTTGGCACCTTGATTTCATGCATAACTTTGATGCTGCACGCTCCAATTCCATTCCGCGCTACAACGTTGCTGGCAAGCGTTCTGTCAATGGAGACCAAGCCATTTTGGCAAACCCTAACTTCAGGAATCTCTATTCCACGGGTTTCACCGTCCAGCAGGAAAGACTTGCATTTCTTGGCGATTTCATGCTGGCCAAAGGAGAGACAAGCGCGTGGGGAATCACGCTCGCTCCGACGTGGTGGGCTGCACCAGGACTCATGAAGTTAGTTGCGCGCTACCACTACGCCGGAAGCGATGATCCAGGCGCATTGATTGGTTCCATGGGAACATCGTCCGACCTTTACTTTGACAGCGACCCCCTCTTCGCCGGCAACGAGTATCATTCCTTTTACTGCGGTGCGAATCTGCATTTCTACAAAGAATATCTGGTCCTCATGGCAGGCTTAGAAAATGTCATTCTCAAGGATCAGGCGGGCGGCGGATTTGATACGGAAGCATGGATCTGGCATGCCGGACTCAAAGCATCTTTCTAACCGATCAAACAAGTTTCACCCGTTTTTCCGCCTTTAGCATTCCGCACCCAGCCGCCACATCAATCCCACGGCGCTGACGGAAAGTGCAGGGAAATCCCGCCACTTGAAGAATCCGCTGAAACTCATGACCGCTCGTGCTTTCTTCACCCGTAAATCCTCCGGTCGGGTTGAGCGGAATTAAATTGATATGTGCATCGATCCCATGCAGCAGCGCCACCAAACGGCGCGCGGTGTCGGGCGAATCATTTTTTCCGGCAATCAAGGTCCATTCGAAAAAGATCCGCTTGCCTGTCAATGATCCATATTTCCGGCAGGCGTCGATGAGCATGGCCAGTGACCACCGCTTGCTGGCCGGCACCAAGGCTGCACGCTCATCTTCGGTGGAACCATGCAAACTAACCGCCAACCGATAGGGACGCCCCTCCTCGGCCAAGCGTAGGATGCTTGGAACCACACCCACCGTGCTGATCGCGATGCGCGAAGGCCCGATGCCAATGCCGCGCACGTCTGAAATCGAAGCCAAGGCCCGCATCACCGCGTCATAGTTATGCAGCGGCTCGCCCATGCCCATCAGCACCATATTCCGCAGACGTTTGTTAGGATCGATGCTGCGGAGGACTCGCCTCGCGTGGAGAACTTGCGCGACAATCTCGCCCGGCCGCAAATGCCGGACAAATCCCATTTGCCCCGTGGCGCAAAACACACAGCCCATCGCGCAGCCTGCCTGAGTGCTCACGCAAACCGTGTGCCGCCCTTCGTATCCCATGAGCACGGTTTCGATGGTTTGCCCATCATTCAGGCGCAGGAGAAACTTGCGGGTTAGTCCGTCGCTGCTGCGGATTTCATCAACGACCTCCGGTGCATCCAGCCCGTAAGGCTTGCCCTCTCCAACAGATTCCGCGACCCAACGCTTGAGCGGCGGGAGGAAATCACGCGCACTGAGATCCATTTCGCCGTCGCGGTGAATCGCACGCCAGAGCGGTTTCACGTGATGAAGAATCACACCGTCCGCCGCTAAAATTTCCGCCAACTCGGAAAAGCCGAGATCGTGGAGCGAGCGTTGCGCGGGTGCAGGATTCATGCGCAAATGCAACCTCAGCGCCCAGTGCATTCAAGCGCGATTTCGCCGAAATTCTCAGTCGAGCACTTTGATTCGGATATTCTTATACAGCGTCGTGCTGCCGGGATCGTGGGATTGGATGGCAATAGCCCCACCCTCAGGCAGCAATTTGCTGGTGGCGGGCTCGGTTTGGTAATTCACCAACTCCTTGCCATTCACCTCGGACCTCACGACGCCGTCTTTCACGCGAATGACGTATTTCATCCAAACATCGTCCGCGAAGGGTTCTAAATTTTTCACCGTATTGTAAAGTCCCCCAGATTTCTGAGGATCGCCCTGGGTGTTATTCACTTGGATCTCATACCCAATCGGCCAGCCGCTGGCGTTGAATGCGGTGTGAAAAAACAGCCCGCCATTCGAATTCTTGCGCGTCATCACATCAAGGCGCAGCTCGAAGTTATTGAACTTCGCCTGATTCACCGGCCCCTCATAGAATAAATGGCAGCGCTTGCCACTCGCCTTGATCGCGCCGTCCTCAACGGAGAACGATTCCGGCGCCTCGTTAAATTTCCATCCCGCCAAGGTCTTGCCGTCGAACAAGGACGCGAAGCCCTCCTCCACTTCTGCCATGAGATGCGATCCGGTCATGGCGGCGATGACTCCTAAAATTACGCTGAATTTTTTCATACAACGGAACCCTACGCCAAATTCCGCTCTCACAGCAAGCGCAAGAACGGCCCGTGGAAATGCGGTTGCGCCCCCCGCCCAGCCTGCTAGCGTGTCACTTATGACTGAATGGTATTACGCGCGCGGCGGCCAACAATACGGGCCGGTGAGTTTGGATCAACTCGTGGAAATTTCGCGCAGCGGCGGCCTCGATCCCGTCAAGGACTTGGTCTGGACACCCACCATGAAGGACTGGACACCCGCAGGCCAAGTCGGGGAACTCGTCCAAGCAGGCGCCACTCACAGCCTCCGCGCGGCGGCACATGACGGCACCAATTTCCACACTTCCGCCGATGCGACATCACCCGACGCCTTGCCGGAAATCCCTCACGGCAGCGTGCCTCTCGATATCATGGCCTGCGTCAAGCGTGCTTGGGCTCTCACCCTCCGCCACTTCGGGATCATCCTCGCCATCGGCATCACTTACCTCGGAATCTCCGTCGTCGCCAGCATGATCATGGGAGCCGTGGACGAGGCCTTCAATCTCGTCCCTCCCCCACCTGAGATCTCGTCAGCAACCGGGATTTGGACGACGTTCGCCGAGTCCGATGACGCGAGCCCTCTAAATTCGCTCGTGACTCAAGTCCTGTCCATTTTTCTCTCACTCGGCGCCACTCGCATCGGGCTCAACCTTGTTTCAGGCAAACAAATCTCGATTTCCATGCTATTTGGCGGCGGCAAACATCTTTTGAGAGCCGTCGGAGCCTCGCTGCTTTACGCATTGATGGTCTGCGTCGGACTTGTCCTGCTCGTGGTGCCCGGCATCTACCTCGCACTGCGCTTCGGCTATTTCCAAGCCGCCATCGTTGACCGCAATCTCGGGATTATCGACGCTTTTAAATACAGTTCCTCGCTCACCACGAACAACCGCATGAATCTCCTCGGCTTGGCACTGGTCTCGCTTCTCATCGCCATGGTCGGCTGCCTCGCCTTGTTTTTCGGACTGTTGATCGCTTTCCCCGTTATCTCTCTCGCTTGGACCGCCGCCTACCGCTGCATGCAATTTGGCCCCCGCGCCCTGCTTGACCAACCCGGGACAACCCAGCCCATGCTGGCGAATCAGGCACTCTAAATCCTTGTAACTGCGTGAAATTTTCGCGCCACCGCAGATTCTCCCCAGCCGCTGCTTGCGGTCTTGCGACGGATCGCTAGGGTCTTGCCGCCCGATGTCTGACTCTTTCGTTCACCTCCACCTTCACACTGAATTTTCCCTGCTCGATGGTATGATCCGCACCAAGGATCTCGCCAAACGCGCCGCTGAACTCGGGATGCCCGCCGTCGCCATGACCGACCATGGCAATCTCTACGGCGCGATTAAATTTTACCAAGACTGCAAGAAAGCCGGCGTAAAACCCATCCTCGGCTGCGAAATTTACCTCGCCCCCGGCTCAATGAGCGACAAGCGAGAAGTCGTCGGACGCAAGCGCGCCACACACATGACGCTCCTCGCCGAAAATAACGAGGGCTGGAACAATCTCAGCAAACTCGTTTCAAAGGGCAATCTCGAGGGCCTCTATTACGGAAAACCCCGCGTCGATCGCGAAACTCTCCGCGAGTTTTCCAAGGGCATCATCTGCCTCACCGGATGCATCTCCGGACCAGTGAACGAATGGCTACGCGCTGGCGACGAGGAAAAAGCGCGCGAAACCTTGCTGGAAATCGTGGACATCTACGGCAAGGAGAACACCTACGTGGAAATTCACAACCACGGCCTCGAACCTCAGCGCATCGTCACTCCTTCACTGCTGAAATTCGCCAAAGAACTCGACCTCAAAGTCGTCGCCGCCAACGACGTCCACTTCCTCCACAAGTTCGACCACGAGGCGCACGACGTCATGATCTGCATCGGCACCGGGCACCTGCTCATCGACGAAAACCGCATGCACTACACGCCGGAAGTTTATTTCAAAACGGCCGAACAAATGCGCGAAATCTTCGCCGACGTCCCCGGTGCCTGCGACGCAACCCTGGAAATCGCCGAACGCTGCAACGTCTCCATCAAACTCGACTCAACCAGCTCGGAAAAATACCCGCAATTCGGCACTCCGGACGGCAGCCCTCGCGAGGAATACCTCATGAAAGTCTGCCGCGACGGCCTCGTGAAACGCTACGGCGCCGAACGAGCACAAAGCCCGGAAATCGCCGACCGCCTGAAATACGAGGTGGACACCATCAACCAGCTCGGCTTCGCATCCTACTTCCTCATCACCGCCGATTTCATCCAGTGGGCACGCGACAACGACATCCCCGTCGGCCCGGGACGGGGCTCCGCCGCCGGATCTCTCGCCTCTTACGCCATGGGCATCACCGACATTTGCCCCATGCGCTTCGGCCTGCTTTTCGAACGATTCCTCAACCCGGAACGCGTCAGCCCGCCCGACGTCGATATCGACTTCTGCCAGAGCCGCCGCGTCGAAGTCATCGACTATGTCCGCAAAAAATACGGCGAACGCAGCGTTTCTCACATCATCACCTACGGTAAACTCGGCGCGAAAAGCGTGCTTCGCGACGTCTGCCGCGTCATGGGTATTTCCTATGGAGAAGGCGACCGCATCGCCAAAATGATCGAGGCCAAGCCCGACATTAAACTCAAAAACGAATACGACACCAAACCCGAACTGAAGGAACTCATCGAGAGCAGCTCAACCTATCAGCAACTCTGGAGCTACGCCACCAAGCTCGAAGGTCTCGCCCGCAACGTCGGCGTCCACGCTGCCGGTGTCGTCATCGGCGACCGCCCGCTTGACGAACACGTCCCACTCACACGCGGCAACGAAGGCGAAGTCGTCACTCAATACGACATGAAGGCCATCACCGATGTCGGACTCCTGAAAATGGACTTCCTCGGGCTGAAAAACCTCACTGTCATCCAAGAAGCCGTCCAACACATCCGCAAACACACTCCGGGCTTCTCCATCGAAACCGTTTCCCTTGAGGACTGGAAAACCTTCGAACTCCTCAACCGCGGCGAGACGATGGGTGTATTCCAGCTAGAATCCGGCGGCATGGTCGAAACTTGCCGCAAATACGCCATCGAGAAAATCGACGATATCATCGACCTTCTCGCCGTCTATCGCCCCGGAGCCATGCAGTTCATCGACCAAATGCTCGATGTAAAAAAAGGCCGCACCCGCGCCATGTATGAGCACCCGCTGCTAGAGAAGGTCTGCGGCGACACCTTCGGTGTCATGATCTATCAGGAACAGGTGCAAAACGCCGCCAAAGTCCTCGCTGGATACTCACTCGGCGGCGCCGACCTTCTCCGCCGCGCCATGGGCAAGAAAGACCCCGTGGAAATGGAAAAACAACGCGCCAAATTCGTCGAAGGTGCCGAGAAAACCAACAACATCGGGAAAAAACTCGCTGACCAAATCTTCGATAAAATCGCCATGTTTGCCGGCTATGGATTCAACAAATCCCACTCCGCCTGCTACGGCCACATCTCATACTGGACGGCCTATCTGAAGGCCAATCACCCGGTCGAGTTCATGTCCGCATTACTATCAAACGAAATTCACAACACGGACAAAATCGGCGTTTTCGTCTCGGAATGCCACCGCATGGGCATGGAAATTCTCCCTCCGGACCTCAATGCCTCCCAACTCCGCTTCGCGCCGGAAACCCTACCTAACGGCTCAAAAGGCGTGCGCTACGGCCTAGCCGCTATCAAAAACTGCGGCGAGGGAGCCATGGCCATCGCCATCCAAGACCGCGCAAGAAACGGCAAATTCACCTCGCTCGACGACTTCGCATCCCGCCTAGACTCGAAGGTCGTCAATAAACGCATCCTCGAAAACCTCGCCAAAGCCGGAGCCCTCGACTGGACGCAAGAATCACGCGCCGGCATGTTCGCCCGCCTCGAACAAGTCGTCGCCTCCGCATCCTCCGCACAACGCGACCGCGCCGCCGGCCAAGTCTCCATGTTTGACTCGATGGACTTCGCCGCTCCCGCCGCTAAAACCAAATCAAAACGCTCCTCCGAGCCGACCATCGAGGAATGGTCAAAAGACGAGCGTCTCGCCCACGAAAAAGAATTGCTCGGCTTCTACGTCACCGGACACCCGCTCGACAAATTTCGCAGCGTCATCGACTCCGCAAAATACCGCCGCCTTGGCATGATCGATGACCTCGACCTCGCCAACCCACGCGAGCGCTTCCCCTTCGCCGGCATGGTCCGCTCACTCGATGCCAAAGTCACCAAAACCGGGAAACCCTTCGGCGTCCTCATCCTCGAAGACTTCACCGGCAGCTGCGAAATCATGCTTTGGGGCGAAACCTTCGTCCCCGCTCGCGACGCCGGATTGCTCGATCCCGGAAAAATCATCCGCCTCAAAGCGAACATCCAAGTGGACGACCGCACCGGCGGACGCCGACTCACCGGCTACGAACTCTCGGAACTAAAACCCAAACGCGTCGCAGCTAACCAAAAAGGCCCGCTAGAACTCACACTCTGGACCACACGCCACAGTGACCGCGACCTCATGGAAATCAAACTCGCCCTCTCCACCAACCCCGGCACCACCCCTGTCCTACTCCACTTCCAAAACAGCGCAGGCCGCCGGGCAACCGTCGCCGCTGGCGAGAAATTCCATGTGAAACGCAGCGACGAGCTTGAAGAAGCACTCGGTCGCTGGCTTGAAGAATAAATCCAGGAACACGCGGCAATTCACGACGCTTGCCTTGCCACCGCTTGAACTGGGAATTCCAAATTTCCCCAAGCAGCGGCGTGCTGCTTTTTTTCTGACACAATCCAGCACCCGGTTTCCGCAGAATTTCGCGTGCTGTGCCGCTCCTGATCTGGTTGTATCCAAGCCATGCCTCCTCGCGTCAAGACCGTCGCCTCCATTTCCGTCGAGAAATTCTTCAGCTCTCACGCAGAAG
>JBEGOB010000270.1:0-9897 GCA_041182265.1 Verrucomicrobiota bacterium | reverse complement strand
AGGAGATTCTGCTTAGCGAAAATTAAGCTTTGAACGTCATGAAATCGCTAGTTTTCTCCTTGCTTGCGACCAGCCTGTTGCAGGCGCAAATTCCGCAGGTTCCCGGCGCGGAACTTAGGCTTGTGGCTGAGGGCTACAAGTTCACCGAAGGTCCGGCGGCGGATGCCGCGGGCAATGTTTACTTCACGGATCAGCCGAATAACCGCATTCTCAAGTGGTCGGTGGATTCCGGAAAAGTTAGTGAATTCATGCAAGCTGCTGGCCGCGCAAACGGCCTCTATTTCGACGCGGACGGTCAGCTCATCGCCTGCGCGGATGAGAAAAGTCAACTGTGGCGCATTGATCCTGCGACGCGGAAGACGACGGTTCTGTTGGAGAGCTACGCGGGCAAGCGCTTCAATGGTCCTAACGACGTCTGGGTTGCGCCGGATGGCGGGATGTATTTTACCGACCCTTTTTACAAGCGTCCTTACTGGGAGCAGCGTGAAAAGCCGGAGCAGGAAAAACAGCGCGTTTTCCATCTCGCCAAAGGTGTGAAGCTTCCGGTCATCGTTGATGAAAATGTCGTCCAGCCTAACGGGATTATTGGCAGTCCGGATGGCAAGACGCTGTTCGTTGCGGATATAGGTGATAAGAAAACCTATTGCTATGATATTGCCGCCGACGGATCGTTGGTGAAGCGGCAGATTTTCTGTGAGATGGGGTCTGACGGCATGAGCTTGGACAGCGCTGGCAACTTGTACCTAACGGGCAAGGGTGTGACCGTCTTTGATCCGAGTGGGAAAAAGCTGGGTGAGATTCCAGTGCCTGAGGCGTGGACGGCCAATGTCAC
The DNA here is from genome assembly GCA_041182265.1 of Verrucomicrobiota bacterium. Classification (GTDB taxonomy): domain Bacteria; phylum Verrucomicrobiota; class Verrucomicrobiia; order Verrucomicrobiales; family Akkermansiaceae; genus Luteolibacter. Next base: position 9,065 of record JBEGOB010000270.1, on the reverse strand, counting down.
CTTCGGGGGGAAGGAGATGAAAACCTTGTTTATCACCGCGATGGACTCGCTTTACAGTCTGGAAATGACGGTGCGAGGAGCTCGTTAGGTCAGTTGCCAGCGTGCACCGTGTGACATCAGACGCTGCAGATTTCAACGGCGCGGCGCAGACTGCCGAATGGCTCCGCCGTGGTGGGCAGGAATTCTTGGCCGACGAAGCCCGTGTAGCCGGTGGCGGCGATGGCGCGCATGATCGCGGGATAGTGCAGTTCCTGCGTCTCGTCGATCTCGTTGCGGCCGGGGCAGCCGCCGGTGTGATAGTGTGTGAAATAGCGGTGATTCTCGCGGATGCTGCGGATGATGTCGCCCTCCATGATTTGCATGTGATAGATATCATACAGCAGGCCGAAATTTGCGCTGCCTAGGATTTCACAAAGTTGGATGCCCCATGCCGAGTGGTCGCACTGATAGTCCGGGTGGTCGATTTTGCTATTGAGCAGTTCCATGCAGAGCGTGATGCCGAGTTCCTCAGCGAGCGGGAGCAGGCGGCGGAGTCCGCTTGCGCAGTTGGCTAGGCCCTCGTCCGCGGAGATTCCCTCGCGATTTCCAGAAAAACAGATGACTTGTTTGGCTCCTGCAGCGGCGGCGGCGCGCAGGTGGCTTTGGTAGATTTCCACCAGCGTGTCGTGGTGTTCCAATCGGTTGAAGGCTTTTTCGATGCCGCCGACGCGCACGCCGTCAGGAGTGGTGCCCAGTGGGAAGCTGATCATTGCGCAGGTGAGGCCGTGCTTTTGGAGCACGGGCATGTCTTGGGGCATGACGAGCTCGACGGAGGAAATTCCGATGTCGCGTGCGGCAAGGCAGAGGTCTTCAAGAGGTGTGCTGTCGTAGCACCAGCGGCAGACGGAGTGTTGGATGAGGCTCATTTTAAAAATTCTGGGGTCATGCGCTCGCGGAGTGCGGGTGTCCACAGGTGGGCGACGATGCTTTCTTGGGCGCTTTCCATGGCGGCGCGCTCGGTGGGCTCCGCATCTTCGTGGCCGGCTAGGTGTAGGAGGCCGTGGACCAGGTAGCGGAGGAGCTCGCGGGCGAGCGGCTCGGCGTATTCAGCACACTGACGTTCAGCGACTTCTGTGCCGATGACGATTTCTCCATGATGGAATGTGATCACGTCGGTCGGGCCTTCGATGTTCATGAAATCTCGGTGAACTTGGTCACTGGTCGCATCATCCACGAGTGCGACTTCCAAGGTGGCGAGGTGGGAAAGGGGCGAGTCCTCGCAGGCGGCATTTTCCAAGGCGAGTTGCGCGGCTTCGTGGGCGATTCCCTCCAGCGCGGTGAGCCAGCATTCAGGGATTTCCGTGGCGTGCTGATTGTTTCCGATGATGACTTCGAGCGACATGAGAGGGATTTTTTGGCAATTGAGTGAAAACGCGCAGCAGATTGGGTCTGGGATCAGGCGCGTTTGGCCGTTTGGAGGGGGGTGCCATTGCTGTGGCTGGAGTCGCCGCCGTTGCTGAGGCGTTTCGCGGAGGCGGATGAGCGGTCATCGTCTTTTGGGTAGTCGATGCGGCTGTGGAGCATGCTGCGGAGTGTGCTGGCGAAGCTGTCTTTGACGATGGCGAGCTCGCTGAGCGTGAGCGGGCATTCGTCGAGTTGGCCGTCGTTGATTTTCAGGCGGACGATGTCATCGACGAGAGTGCGGATTTTTGCGAGAGTGGGTTTTTTGATGGTGCGAGATGCGCTCTCGATGCTGTCGGCGAGGCAGATGATGCCGCTTTCCCGGGTGCTTGGGCGGGGGCCGGGGTAGCGGAAATTATTTTCCTCGACGCTTGGTAGGTCTTCGGGGTTTTCGAGGCGGCGATCGACCTTTTCCATTTCCGCCTTTTTCTGTTCTTGGGCGCGGCGGTAGAAAAAGAGCACGAGCGAGTCGCCATGGTGCTCTTGAATCACGTCGATGATGCGCGGGTTGAGTTTGTGTTTTACGGCCAGATCGACGCCGTCCTTGACGTGGGCGATGATGATCATGGAGCTCATGGTCGGAGTGAGGCCGTCGTGTGGGTTTTCCGCGCCGTCTTGGAGATTTTCGATGAAATAATTGGGCTTTTTCAATTTCCCGACATCGTGGAAATAAGCGCAGACGCGGCACATGGGTGCGTTGGCGCCGATTTTCTCAGCGGCGGCCTCTGAGAGAGCGGCGACGACGAGGCTGTGGTGGAAAGTTCCAGGAGCTTCGAGCTGCATTTGGCGGAGCAAGCGGTGATTTAAGTCGCTGAGTTCCAGCCAGCTGATGTCAGTTGTCAGTTGGAAAGTGCCTTCAAAGAGCGGGAGTAAGCCGCTGATGAGGAGGGCGGCAAGGATGGCGGTGCCAAAGGCGGTGGCACTGCCGGAGCCGAGGACTTGCAGGTGGTCGATGGCACCGGGGCCGAAGACGGAGGCGATGTCGAGGCGGCCAAGGAGAATGCCGAGGATGAAAATGACGGCGCCAACGTAGATGCCGGATTGCAGGAGTTGGAGGCGTTTGCGGACTTGGTAGGCGAGCAGGACGCTGGTCATTCCACCGACGATGCTGAGAATCATGTAGGCGAGCACGTCCGCTTGGGGGACCAGGAGGCAGCCGGTGAATGTGACGTAAGCAGCTGAAAATGAGGCGACAGCCCGTCCGAGAAGCACGCCGTGGAGCATCGGCGCGAGGGCATAGGGGATGGCGAGGAAGCGGAAGATTTCCGGGATGGTGCCCGAGTCCACCAAGCCCATGACCATGCGGAGAATCAGCAGGTGGCCGACGACGCCGCCGAGGACGAGGACGACGCGCGTGTTCCGGCGGCATGAGCTTTGCAGGCTGATGTGGAAGGTGGCCGCGGCGATGAGGGCGAGGATGAAGCCGTAAAGCGAGCCGCGCAGTGGGTCGGCGGCGAAGGTGGTGCCGTGCGTGGATTTGAGGATGAGGACGGCGCTGGTGACGGCGAAGGCGATGTAGAGGCAGTATTTGACCCAGATGCTGTCTTCGAGTGCTTGGACGAGCGGGTTTTCGCTGTGGATCCGGCGTTTTTTTCCTGAAGAAAGTCCCTGCCGGGCTAACCGCCAGCGTTTGATCGCGTCAACAAGTCCCACGGCGGTATGAGTGAAATGGAAATTTTGCCCGCCAGAATCCTCCTGCGCGGGGCGGGAGGCTAGCGCGCTGGCTGGCTGTTTGCAATTCGCAATTCCTCCCTTTCGCATCTGCGGGGAAATGCGTAGGGTCTGCGGCGATGACGAAAACAGGAGGTGAAATGCTGGTTGCCGCGCCAGAAGCTTGGGATGAAGCGTGTTACGCGGTGCCTGCGCTGCGTGCCATGATTGCCTCGGGGCTGAGTTGTGGGGTTTTATGTGAGGCGTCGCAGCGTGATTTTTGGGAGACGATTGAGGGGTTGGCGGTGGTGGATTTCTCTAAGAATTCCAAAGTAAAAGGCGTTGCGTCTTCGCTTGTGGGTGCTTGGCAGGCGTCGTTGGCATGGGAGCCAGGTTTTGCGGCAGAGGTATTTAAGGCCGCGGGAATCGCGCGGCGGCTCGGGCCGGGTGGTGGGAAATTGGTGAAATATTTGACGCATCCGATGCAGGTTTCCGTGGGGCCGCTTGAGCACCGGGTGCAGTATTATTTGGCGACGGTGGAGGAGTTGGGAGTTTCGAGCGGGCGGGCGGAATTTTTCGCCCCGGCTGAGCTCGGGGTCGTGCGGACGCCCGGTGTTGTGCTGCTGTGTCCCGGCTCGGATTTCGGGCCGAGCCACGAATGGCCAGTCGTGCGGTGGGTGGAAATCGGGAAACGCTTGATGGCGAGTGGCAGCCGGGTGGTGGTTGCGAGCGTCGCTGGCGGGCGTGGGCAGGGGAGGGAATTGGCGGATAAATTGGGCGCGGATGTCGAGTTTTTCCATGCGGCTCCGCTGGCTGGTGCTCTGCCGTTATTGGCAGCTCACAGTTTGGTGGTGGCGGCGGATGGCTCGTTGCCGCACTTGGCCGCGCATGCGGGGACGACTTGTGTCACTCTGTTCGGTCCGAACGACCCTGGCTGGAGGCGCCCGCTTGGGCGGCGGCATGCGGTGGTGCGGCGGCACGTCGAGTGTGCGCCGTGTTTGTTGGCGAAGTGTCCGCTCGACGGACGTTGCCAGACGGAGCTGGAGGTGGACCGGGTCTGGGAGGCGGTGTGTGCGAAAATCTCTGGAATCTCCTGAATTTTCAAGCCTTCCAGAGCATGCGCGCACCGAAGAGGATGAGCGTGGCTCCGAAAATGCGGGTGAGCGTCTGGTTGCTGAGTGAGCGCATCAAATCGCTGCCAAACCATGCGGAAACCACGGATGCAAGGCCGACGGCGAGGACAATTTTCCAGTCGATGAGCTTGTTGGAACGCGCGTTGTTGAGGGTCGCGGAGATGGCGGTGACGATGATGACGGCCATGGAGGTGGCGACGGCTTGTTTGTGGCCGAGGCCTAGCATTCCCACGAAGGCGGGGACCATGACGATGCCGCCGCCGACGCCGCAAAGCGCGCCAAGGAGGCCAGCGGTGAGGCCGATGGATGCGGCGGTGAGGAGAAATTTCATCGGCGGCTGGGTGAGGTGCGCGCGCCGGCGATTTCCACGATCAGGCGGTGGAGGACGAGGCGGTGGTCGAGGCCGGTGGTGACGAGCGATTGATCCGCTTTGAGGGTGGCTTCCATGACGTGCTGGAGGCCGGCAAGCGTGAAGTTTTTCGCGTTTTCTGCGGCGAGGAAGATGGGAAAAACATTCACGCCGGAGCCATCTTTTTTCTGGGGTAGCCAGGCGCGGTCCGCTTGAGGGAGGCGGTTGAGGCCGCCGGCGAAGGCATTGTAGTTGCCGGTTGGGACTTTGAACTGATCCATGATGAGTCGCGCCATGAAGAGATTGCGGACGACGTTGATGATCGAAGCGCGCATGATTCCGATCGCGGATTCCTCCGCTTCAAGTTGCTGGTCAATCAGTTGGATAGCGCGGGCGGCGTTGCCTTGTTGGATGGCTTTGCCGATTTCAAAGACGACGGCGGCGCGGCTGAGTGGGACGAGCAGGCGGACGTCGTCCTCGGTGACTTCGCGGCGCTCAGGGCCGAGGTAGAGATCGAGCTTTTCCAGTTCGTTGCCGATTTGTTGGGACTGCTCACCGGCGAGCATGACGAAAAGGGCGAGGGCGTGGCGCTCGAAGCGGAGGCCAAGGGCTTTGGCGTGTGAGTTGACGAGCGTGGCGACTTGTTCTTCCCATCCGTCGCGTCCGGTGTCGATGCGGTCATGGACTTGGACGTCGGCGGCCTTTTCGATGTATTTCCAGAAGGCGCGGCGCTTGTCCACGCCTTGGGCGGTGAGGAGGAATGTGACGCCATCTGGGATGCCGCGTTCGAGGGTGGTGCGGAGATTTTCCACGCCGGATTCCGTGCGTTGTGAGCGACCGGTGACGTTGTCGGCAAGGAAATTGGCGTTGCGGAGCCAGACGACTTTATCCCCGCCGAACATGGGGATGGTGAGCAGTGCTTGGATGGTGGAGGCGCAAATTTCGAAGGCGGAGTCGGAATTATCCGCGATGCCGTCGATCGTCTCGTGAGTGAATCCGTCGTCGGTGCCGCCGGTGAGTTTGTTGTAAAGGGCGAGCGCTTTTTCGCGGACCAGTCCCTCGTCGCTGCCGACTACTGCGAAAAAGTTTCCGGATTTGCTGGGAGAATTTTTTGCTTTCGCGGCCACGGGACGGTGGTAGCGGGATGCGGCGTGGACTGCAAGCGCGGGGTGTGGCCGCGAGGGTGGCGAGCGCTTGGCTAGAGGGAAATTTCAAAGAAATCGCGCATGACGTCGCGGTAAACGTGGCGTTTGAAGGCTGGGAGCCAGTCGAGATCGAACTCTTCCGGGAGGATCCAGCGGTAGGCGCGGAATTCGCGTGGGCGTTGGTTGACGTTGATGGGTGGCGCGCCGGGCTGGAGGTGGCAGAGGAAGTAAGTTTGTTCCTGGCCGTGATTTCCGTGTTTGCGGAGTTTTTTGCGGCGGACTTCTTCGGGGTAGAGGTAGCGGTATCCAGCGCGTTGTTCGATGATTTTGTAGTGTTGTGCGAGGAGGCCGACTTCTTCGGAAACTTCGCGGTAGAGTGCTTGCTCGAGCGATTCGCCAGCATCCACGCCGCCTTGCGGGAATTGCCAGGCACCGGGAAGAGTGGAGCGTTCGCAAATCAGCAGGTTCCCCACCGGGTTCACCACCAATGCCGCGACGTTTGCACGGTAACGTATCATGGCAGGAACTTGAGGGGTTGTGAGCGTCATGACAAATACTTAATCGCCGGGGCTGGCCAAACGCGGGTGAAGCTGTCAACGTGCCGACATGTTGAGAAAAACCTTGTTGATCGTCGGCGCCGGATTGTTCGCATGCACGCTTCATTTGCCGGCTCAGGAAGCGGAGGATGTGGCATCTGAGAAGGACAAGGACGACGAGAAATCCTCAAAAACCACGGAAGTGAGCGGGCCACATCGGTTTTGGCAGGCGACTTTGAGCGGTGGGCATTACATGGTGGCGCTGGATCAAATCAGCTCGGTGAGTCGGCATAAATTTTTGTTGGATGGGGCGATCATCGTGGATGAGGTGACGGTGGACACCGTGGGGCAAGTGTTGGCGCGGTTTTATTTCATCACGCCGGCGACGGAGGGAGCGCCGGGGAATGTGACGTCGCAGGCGACGAGCCGTGCGCGTGAATTGGTGAACCGCGGCGCGCAGGCGGTGGGTTCTGATTTGCAAAACATGGTGGTGAAAACGTATCCGGGGACGACGCACGCGAGGTCGGTTGAGTATCGTGTGCTCACGGAACAGGATTTAACGGCGCTTTACACCAGCGTGCAGGCGGCTTGGGAGTCTGGACGCGGCCGCAAATTCATGGTGCGGTGAAAATTTTCCTCAGGGGCGGATTTCGACGATGATCGAAGTTTGGGCGGCCTGTGGGACGGTGAGAGTGAGGGCTTGGAGTCCGGTGTTTGGGTTTTCCTCGGGCGTGGGTGGGGTGAGATCCGTGATGCTCCAGACGCCGGATTCGGAAATGCGGCGCAGGGTGATTTGCTGGTCGCCGGCGCGGAGGATGACGTCGGTGCCGCGAATTTCCGCTTGGGTGCTGATGATGGCGCGCCAAGTGACGTCGCCAAGTGGGTGGGTGATTTGGTCCTCAATGCGGCAAGTGCCTGAGCGTGAGTCGAAGCGGGCGCTGCGGATGACTTTGGCGGCGGAGTCTGCGTAGGCGTCTGAGAGGTCGAAGGTGGCGGCGAGCGGATTTCCGGTGAGGGTGGATGAGAGGATGGGGCTGGGTTTCGCATTGGGGTTTTGGAGTTTTCCAGCGATTTCCAAGGTGCTGTGAGAGCGGTTTTGCAGGCGGAAATACGTCCATCGCTTGGCTCCGAAATAGGCGGGGAGGTTGTAGTTTTCCATGCCGGGATCATGGATCCAGCGGATGCCGTGAGCGTCGTAGGTGAAGGTGCCGACGTCCATGTGGCCGTGGTTGGCGGCGGCGGTGCCACCTTTGATGGCGAGCCACGGTGCCTGTTTGGTCCATGCGGTGCGGAACAGTGCCATCGATTGCTCGCCGCGAAAGACGGCGGCGGTGGGATGCTTGATTTTGGCGGGCGCGGGTGGCAGCCAAAGGACGGCGAGTGGGCCGTAGCGTGCGCTTGGCACATTTCCTTTGCCGGCTGCGAGTGCGTCGCTGAGGAGATCCCGGAATCGTTGGGCTTGGGTGGCGTCTTGGTATTGGGTGGCGATCCAAGCTTGGGCCGGTGAGAGCGGTTCACTTTTCGGGTTTCCGTCGGCGAAATTGAAGGTTTGTCCGCTGCTGCCGTTGAGGTGCATGATGGCGTCTCCGGCTTTTTTGAGGATGGGGTCAGCGGGGATGGCGCGGCCAAGTTGCTCGGCTCCCGCGAGGAACATGACGTGGTAGTTTGTGCCGTATTGCCAGTAGGCGGGGCCTTCTGGATACATGCCGTCCGGTTGATAGAATGCGTGGCAGGCGTTCACGAGATTGGCACCTTTTTCAAAGAGTGACTCAGCGAGTGCGGGCTCGACTTCGGCGATGGCGGCAGCAGCAAGTGCGATGCCGCCGCCGCAGACTTGGGCCCAGTTGTTTTTGGGTTGGGTCCAAAAGGCTCGTTTTTCGTAGCCGGATTGTGCGGGTTTGAGTGCCTTTTCGAGGATGGCGCGTTCACACATTTCGCGTTGTTGGCGGGTGAGGCTGGGATAGAGCCAGTCGTATCCGATAGCGACGGCGCTTGCCATTTCAGCGGTGTCGAGGAAGTGACTTGGGTTCCAGTCCTTGAGGGAGCAGGCAGCCTCGAGTTCCTTGGTGCAGCGTTGGCGGAAGCGTTCGTCGCCGGTGCAGCGCCACGCCCATGCGGTGTGGAGGATCTGGCTGAGGGCGAGGCGCGATTCCATGAGCAGGCGGCGGCCGTCTGGAATTTGGTAAATGCAGGTGCGTGCGGTGAGCATTTTTTCCGCTTGGCGGAGTAGGGTCTTGTGGAGTTCCGCGGCCAAGGGGTCCTTGGCGAGGCGTTGGTGCAGCCCGGCTTCTGCGGATTTCGGAAACCAAAGCCGTGGATGGGGTGTTTCTGTCAAATTTCCTGCAAATGCCGTTGCGACAAATGTCATGCACGGTCCGAGCCACTTTAGAATGCGAATCACACCGACGCTTTACGGGTGCGGCATGGTGATTCATACGGATTCCAAGGCAAAATCCATGGATGTGAGACCCGGGCTTGATCTTGCGTGGGCTGCTTCGTAGGGTGCGCCAGCCTCGAAACGCCGGGAGTCCGGTGGAAATGGCCCTTTTTCCCATGAGTTCATTTGAAACCAAAGTGCAGGAAGCTCTCGCAAATCCTCAAAACCAGGGGGAAATTCCGAATGCGGATGCGGTCGGCACCGTCGGCTCGCCGGAATGCGGCGATATGTTGCGGATGTGGCTGAAATTTACGGAAAAAGACGGCAAGCGAGTCATCGACCGCGCTTCGTTTCAAGCTTTTGGCTGCCAAACGGCGATCGCTGTGGCGTCCATGGCGACGGAACTTCTGCGCGGGAAGACGGCGGAGGAGGCTA
>JBEGOB010000269.1:0-4673 GCA_041182265.1 Verrucomicrobiota bacterium | reverse complement strand
GCATCGAGCGCCGCTCCTCCCTCCCCAACGCCGTCATCTCCATCGGAAATCCCATCTCCGCCCATGACGCATCCCCCGCAACATTCCTCCAATCTCTCCTCGAAGCCCACGAGGAAGCTTTCTCGACCCGCTCGATCCTCAAGTCCTCGCTCGCCATGGCACTCCTCGCCGGACTGAAACGCCATGGCTCGAAAAAACGCATCTTCGACGGCTCGGACGACTCGGAACTCCGCTTCGACAAAATCCTCGCCGCCTCCCTCGCCTTCTCCAGATTCATCCGCAAGGAAACCGACAAACGCCGCGTCGCCATCGTCCTCCCCCCCGGAAAAGCCGGCCTCATCGCCAATCTCGCCGTCATCCTCGCCGGAAAAATCCCGGTCAACCTCAACTTCACCGCCGGACACGACGCGATCAACTCGTCCATCCGACAAGCCAATATCGACCGCTTCATCACCGCCGACCCCTTCGTCCGCAAAATCTCCTCCTTCCCCTGGCCACCCAACCGCGACCTGATCTTCATCGAGCGCGTCCTCCCCACCCTGAAGAAAAAAATCATCTCCTGGGCCATCCTCTCCAAAATCCTCCCCACCTCCATCCTCGGCTCGATCCTCGGCCTGAAAAAACACTCTGGCGACGCCGAAGCCACACTCCTCTTCACCTCCGGCTCCTCCGGCGAACCCAAAGGCGTCGTCCTCAGCCACCGCAACGTCCTCGCCAACGTCTGCCAATTCGGAACACGCCTCGACCTCGCACCCAACGCATCCATCCTCGGCTGCCTCCCACTCTTCCACTCCTTCGGCTGCACCGTCACCCTCTGGTTCCCCATCATCGAGGGCATCAATCTCGTCACCTACCCCAGCCCCCTCGAAACCAAACGCCTCGCGGAACTCATCGCCCTCCACCAAGTGGACGTCTTCCTCGCCACTCCCACGTTCCTCCGCGGCTACATGAAACGCATCGAACCCGCACAACTCTCATCCCTGAAATTGGTCGTCACCGGCGCGGAAAAACTCCCTCAATCCCTCGCCAACGCCTTCGAGGAAAAATTCGGCATCCGCCCCCAAGAAGGCTACGGCCTCACCGAAACATCCCCCGCAACCAACGTCAATCTCCCCAACCCACCCTCCTCACCTGACTCCATCTCCATCCCCTCTTCCAAAAATGGATCCGTCGGACAAATGCTCCCAGGCATGGCCATCAAAATCACCGACCCCGCCTCCGACGAAGCACTCCCCATCAACCGCCAAGGCATGATCTGGCTCAAAGGCCCCAATGTCTTCTCCGGATACCTCGGCCAACCCGAAAAATCCGCCGAAGTCCTCACCCCCGACCACTGGTTCCGCACCGGCGACGTCGGCCGCGTCGATGACGACGGATTCCTACACATCGAAGGCCGCATCTCACGCTTCTCCAAAATCGCCGGCGAAATGGTCCCCCACGAAACCGTCGAAGCCGCCATCAACAAGGTCCTCGGCCTCGACTCAGAATCCGAGCGCCGCATCGCCGTCGTCGGCGTCCCCGACGAACAAAAAGGCGAAGCCATCCTCATGCTCTCCACCATCGCCGGCCTCGCCCTCGAACAAGAATGCATCGACCTCCGCTACAAGCTCCTCGACGAAGGCGTCTCCTCTCTCTGGTGCCCCAAACGCATCATCCCCGTCTCCGAGATCCCCGTTCTCGCCTCTGGAAAGCTCGACATCAAGTCTTGCGAATCACTCGCAAGATCCCAAGCTTGACCCCTGCCCACCACCTCGACTCACCTCACAAATCCTTTTCCCATGCCCAATCGCATCGACGCAACCTTCGCCCGCCTCCGTGAAAACGGCCAAAAAGCTTTCATCGCCTACGTCGCCGCTGGCGATCCCAATTTCGAAAAATCCCTCGAAATCATCACCACCCTCGCCGACTCCGGTGCCGACATCATCGAACTCGGACTCCCCTTCTCCGATCCCCTCGCCGACGGCATCGTCAACCAACTCGCCGCAGACCGCGCCATCAAAGGCGGCATGACCACCCACCACGCCATCGAACTCATCCGGAAATTTCGCGAAACCCACGAAACTCCCATCGTTCTCTTCACCTACCTCAACCCGATCTTCACCTACGGCTTCGAGAACTTCCACCGCGACGCCGCCGCCGCCGGAGCCGACGGCATCCTCCTCCTCGACCTCCCGCCAGACGAAGCCGCCCTCAACCAAGATCTAGCCGTCGGAGCCGGCCTCAAACACATCCGCCTCATCGCTCCCACCACCCCGCCCGAGCGCGTCAAAAAGCTCGCCGAATCCTCAGAAGGCTTCATCTACCTCCTCTCACGCACCGGCGTCACCGGCGCACACGGCACCCTTTCCACCAATCTCGCAGAACTCGTCGCCGCCGTCCGCCAACACACCGACACCCCCATCTGCATCGGCTTCGGCATCACCACCCCTGACCAAGCCGCCGCCGTCGCCGCCGTCGCCGACGGCGTCATCGTCGGATCCGCCATCGTCAAACAAGTCGAACTCAACCTAGATAATCCCGCCCAAGCCGTCAAAAACTTCGCAACCCCACTCATCCAAGCCACAAAAGCCTGAGGAAATCTCAAATCTCAAATCACCCCATCTGCGTCCATCCGACTCGTCTGCAGTTCAAAAAATCTTCCTCTTCATCCCGACCCATCCGACAGAAAATACGTCTCAACCACCGATTGCACCGAGTTCACAGATTCGAAAAAAGCGCCACCGCGCCACACCAGATCCACCTATCTTCATTCCGTGCTCTCTGTGCAATCTGTGGTTAAACTCTTCCTCTTCATCCCGACCCATCCGACAGAAAATACGTCTCAACCACCGATCGCACCGAGTGCACAGATTCGAAAAAAGCGCCACCGCGCCCCACCAGATCCACCCATCTTCATTCCGTGTTCTCTGTGATGGCATGAAGTCATTCAGCAACTGGCGCTGGGCAGACCGCAAGGTTTGGTTCAACGTCCCTGCGGACCCCGTGAGTGCTTGCAACATGCACGGGTGGCCGAAGGTCCAAAAGGTTCGATGATTGCACTGAGTTCACTACTCCTCTCCGTGATTGAACCTTGGCGGAAAGCACCATCGTGGGGCGCAAGACCCCGAATGCCTGACTGCAACCTTCCGTCCGTTGGACTGAACCGAACGGCTGCCCGCGCCAGTTGCCTCCATCCTTAACCGGAACATCGGAGAACGACCATGAAAAAACAAACCAACACACCAAAAGAATCAAAAAAGCCAAGACCACCCGGAGAAGGGCGGACCGAAGGCACCGAGAGCTATCTTGCTCCTCCACCACCGTCAAAAGGCCGGGTGATCGGCCTAGACTGCCACCCGGACACCTTCACCGCAGCGGTTTTCAGAGGCACCACTCCGCACGACGCCTGCAAGCTCTCAACCCATCCCGACATGAGCCTCAAAAAGCTCTTGGATTGGGCTGCCAGAGAGTTCACCCGCGACGATCTTTTCCTCATGGAAGCCAGCGCCAACAGCTTCGAACTCCACCAACGCCTGCTCGCTCTAGGCCTGCGTGCCGTGGTCATGGAAAGCGCCCACGTCGGCAAACACGCCAAGACCTACGCCGACAACGACAAGATGGCAGCAGCACGCATCGCGCTGGTCTATTTCCAAGGCAACGCCCCCTGTGTCTGGGTGCCCGATCCTGTCACCCGAGAACGCCGCGAACTGCTCCACGCCTACACCAAGGCCGTCGAGGACCGCACGGCTGCTATCAACACGCTCAAAGGCTATCTCAACCAGTTCACCATCCGCACCGGCAGCAAGACGCTCGACAGCGAGAAGACCAAAACCTGGGTTCTCGCCCAACGTGACTGGACTCTCCTGCAACGCGATTTGCTGGACGACTATTTTCACAACCTAGCCTACCAAAGCACCCGCAGCACGGCGCTGCGACGACTCATTGGACGGCAGATTAGCGCCGAACCGCTGATGTTGCGTTGTATGAAACTGCTGGGTATCGGGCAGATCAACGCGTTTGCCTTATTGGCCATCATCGGTGATGTGCGGCGCTTCGAACGGCCCGAAAAGCTCGTGGCCTACATCGGCCTCAATCCCGGTCAGCGCGAAAGCGGGCGGGGCAAAAATATCAAACTCGGTGTTGGCAAGCGCGGCCGGGGAGACATGCGCCACCTGCTCGTCCAAGGTGCGCACGCCGTGCTGCGCACGGGCAAAAACACCCCGCTGGGCAAATGGGGATGGAAGCTCTTTGCCCGCAAGGGCCAGCGCAACATTGCGGTGACGGCTGTGGCCCGCAAATTGCTGGTGCAGGTCTGGCACCTGCTTTCCGGCAATCCACCCGAGGCGCTCGAGCCCGACAAGAGTCTAACCATCAAGCTCAAGAAGCTCGCTGTCATGCTTGGCAAGGATCTGCGGACTCTCTTATCGCTGCCGTCCAACGTCGATGACTGTGTGGCGCACTTTCAAAGCCTCGTCACCGCCCCATGCCCAGGAGATCCCGCCGCCTGCAGCCCACCCTGAACTGTGCGACGACAATTAAAATGACCCGTGGAAGAGGAGGATTTTCGGGGAAAATGTGTCTAGCCCGAACTCTGGATAGCCCGGCACGAATGATGGGGCTGCCGCCCCAAACCCCGCCGAGCTGAGGCAGCTCGACCCCATTTGTTTCCCCCTAAATCCCCAAGGGGACTTCTC
>JBEGOB010000268.1:0-12431 GCA_041182265.1 Verrucomicrobiota bacterium | reverse complement strand
GCACCGCGAAGCAAACGAGCTCGGGCGATCTGACAAGATTGTAAAGATTTGAAGGCGTGTAGGCATGTGCCAAAAACGCAGTTCCATACGCAAACGACAGCCCAGCGAGGATGTTTTTCGTGTAGGGCAATTCATTGCGGTCGGCGGGTGAAAAAATCGCTAAGCTGAAGAAACCCAACACCATGACGCCACCCACGATGCCGTAACCGTAGATCGTGAGCGGCAAGCCGGAAATCACCAAGCCAGCCGCGAGTAAACCTGCCAGAACAGCTCCGATCCCAAAAAGACGGCGATGCGTGCCATGGAACTCGTGCCGTGCAGCAAGAACTCCTTTTGTTCCACCCGCCGCGACATCCAACAAACGATCCACCACGTAAATCACCCAAACCACCAAGCCGAGCGATGCGTATGCGGCCCACGGCAAGTAATCCACGCGCCACGTTTTCGCAAAGATATACAGCCAAGCAACCGCAACCAGCGGAGCATCAAGGCTCAACAAGTTTGGAATAAGCCAGATTGGCTGGCGACGCTCAGCAGGCACGACGCGCGGAACATTCCCGAGCGCCGCCACGATGGCAAGCGCTCATTGGTCGGATGCGCTCGCCTATCCTCAAATTTTTATCCGATCTCAAATTAGCCCGACGGCCCGACGCACCCGAGCCAGCACTTTGCCCGCCTCCTCACGCGCACGCAAGGCGCCTGTCGCCAACACGCTGTCCACATAGCCTGGATCTCTCAAAATCTCTTCACGCCGCGCACGCATCGGCGCGAAATAATCCCAATACGCCTCGGCCAGGCGTTTTTTCAAATCCCCGTAACCCACACCTCCACGCTCATGATCCGCCACCATCGCGGCGTAGTCACTCGCACTCGCAAACAGTTGATACAGAGCCAATATCGTCGATCCCTCAGTCGCTTTGGGTGCCTCCACCGGTGTCGAGTCGGTGGTGATTTTCATGATCAATTTCTTCAGGGGCTTTTCCTCTCCGAACAGGGGCAAGGTGTTGTTGTAGCTCTTGCTCATCTTCTGCCCGTCCAGCCCGATCACCAAGGCGGTGTCCTCGCGAATGATCGGCTCGGGGAGGATCACGGTGCCTGCTCCGTAGGTTTCGTTCAATTTTACGGCCAAATCCCGCGTGACTTCCAAGTGCTGCTTCTGGTCCTTGCCCACCGGCACTTTGTTCGAGTCATACAGCAAAATATCCGCCGCCATCAACACGGGATACGCGAAAAGCCCGTGGTTTGCCGCGATGCCCTGCGCCGTTTTGTCCTTATACGAATGGCACTTCGCCAACAGGCTCATCGGACAAATCGTCGATAAAATCCACGCCAGTTCGTTCACTTCCGGCACCGCGCTCTGACGGAAAAAAACCGCGCGCTCGGGATTCAAGCCACACGCGAGGAAATCGATCGCCAGTTCACGCACATTTTCCCGCAAGGCGGCGGGGTTCTGCGACGAGGTCATCGCATGGTAATCCGCAATGAAATAAAACGCTTCTCCCTCATCCTGAAGACGAACTGCCGGCTCCATCGCACCGAAAAAATTTCCGACATGAAGTTTACCGCTGGGTTGAAGGCCGGTGAGAATGCGCATGAGCCGCAGCATGAATTCAACGCGAGGAGTCGGTCAAGCGGCGATGCCCCGCGCTCGCGACTCACAGTTCGGAAAAAAGTGCGTCCACCAGCTCCACGCACTTCACCCCGGGCAAGACGTCCAACTCCATTTGATTCATGACATACGCGAAGGAAATTCCGCTCTCCGGATCTCCAAATGCATGACTGCCGCCCGCGCCAGGGTGGCCAAATGCGCGGGTCGATGGCCCGTAAAGCCGACGGATTTTCCGCCCGTCAGCTCCCACCGGGTCTTGCTGCGCACCGCACGTAAACGCCGTCGGCCGCAGTAAAACTCGGTCGTCGCCCGAACTTTGCAGCGTCGCCAAAGCACGCTGAACCCCCTCCGTGAGCGGGCTGGAAATCGCGCCGATCGCCGCTTGATAAAATTTCCCCAAGGCCGATGCCGTTCCCACTCCGCCCATCGCTGGGAGGCCCGCCGCCCACGCCAGGGATTGGTTCATTTCTTGCACGGCGTGCAGCCCTTGCGGCGATGAAAAGGCACGTCTCGTCAAGGTTCCTGGCGTGGTCAATTCCCGATGAAATCCATCGCGGAAATCGATTTTTCCAACCTTGCCTGGGTAAAGTCGTGCCACCCGCGCCCATTCGGCCTCGGGCAAACCGATCCAAAAATCCAGGCCAAGCGGCTCGGCGATTTCCCGGCGCCACCAATCGCCCAAGCGCATCCCGGTCAAGCGCCGCAACGGCTCCTCGACGAGCGCGCCAAAAGTCCGCGGATGGTAGCCGTGCCCGTCTCCTAAATTCCACTCCGGGGCCTGCGCTTCGATCGCCGCGACGATCTCAGAGTGTTCTAAAAGGCTCGCTGGCTGATCAAGCGCCGCAAGCCCGCATTGATGCGACAGGAGATGCGAAAATTTCGCCTCTGGCACTGGAAATTTCGGCCAAACCTCGCGCACCAAGGTCGCCTCGGATAAGCCATGTCGCTCCAAGGCCAGCAACAAGCAGGCCGCCGCAGGCACCTTTGTCGCCGAATAGACCGGCACCAAGGTATCCGCAGTCCACGCACGTTGGTGCTCTTTTTCGCACCATCCCGCCCCCTCGGAAATCAACTCCACGCCAGCCCACCAGACGCTCACCGACGCACCCAACTCGCCTCGCTCGACGAAGTTGCGTTCGAAATTCTCCAACACTTTACCCAGCGCCAACGGACTCACAGCCATGCGTCGGTGTCTCCGATGCTGCCTCATTCCGCAACTCCGAACTGCCATCTTCAAATTTTGCCGGATTCGAGGACCACTCTTCGATCAAGCGGAACACCACCGCCAGCAAGGTGGGTCCGAGGAAAACACCCACCAACCCAAATGCAAAAGCACCGCCGATCACGCCGCAGAAAATCAGCACAAAAGGCATTTTGCTGCCCTGGCTGATCAAATAAGGCCGCAAAATATTGTCCACGCTGCTGATCGCCAGAGCGCCCCACAAGCACATGAAAATTCCCCACCCAGGCGTGGATTCCGAGAAAAGCCAGATCGCCGCAGGAATCCAAATCAGCGGTGGACCAAACGGCACCACTGCGAAAAAGAAGGTTAAAACTCCGAGCAGCATTGCGCCAGGTACGCCAGCGATCCAGAACCCAAGCACTGCCACACCGCCCTGCGCAATTGCCGTGCCCAAAATCCCAGAAATCACGCCGCGCACGGTATCTCCCGCCACTTTGATCAAGTACTGGCCGCGCCCACCCGCCAGACGGTCCACCCCTACGCGTAGGCGCTCGGCCAAAACCGGCGCATCACGCAGCAGGAAAAACGCAAGAAACGCGCTCACGAGGACTTGTGCAACTCCTTGTCCCACAGCCAGTCCTAGATCAATCAGCCAATACCTCGCCCAGGATAAAAATCGCCCAAGCAGGACCACCACATGCGGCGTGCTCGTCACTTGCGCAGCTTCGGGCGTCTCCTCGCCCTCGTTACCAGGATCCAACAGGGGAGGGGCGGCCTTGACGGTGAAATCCTTTTCATCCTCAACCACCAATTTCGGCCGCGGCGCTCCTTTGACCTCTTTGTCAAGTTGGTCCATCCAACGCTTCCTGTCCTCCGCAAATCCCGCCCAATACCCCTCAAGCTGGCCACCCACCAAGGGCATTTGGGAAATCCACGACGGTGCCTGATCGGGCGCTGCCATGAACCATTCCCGCGTCTCAATCGCCAAATCCTTACCATCTTGCGCCAAACTGAAACCAATCCAAACAATCGGCCCGGACAAGACCGCACTCATCGTCAAGGTCACAAAACACGCCGCCAAGGTGCGCGAGCCGCGGAACCAGCGCGTGAATTGACGCTGCAGTGGATACAAGGCATACGTCAGAATAATCGCCCACGTCAGCGCGGACATGAACGGCCTCAAGACGAAAAAACAACCGACCAACAGCAATAACAAGGCGGCACCCCCGAGAAGTGGCTCAATTTTCAAACGCTTCCGATCCGCTTCCGCTTCCGTTTCCATGTTTAAATGACAAACTAAAGTCTCATTCCCAAGTCTGCCAGCACGATAACGCACAATCTTCCGCCAAACGATCCTCAAGATTTCCACGGCGCGCGCCTCCCGTAAATGCGGTTTTGCCCACCGATTCACCTCGTGCCAGCATCGACGTGAAATGGATTCCATCGCAAAACCCAAGTCGCGCCGCACTTCTTCCTGCCAACACCGCGCCGCCACGCTTGCGCTCATTTTCTCACAATTCGGGATGTTTCAATCCGCCCTCGCCGTCAATTACGAGGTCTATCCGGGCTCAGCCTACTACCTCAACCAAATGCTCGACCGCGCGCAGTGGTCTTTCGTCGCAGATCACGCAAACGGGCTTTATCACCATCCGGTCGGCTTCCAAGAACTCGATGACGCCCAGGAAACTCTCTACACCCGTCACTTCACCAACCGCTTCGCCATGGTCGAGGGCGATATGGGCAGCGGATCCACCACTGGCGACGTCGGGAACCTCAAACGCATGACCGCGCTCGAGCTCACGCCCGTCGCCGCTTTCGTCAACCGCCCCTCCACCAATCTCGCCGTCTGGCGCCAACTCGTTCGCAACAATGCTGCGGAAGGCGCACCGTCCTATCAAATGCTTGCTCCCCACCGCCTGGATGACACGCCTCTCGGCTGGAATGACCCGATCCGCGATTACGCTCGTGCTAACATGCTCGTCCCCGCTTGCGCCGGCGGCGGCGTGGATGCACCTGTCTATCTGTTTGTCAACGAGGCCCCAGCCTACCGCCAAAGCATTTATGACATGCGCGACTGGACGGTCGCAAATGGTAAAAAGTTCAATTATCTCATCTCTCCAAACAACAGTTACAACGCTGCACTCCTCGCCGACACTCAAGCCACCGTCCGCGCCATGGAGGACAATGGGCACGAGCCGGACGTGTATGGCATCGCTCTCTACGGCCTCCGCCCTGTCGATCTCACCCCGGAAAAAGTCACGGTCAACGGTGTAGATCAAGCGGCCACAACCATCACCGGCCTCGCGTATTGGCTGCTGAAACACCGCGACGGTGAACCCGGCACTCTTGACCTCAGCGCCTTCCGCAGCGGCACGAACCACGCAGCAGGCCTGACATCGCCCACTCTCGCAGATTCCTCTCAGGTCATCACTTTATCCACCAACGCCAGCCGCACTTACACGCTCCGTTTTAACAACACCAGCCCTTGGCTCGACTACGCCGGCGTCCTCCGCGCACGGGCCTATGGCGACCCGCAAAGTTGGTCGATCACCTTCACCCAGGGCGGCCAAAATATCTCGAACGACGTGCTTTCGGGAAATGGCAAAGTCCTCGTCGGTGACGAACGCTGGATGCCCGGAACCCAGCATGAAATCACCATGACCGTCACGCCCATCGGCACACCCGGTGCGCTGAAACTCGTGGTGGAGGCCCTGCCCCACGAAGGCGTGGATCATGCACTGGACGTCATTTCATTCGAGTCTGGAAACGTCGGCAACACGCCGCCCACGCTCGCTCTCAATCCGATCCCACAAATCACGCGCGAAGCGCTCCCATTTGGCCCGCTCTGGTTCACGTGTGGCGATGCGGAAACGCCATCCACCTCTCTAACCATCACTGCGACATCTTCGAACACAGATCTCGTGCCCAATGCCAATATCAGCCTCGGTCAAAACGGCGTGCAACGTTGGATCAGGCTCAAGCCCACCGCTGGGAAATGGGGCAGCACGATGATATCGGTCTCTGTCAGCGATGGCTCTGCGACCCGCACGCAAAGTTTCAATCTCCAAGTGGAACGCACCACGATCTTACCCATCGTAAAAGCAAACAATGCTCTCAATCTCGCTCTCAATTCCAGTTGGCAAACCTCGACAATACCCGGCACCAATGATCAAGCCGTCTGGGACTCCACCGTGACCTCTCAGAACTCGGTCCAACTCGGAGAACCCGTCTCACTGGGCGGACTCCGCATCACTCAGCCTGGTGGCGACGTCACCATCGGCGGAACGGCGAAGCTCACACTTGGCCTCGCCGGTGTCGATCTCGCGAGCGCCTCGCGCAATCTCTATCTCACAGCTCCTGTGGAAATCGACGAGTCGGCCCCGTGGAGTGTCAACACCGGCCGTCTCATCCAAGTCAGTCAAGGCATCAGCGGCTTCGGAGCCATTTCAAAATCCGGCAGCGGCCGCTTGGAACTCCTCGGCAATGATTCCTTCATCGGTCCTCTAAGCACCAGCGCCGGTGAACTTGTGAAAACTGGAGCGGGCGCGCAATCTGCCACCACGGTCTCTAACAGCGCCATCCTCAAGGTCTCAAACAGTGCGGCTTTCGGCTCCGGTGGGCTCACCATCAGCACCGCAAATAGCTCCAGCGGCAGAGTCGAACTCACGGGCGGCATCTCCGTCCTCAGTGGCAAGACGGTTTCTATCAATGCGCGCTCCAGCAATACCGATGCGATCGTCAGTGTCTCGGGAGCCAACACTTTCGGAGGAAATGTTTCTTTTTCCACCGGCGGGAGCATCTATGGTTTTAACTGCGCTTCCGACTCTCTCGAGCTATCAGGAAATTTCAGCTCAGGTGCCACCGGCAGTCGCAATTTTACCCTCCGTGGCGCGGGTGAGGGCATCATGACTGGCGCGATCAGCGACGGCAGCGGAATTGTGGGCTTGATCAAGAGTGGCTCAGGCACCTGGACTCTATCCGGAAATCATGCATTCACCGGACCTGTCAATATCCAACAAGGAACGCTGAAAATTCAGAGTCCACTCCCGTTCTCGACTCTTACGGTCCTAGCCGGCGCAACGCTCGCAGGCACGGGAGAAATCGCCGGTGCGGTCACCATCGGTGGTATCCACGCCCCTGGCGACGGCTTGGGCAGTCAGAAATTCACGGCACCGTTAGTCTATCAAAGTACGTCGAGCCTTCGCATCGAGCTTGGCGGTCAGTCGCCAAGTTCAGATTCCATCCAAGCGGAAACCGTCACTATTGAAGCTGCCGCACGCATCGATCTGGTCGGGAATTCACCAGCCACAGCCGTGGATTTCCTTCATCCCTTCTGGCGCGAACCACGCGAATGGTCGGTTCTATCCGCCAGCGCGCTCAGTGGCACTTTTTCTCTCGGACCCAATCCCACCGATTCACTCGGTCGCGCCTCTCAGATCTTCGGCACATTCAGTCTCGCGCATTCCGCATCCGGAGTGAATCTCGTGTGGACTCCCGCACCGCCTTTTCAAATCTGGCAGTATGAAAACTTTGGAACTGCATGGAACAATCCCAGCATTTCCGGAGCGAACACCGATCCAGATGGCGATGCGTGGTCCAACGAAAGTGAATGGATTTCCGGCACCTCGCCCAATGATCCGGCTTCACGATTGAACGCTGCAATCACACCTAACGCTATTTCATTCAACCGTGTGACAGGGCGCTTTTATCGGATAGAGGTTTCCACGGATCTTACCAGCGCTTGGACGACTCATTCCCAAGTGCCGTCTGGATCCGGTCGGATCTCCATTCCAATCACGCCCGGCGGAAATTCTCGGGTCTTTTACCGGATCGCGGTTTCTATCAATCCATGAGATGATCGATCCACCTCCAAACCCGCGCCTGCCTCATTCTTCGCTCTCGGCCATCGAAGCCAAGAAAATGCGACTGAGTTTTTGCCTGTGACGTTGAATGGGTGAAGAGTTAGCTTCTCACGAGGGTGCGAAATGATCCGCCTGATCTTCTGCGGTATGCAATATCGCTGAAGACAGGCAGCGAATGCTTGCTAGAATGCTTGTTGTTCTTTGGGGAATTCGCGACTAACACGCTTTTAGCGAAATTTATTTTTGGAGCCAAAACTTCCAAATTCATTTGCCAGTGAGCGATCGAGATTCATGCGGTATCGTTAGGTAAATGTTGAGCATTGTTGATTGCCAGAAGATCGCTTTGAAATTTCGCGTGGCGGCTGATTGCCGGAGTGGACGGTTTTTTACGACAGAAAGACCTGTTCTGTTCATTTTCCCCGCCTTCGGTCTTGCTGTTCGGTCTTTCAGGCACCATTCCCCACAGTCAATTTTTGGAAGTCATAGCCTACAGTGACTGATTCATGACCTTTGGCTGCTTGCAGGTCATGTCATTCTAGCCGAAGAAAAGGGATCTAGGCTTTTCTCACGGAGATCCTGAATTCAGCGTTTCTGGGTGCCGCGCCTGAGCTTGATCGGGACGTCGCTCCGATCATGGATCACCACCTTTTTTCCTTTCCCGGTCCGATTACCGGCTCTTTCAATGGTCTTTACCCCAAAAGCAAACCCTTGCAGTCATGGCCTACAGTGACTCATTCATGACCTTTGGCTGCTTGCGTGCAAGACCGTTTTAACCGCATAAAGGTTGTCTAAATTATTCTCATGGCGATCCTAAATCCAGCACTTCTGAGTGCTTCACCCGAGTTTCAACGATAGATACTTTCCTCCCTTCTCCGATTTTAATCACTCTTTTAACGGTCTTTATCCATCCAGTCTATTTCTCGCATCCGCGACTGTTGATGCCTGAAGGCATTGAGCACAGAACCGACCCATGGGCTCTGGATCCGTCATTGAAAATCTCCTTGAGAAACATCTCCAACTAAGTCGATGAAACCTTTGAAATTCCTATTATTTTTCGTCTGGAACATGACGTTCCTTTGCCAAGCCCAATCATGGACCAATCCCATCATTCCACAACGCGCAGACCCGCACGTCCTTCTGCACAAGGATGGCTGGTATTATTTGACCGCCACCGTTCCAGAAAATGACCGTATCGAACTCCGCCGCGCAAAGTCCATTGGTGGCCTCTCCACGGCAAAGGTGGAAGTGCTGTGGAGAAAGCATGAGACGGGGGCGATGGGGCATCACATTTGGGCTCCGGAGATTCATTTCCTCGATGGTAAATGGTATATTTATTTCGCCGCAGGCCGTGCGGAAGCCATCTGGGACATCCGCATGTATGTCTTGGAAAATGATTCCGCAAACCCCTTCGAGGGCAAGTGGGTCGAGAAGGGGCAGATGAAGATGAATTGGGATTCATTCACGCTCGATGGCAATGTTTTCGAGCATAAGGGTACCCGCTATTTCACTTGGGCTCAAAGTGTGCCAGAGGAGAGTGGAACCAGCGTGTTCATTGCAAAAATGGACACGCCGTGGTCGATCAGTGGCAATCAGGTCAAGATCACACGACCCGAGTTCCAGTGGGAGCGCAACGGCCACAACGTCAATGAGGCCCCCATTACACTGCATCGGAATGGTCGTATCTTTCTCACCTATTCCGCCAGCGCCACGGATGCGAACTACTGCCTCGGCATGCTCACGGCTGATGAAAATGCCGATCTGCTCGATCCCGCTTCTTGGAAAAAAAGCCCAGAGCCGGTCTTCAAAAGCAGCAGTGTCCACAGCCAGTTCGGCCCGGGGCACAATAGCTTCACCACCAGCCCGGATGGTAAAACTGACATCTTTGTTTACCACAGCCGCGGCTATGAAAAGATCAACGGCGAGCCCCTCCACAATCCCGACCGCGCCACTCGCGCGCAGGTGCTCCGCTGGAAACCCGATGGCACTCCAGACTTCGGCGAACCGGTTCCGGACGGTCCCGTTCGTGGGGATAAGAACCCGTAGAGATGAAGCTGTTGTATCTTTCCCTCACCCTGCTCTCCAGTTCACGGCAATCAAGCTAGCGCGCTTCGCCAATTTTCATGGGTCAATCAACGGTGTCCGACATTGAAGTGAAAGATTTCCTCAAGCGTTTCCTTGCCGGTGGTTAGGGGTTGGCCCGTCCTCGCCGACGAGCTTTGGCTTGAGGTTTGAATCCGGCGTTGTCTGAACGTGTTTCAGAGCGGTCCGGAGTTTGAAGCGCGAATCTATGGTCGTATCTAGCAGAATTATGCCGACCAGCCCTCATCAAGCGGCGCTCTGTTCTACAAGTGCTGCTTGGGCTTTGATAAAGTCCTCGATGAGTTCAAAATAAAATCGGCGAAACCCAATCGTGGGTTTGGAATCCGAATGCAATGACCTGCCAAGCTGGCTTTCAGTTGGAGACGCCGAAGCGGCGGTCGAGATCGCGGAGGCTGAACTCGGTGAGGGTGGGTTTCCCGTCGGCGGTGCAATAGGGAAGATCGCAGGTGAAGAGGCGGGCGAGTAGATTTTGAGTCTCTGCGAGCCGTGGAATGACGCGGGATGATGCGCGTTTTGCTAGGGTTTTAGCGAGGCGGTCGAGGGCGAAGCGTGGGCCGGGGGCTGGATCATGGAGCAGCTCATCCAGCAGGGAACTCAGAAATTCACGAGGTTCGTCGATGCTTAAGCAGGCGGGTAAGCTGCGGATTTGCAGGGTGTTACCGCCGAAGGGTTCGACTTCGATGCCAGCGTCTTGAAGAGCCATGCGCTCGCGTAGGACGAGATCCAAGTCTCGTGGATCGAGCTCGATTAGAACTGGGATGAGCAGTCCTTGGGTTTCTAAAACGTGATCGCTGCTGCCGAGGAGTTGTTCGTAATATATGCGATCCCACGCGGCTTTCGGATCGAAGAGAACCAAGCCATCGGTGCTTTCAAGGAGGACGAAGCGATCGTGGAGCATGCCGATTTGCCGGAAGTTTGGGGCTGTGGTGGATGCTTCAGTTTGAGGGGACGGAGGGCTGTCCGGTGAAATTTGTGCGAAATCCGGTTGAGGTGCGGAGCTCGAGGACGGGGTGGTTTTCCAATCAGGCAGTTCTGGCAATTCCTGTTGCGGGGCATGGAACGCGGAGTGCGTTTGCGGGAGGATCGGCGGAGAAATAGGCGGATTGGCCCACGAAAAGTTGCGGGGATGGACTGGGTGTGTGGGTTCTGGGGGAGTGGGGCGAAGACCGGCGGTGACTGCTTCGAGAATGGCGTCGCGAACGTCTAGGGGCCGATGAAAACGGACTTCGCGTTTTGCCGGATGGACATTCACATCCACGAGGGTGGGTTCCAGCTCGATCCACAACCAAGCTGCGGGGTAGAGGCCGGGCGGGAGCGCGCCGCGAAATCCTTCGGCAAGGGCGCGTGAAATGACGGCGTCTTCCACCGGGCGGCCGTTGAGGAAGACGAATTGATGCCGCCGGCCTTTTCTGGCGTGGGAGGGTGGGAGCAAGTGCCCTTCGATGGAAATCCCGCTGCCGTGGGTGAGCGGCAGAGTGATGAGTTCCCGTGACAAGTCGGGGCCTAGCAGGTGACGCACGCGGTCCACGGCTTTTGCGGCGGGCGGGAGGTCAAAAATCTCGCGATCGTCGCGTCTCAGTCTGAAGCGGATGGTGGGCGCGGCGAGTGCGTGCAGGCGAAGTTGGTGTTCGACATGGGCAGCCTCTGTCGATTCCGCGCGAAGGAATTTCCGGCGTGCGGGCATGTTGTAGAAGAGTGACTTGGCCTCGATCACTGTGCCTGGAGCGCAGCCTGCGTCGCGGACGTCACGAATTTTCCCGCCATCGACGGAAATTTCAGTTCCGGCGACGGCGTTTGTTTCACGCGTGATGATGCGGAAGTGTGAGACGCTGGCGATGCTGGGAACGGCCTCGCCGCGGAAGCCGAGAGTGAGGATGGCGGCGAGGTCGCCGGAGCTGCGAAGTTTGCTGGTGGCGTGTCTTTCGAGCGAGAGCAGTGCGTCTTCGCGCGACATGCCGCAGCCGTCGTCGCTGACGCGGATGAGCGAAGAGCCGCCGCGGTCGATGTCCACGCGGATTTCGCGCGCCCCGGCGTCGATGCTGTTTTCGACCAATTCCTTGACGACGGAGGCCGGGCGCTCGACGACCTCGCCGGCGGCCACTTGGCTGGCGAGAATATCGGAGAGAACGCGGATTTTCGGCATCGGGTGAGAAGCAGAATGCACGAGGCCTCAGACTGCAAGGCGTAAGACCGTGGGTGTGGCCGTTCTCAGCGGTTCGGTTTTTTCGGCGAGGGCGGGTGTGGTTTGTTCCGGTGGAGGAAAATGACCAAGAGTCCGAGCAGGAAAAGAAAGTAAGCGCGTGGCTCAGGCACGGGCGTTGCGTTCAGCGCTGAGTTTGTGGCGAGAGGAGAAATGCCAAGGTCTTCCGCTGTCGTGAGGTTGGCCATGAGAAGCCAGGGAGTTGGAAGCAATGCGCAGCGTGAGACCTCAAGAAGCGGAAGTGTCCACTCGACTTCGTTTTCCGGCGTTTCAGTCAGATCTTGGACATTCAGGCCGATGTCAGCGATGAGAATCTCGGTTTCTCTCAGATTGTTGAGTTCGCTGGAGGGTATTGTGAACGAGCTGGCGATGGTGAGTCGCTTCAGGCTGACGCTGACGGCTGCGGGGGATTCCTGCGGGATGAAGCTGAAGAGAAGCAGGGAGATCCCGAATTTTGCGATTTTTGACGAGTGCTTG
>JBEGOB010000267.1:0-7170 GCA_041182265.1 Verrucomicrobiota bacterium | reverse complement strand
CCATTGGACAAAATCGATATCGATGATCTGAGGGTCGAGTCGGGAGTCGATTAAGACAAAAACGCGTTGGAGGTTCTCACGTTGCTCCAGATAATCTCCTACGGATTCGTTAAAATTAATCTTCTCACTTTTTGAGATTTTCGCATATCCATATCCTGGAAGATCGACAAGACTCCAAAAGTCATTCATGATGAAGAAGTTCAGGAGCTGTGTTTTCCCGGGGGTTGCAGAAACTTTCGCAAGGCCATCCTTGTTGGAAAGCTTATTAATCATTGATGACTTTCCCACATTGGAACGGCCTATGAATGCGAATTCTGGGCGACTCCAAACTGGAGCCGCCTGAATGTTCCGCGCACTCATGCTGAAGACAGCGGATTTAATTTGCATGGGGAAAAATAGGTTTAGGCAACTCCAGTTAGGAAAGATAGGCGATTTAAGGTTTTAGCTCTTGAATTTCGATTTTTCGGAACTCGACGGGGTGGCTTTCAGACTGGAGACAAAAGTAGCCTTCAGCTAGAAATTTATTGCCATTAGCTTTTGCGAGGGCATCCGCATGCGTGTCTCCACCAAGTTGAGGTTTGGAGTAGGACATCACCTCCTCGCCGTTGATCAAATGTTTAATTGATTCGTTGCCGCGCACCTCAACTTCAATCGTGACCCACTGGTCACCATGAAAAGTTTTGGATGCCGATGTGATGCAGTGCTCGGTGCGGAGTTTGTTGTCCATGACAACATGAGTTCCTGGTGTGCAGAGATTGCCAGTTTGGCGATCGTCTTTACCATTTCCGGCCAGCAGTTGCACTTCAAGTGAAGTTGGAAAATCCTGTTCGAGTTCCATCGTTGTAGGAGATTCACTGTGAATCATGATTCCACTGTTACGAAGTGCCCACCCTGGACCGCCTTCAATTTGCTCACCTGTAAACCGGTATTCCATACGAAGTCGGTAGTGTGAGAATTTTTTTTCGAAGAAAAGATGACCGAAGCGATTATCCCATGATTCGTAGTTTGAGTAGTCGACTTTGATGACACCATCTTGGACCCGAAACGTATTTTTGAAATTTTCGCCTGCTTCGCAGCCACGGAATTTAGGTGACCATCCAGTGAGGTCTTTGCCGTTAAACAGTGGCGTCCATTTCGCTTCTTCTGCGTGGGCGCAGGTCAATGCAGTGAGGTAGATCAAAGCGAATCGTTTCATAATTTTAATTGATTTTATGGTGAGTTTGAGTGACTAAATCTGCTCTTAGCTGGCCCGCGATTTTTTAGCGTTTCTCAATAGCGACAAGGGTAATATCATCCATCTGCGGACCTTCGCCCGTGAATTGCTTTAAATCCTCCTGCATACGAACGAGCACTGCCTCTGCTCCAATCGGTGCGGCTAAGCGGAATGTTTCGGACATTCGTTCCATGCCAAACTCCTCATCATTGGCATCGATGGCCTCCTTCACTCCATCCGTATAGAAGAGGACACAATCTCCGGATTTCAGGGTAATTTCCTGATCGCGCGTGACACGTTCAAAGACCGTGCCTCCGTCAATCCCGAGAGCTAAACCAGGGGATCGGAGAAGTTCGACACGCCCGGTTTCACGACGGTAGAGGAGAGCGGGATCATGTCCTGCACGTGAAAGTGTTAGTTTACCAGTGACTACATCGAGAACACTGTATGCCATGCTGATAAACATATCTTCTCGGATGTCAGGGAAGAGCTGTCGATTTACGGATGCCATGACCTTTGAGGGAGATATTTCGCCTGGAGCGACGGACCGGAGTGCGCTGCGGCACATTGCCATGAGTAGCCCGGCCGGGACGCCCTTTCCCGAGACGTCTGCGATTGCGATGCCGAATTTTTGTGATCCAAGATCAATGTAGTCGTAGTAGTCTCCACTGATGATACGGGCAGGCAGATTGGTTCCGCTAATTCGGAACCCAGCCACGATAGGGTCTTGCTGGGGCAAAAGGATGCGTTGGACCTCACGTGCGTTTTGAAGTTCGCTCTCGATGGAGCGCTTTTCATTAGCTTCCCTGTGGATTCTTGCGTTTCCGATAGCGAATGAAGATTGTTCGGCCGCCGAGCGAAACACCGCAAAATCGTTAGAGGTAAAACTCCCGTCAGAGTGACGACGAGCAACGACGAGCACCCCTAGATCCTTGTTCGCGTAGCGGAGAGGCGCAAGCATCGCAGAGACGTCATCGGTGTAGCGGGTAAAAGCATCTCGAAAGGCCGGATGATTTTTAACGTCTTTGATGTGGATTGGTGTGCCAGAGGTGAGACAGTGCCCTAAGATTCCCTCATCCACCATGACCCGGGCGAGTCTCACATGACTTTCAAGTGCGCGAGGGTCTCGTGCTGCTTTTTTCCGGACATCGACGGGTATTCCGGTGAGAGGAGGGCATTCTTCGGAGATATAGGATGGATTGAGAAAGTCATTTTCGGCGTTTAAAAAGTAAATGGCACCACCGCGGGCAGCGACCACTTTTTCGATTCCATCGACAATGATGCGTGACAGCACGGAAGGTGATGGCTCGTTTTCGATGGCGAGGCCGAGTTCGTGAAGAAACCGAAACATTCGCTGTTCTTCGCCCTCGAGATCGTTAAATTTTCGGCGAATATTGCGAACTCTTCGTCGCTGATTGCGCAAAGCAAGTAGCAAGATCGTGATGAGAACGGACCCGAGTGATAGTGAAATGATGGCGGTGAGGTCTTGCATCGCGCGTGGGTCAGAATTTCAGATGCATCCGTGCGAAGAGCCTCTTCTCATTGGTCAGGGCGTTCCGCCGCTTTCTGTTTTTCGGCGACTTCGGCCTCGAGTAGAGTTACGATGTCAGAAAATTTTCCCGCATTTTGATCACTGGTGTCGGCAAGAACTTTGTGAGCTTCAAGGACTTGGATTGCGCGTTGAAGCTGGCTGGTCGTCGCAGGATGTTGCGGTGGGTGGAGCCCTTCGCGGATCGTGTCCATTTTCCCGCGCCAGACTGACGCTGGAGGATCAATTTCCATGAGGAAATCCAATCCGAGATCTTCGAGGGAACGACGATTTCTCGAACCGGGGTCTGCAATTTGAAGAACGGCCCCCTCACTGGCAGAGAGTCGCGCAGCCATTCCAGCAAGAGTTCCCATAAAAGTAGAATCCATACCCGTGCATGCCCCGAGATCCACCACTAAACACTTTTCTCCGGCGCTGATGCGCTCGTCGCCAAAAACCTTTACGGCGGAGCTGTTTAGAAACGATCCCTTTCCTTCACAGCGGATCCAACTGAATCCCTCGAAAATTCCGATTAAAACTGGGTTGTCCGTTGTCACTGAAGGGAAGACCGTTGATTGAACGGCGAAAGGACCGGCATGGTAAAATCATCAGGCGCGCTGGTCAATCATCCATCGCGGATTTCCTGAAATCATTCCCAGAGGTAAGATTGCTGTGTGGCGATGATTTGCTCGCCACGTCGGAGTGTGGCTTTCCATGCGAGGACCTTGCCGCCCTTGAAATAATCGTCGCCGATGATGGAAAACTCAGTTTTTCCGGCAGAATCAAAAGCGGGGAATTTGCGGATTACCTGCTTCACTTGGCTGGCGGTGGAGCCTTGTTGGTATTGAAATTGAATTTGCACCTCGCCTTGTCCGACTCCGGAGGCGTCATTCCAGAGCAGTGTATAGTATTGGCCGAGGCGATTTCGCCGCTCCTCCATGCTCACAGCACCAAGTAAGCGGCGCGCTTTTTCCATCCGGACCATCGGCTCATCTGCGGTCCGATCCACTTGGTCTCGCAGAAGGAACTGCTTGACCACCAATGGTTCATGAGGACCAGAGCAAGCCCCGAGGAGCATGGCGGCGAGCATAGTGCGGATAAAATTCACGACTGAATTCAATCATCCAAAGTTCCCCAGGCAAGCTCTCTCCGTGCTTATTCGTTTTTGGCTTGAGCCGATCATTTTGAGCTTCGGTCTATTCCCTACCGTTTGGCGGCAGTGGCAATGACGGTTCCGAAGGGGCGGGAAAGGAATCCGTGGAAGGCGTAATTGGAGGAAGTGGCGTGCTTGCAGCTGGCGCGTCTGGATCAATGACCTGTGGGATGGAGCCCTCAGGCGGCAGACCTGATGGGTCAATCGTCGGAAGCGGATTCCCAAGACCGTCGTCCGGCAGAACTGGGAAAACTTGGGATTCTCCGGGCAGCGTAGCAGGCATTTCCGTTGAGATTCGTGGGTCCTCAAGCATCACTGCGGGCACGAATCCAACTTCACCGCTGTCGAGTTCGACCTTCACGTAACTTCCGCTAAGCGAGATTACTTTCATGGATGTTCCGCGCGGTAGCACTCGATCGGCGTCGGCGTCACCATTTGGCTTTCGCTTAAAAAATGCAGTATTATCAATCGCAGCGCGGACAAATTGACCCGCGCTGAACAAAGTGCCTTCAGCTCCCGCTGCGCGGGAACCTCTACCCGGCGCACGCAGTGGATCAAAATCACCGCCGTCAATCGGACCGGTCATCGAGTCGCATGCAGAAAGAGCGAGGATCAAAGAAGCTGGGAGGGCGAAAAGGCGCGTCATAACGCTCACAAGGTAGGCACGTCGGTGGCGACGGGTCAACGCCATTTCAGCTAAGATCAGGTGACTAGGTGGAAAACACTAGTTGCTTTTCCTAACGACTTGGTTGGTTTCATCCAACAGAAGATTGGTCGATTGCACAGGCACTTCCGACAATGCAAACGCCATGATGGCGACGCGCTCGCCCGCCTTGATCAAATGTGCGGCTCCCCCATTGATCATGATGTGACCGGTGCCGGGCTTTCCCGCTAGCACGTAGGTTTCCAAGCGATTTCCAGTGGTAATGGAAGCTACCAACACCTTTTCCCCAGCCCATAAGTCCGCCGCCTCCATCAGGTCGGTTGGAATTTCGATGCTGCCTTCATAATCGACATCCGAGCCGGTGATCATAGCACGATGCAATTTGGACTTCAGGACCTCGCGAAACATGGCCGCAAGGAAATCGCCGAGCGCCCCGCCGTCAAGTCGCAAGCGTCGTTTCAGTGTTTCATCCTTCGAAAGTTCCGGACTCCCGTCGCATTAAACTTGCCGGTCACACCGTTTCACGGCTACCCAAGCAGGGTCGGAGAAATACCGACTCTCCTCAGGAAGCCCTTCGCCGGGGCAGGTAATTGATGGGAAAGCCGGTGTAATTCCGGCGCGGTATCGCCACTGTGATTCCAGACTGCGCAAGCAGAATGGTCAGCCAGATCGCCAGCCTGAAGAGATTTCCGAACGTCTGCGATCTACAGACCATGGAGCCAAACGAATGCCATACAAACAATCGCCTCAAAGAGGCTCATGCCAGAGCGCCCTCGCGCTCATCGCCCTGCTTATTCCATTTTCGTCACCCGCGGAGGAAAACAAGCCGGAAATAGAACCCCTGATCGTCTCGGCACTGCGAATCCCACGCGCGGCTTCCTCAGTCACCTCAGCCGTCACTGTGTTAAACACCAATGAGTTGGAAGATCGGGGAATTGACCAACTTCGGGATGCGCTCAATGCAGTGCCCGGCGTTATTTCCACCTCGACGGGTGGCCAGACCGGCGCTGTCGGAACTCTTTTCATTCGCGGCACCGGCACCGCCTACTCACAAGTCGTCGTCGATGGCATGCGTTTGAGCGACTCCACAGCCCCACTTGGCAATATCCTTGCGGCCAGCCGCGTCAGCGATATTGGCACGATTGAACTGCTGCGTGGCCCGCAAGGTGCGATTTTCGGTGGAGAATCCATTGGCGGAGTCCTCTGGATGGAGACTCCACGCGGCGAGGGGAAGGCACAGGGCAGCACCCAACTTGAAACAGGTGCCTTCGACTCGCTCGCCACACGGTCTGCATTCCAAGGCCAAACAGGGAATACCTCCTATTATCTAGCGGCAGGCTTTGAGGAAACCGAAAATGACGGCCCGAACGAGGATTTCCATCAAGGAAACGCCGCCCTTCGCATCGAGTCAAAACTCGACACGATCTGGAGTATCGGCACCACTTTTCGAGCGATTGATAGCTTCTACAATGATCACGGAAGCTCCGAAAATCGCGTGGATACGTCGCTCGCCACACTCTACGCCCTCGGCGAAATTTCCACCCGCTGGACCGCGCGTTTTCATGCGGGCTACCAACAGGAATTTTATGACAACGATTCCAGCTTCGGCAACTACGGCACCGACATGCGCGCCGGCAGCCTGTCAACGGATCACGAAATCACACTTTCAGAGAAACTCCGACTCCTCACCGGGGCCTATTTTCACCAAAGTGCGTTTGAGAATACCATCGGCACCGACACCACCCGGGATCGCCACGGCCTTCATACCGCTTTAGAATGGGACCTCATTGAGGGTCTCACCGCCACAAGTGCCCTACGCTGGGATGATTACGACGCTTATGGTGATGAAATCACCTGGCGCGCAGGGGGCGTTTACACCCAAAAAAACACCGGCACAACTCTTCGCGGCGGTGTGGGCACCTCCTTCCGTTCGCCATCTTATCTCGACCTCTTCGGTAGCACGTATGGCAATGGCAATCCTGATCTGCTGGCTGAATCCTCGATCGGCTGGGACCTCGGAATTGCACAGAAAATCCACGCCAACCACGCACTCGAGGCCACTTGGTTTCAGAATGAAATCACGGACCGCATCCAGTCATATCCCACGCCGCCCGTGAATCTCTCCGCGAAATCCGACACCTCGGGTTTGGAGTTCGGGCTTCGTGGAAATTTCCCACAACCCGGAATTTCCTATCGCCTTGCGTGGACCTATCTTCGCGAAGGCCTCAGCGGAGCCCCCAAGAACGCATGCAGCGCCTCGGTGGATTGGAAACCCTCCGGAAAATCTCTCATTGGCATTGGTGCCAATCACCTCTCCGACCACTCATGGGGTGGGGATCCACTTGCCGCCTACACTGTTACAAGGATTTACGCATCCTACCAATTGAGTGAACGGCTTGAAATTCGTGCCCGGCTAGAAAACGCACTGGATGAGGACTACCAACTCTCGCGCTTCTATGGTAGCCCGGTCCAAGGTGCGGGCACCGGACTTTACACCGGGATCAACATCACCTGGTAAAAACTGAACTTCGAAAAGCCCGCTGGATTCATCTTCCCGCGGGCTTTTCCACATCATCGGCACGACGCCTTCTCAAAAGCAAACCCATCATGCC
>JBEGOB010000266.1:0-3824 GCA_041182265.1 Verrucomicrobiota bacterium | reverse complement strand
GGGCAAGGGAGAGATTGATGCTGCGGTAGGTCCGGAGTTCTACAAGCTGGCCTTGGGGGGAATAAAATTTGACAACAGGGTTGGTTTGGCTGCCCCAGGTGGCCTTTTCCTGGCCGGTGGGCCAGTAGCTGGTGTGGGTGATGGAGTTGTCCGGGAGCGTCGTTGCGATGCGACGGCCCATCGAATCATAGGCGAAGGCGGTGACTCGCCCATGATCGTCAACAGAAGCGACCATCCCGTTGGCGGCATAGTTCGTGGTGACGATTCCGGTGCGAGAATGAGTTTGATTGATCGGGCGGCGAAGGGGGTCGTGGCTGATCGTAGTGGATTCGATAACTTTTCCGGCCGTATCGAGACGGGATTGATTGACGGGCAGCCAGTTCTGATGGATGGCGGAAGTCTTGGTTCCGTCGGGCGCAGTGGAGGTATCGGTCCATGAGCCATCAGCCCGATCCTCAAGGCTTGCGCTTGTGGTGGTGGAGGGATTGGCGACTCCAAGGGTCTCCTGACGGTTGGTAAGGCCGTCTGGTGAACGGTAAGTGGTTGAAACGGTGACCGGGGTGTTGGCAAGGTCGTAGATGATACTTCGGGAGCGCAGGGCGTTGCCGATCGGGCTGTTGCTAATGACGTCCTGAAGCGTGTCAGTGACGCGGTCATTATTGTCGATCTGGCCGTTCTGGTTTAGATCCACGGCACGGCGGTAGGCTTCGCCTTTGGCATTGTAGGCAGTCAGGATAGTGACGTTGTCGGCGTCTTTGGTAGAAACGAGGCGGTCAAGATCGTCATACGTGCTGGCCTGCAGGACAACCTCTGTGGTGCCGTCATCAAAGGTGGATTTGAATGTGCGCCCGGAGAGGCTTTCGTAGTTCTTGCTCCAGGGGCCAGTAGCGGAGGCGCCAGTGGATGTCACGATTCCGCCGCCTTGTTCATTGTGGGGGGCGTAGCTGTAATACGAGGGCGAGGTGGCAGTGCCGGTAGTTGACCTCATTTGGCCATCGGCGTAGTCGGTCGAGATGGTTGTACCTCCGTCTGGGTTCGTAACGGTGGTGGTGAGTATGGAAAAGTTCCGACTGGTGGCGGTGATTTCCGGGTTTCCGTCGCCATCAAGGTCAGGTGAGACTTTTTGGATCACATTACCAGCGAGATCTCGGACGGTGGTGCCTTGGTCAAGGGTGATGCCTCCAGCGGTGGCTTTGATGTTCTCCGTGGGGAAG
This sequence comes from Verrucomicrobiota bacterium, assembly GCA_041182265.1. Taxonomy (GTDB): domain Bacteria; phylum Verrucomicrobiota; class Verrucomicrobiia; order Verrucomicrobiales; family Akkermansiaceae; genus Luteolibacter. The sequence continues at coordinate 2,610 of JBEGOB010000266.1, read as the reverse complement.
TCCGTGCCGCCGATGGACTTTTTGCCGTAGGTGTAGGTGAGGGTGATGCCTTGGGAAGTAGCAGTTTTGGGGCGTTTAAGACCATCGCGGGTGTAGGTGGTGACGACACCATCGCGAGTGCGGGTGGAGTCGATGCCGCAGCAACCGCTCAGGGATTCGCTGTAATCATCAGGGTTGTTGTCATAGGCCCAGCGGCTCGGTTGGTCGTTGGAGTCGAAGGCGATCGCCTCGCGGGTGGAGAGCACGACTCCCGATGCGATGTCAGAAACGACTTCTTTGATGAGTGTGTCGTCTTTGGTGTAGGTAGAGACCGTGCGGGTGCCGTCGGTGACGGCGGAAATCGTCCCAGCACCCGAATCAACGGTGACGATGCGGTTGTCACCACGAAGGGCGTGGGAGTGGAGTTCCACTGTGCCGTCCGGATGTTGAATGGATTTCAGTCGGCCTCGGTCTGCTTCAGCCACGGAACTATTGTTAGGCCAGCCGGTACGGAGAGTGAGGAGAGTGGCGGTGCCTGTTTCGACACGGGATTTTTCAATGAGCATGCCTGAGTTGTCCTTGTAGCGCTCGCCCCAGGTTTTGGAAACGAGCACTCCCTGAACTTTCTCCTCGCGGGAGAAGGTTCCGGTTTCATTTTTCGCTTCGATATCAATGACGACCCGGTTGGCGGCCTCGTTGGGAGCGGTGTTGATCGGGGGAGCGGCATTATTCAGCCAACCGGAGACGGTTTTTGTGAGCAGGATGCCGGTGACAGGACTACCCTGATAGGTATAGTTCGCCCACTGACCGTCTGAGCGACGCATGGTGGCGGGTTTATTGAATGATGCCTGGTCTGCGGGGGCCTTGAAATAGGTCCAGTTGGTGGTGAGTTCGGAACCAGTGCCAGTATGTCGGGTTTCCGATAGCTTCACGGGATCGCCGTATTTGTAGAAACCGTAGGTGATGCTGGCGTCGGAGGTGATGACCAGAGCTCCCGAGCTATCCCGGTCTTTGGTGACCTCACGGGTGGATTCCTCGGTGACATTGGTGGGATTTGGCGTGCGGGTGATGCTGATTTCACGATAGGGCTGGAGACCGATGATCTCCGCAGGATCGCCAAGGTAAAATTGGGTGGTCCATTGGTTGTTTCCCTGTGGGCAGAACTTCCGGATCAGGCGGGTGACCCAGGCTCCGCTCTGGGGGTGGCGCTGCTTGTGGATGACATCAAGGGTGGAGAGGGCAGGGTTGTTCGGGAGGTTTATATATTGGCGGTAAATGGTGATGCTGACGGGCTGGACACCTGCCGGAATCGTGCGGAACCCGTTCGCGTCTGGAGCTGATATCTGGGAGTTGAGGTATTGGGACGCCTGGTAGCCGCTACCATCCGGAAGATCTGAATAAAAGACGGTTGAATGGAGGGTTGGAAGCTGGACGGGTTTTTTAACGATAGTAATCACGCCGTTGATTGTTTCGTTGACCGTTTCGAATTTGACGTAGTCAGGACTGACACCATCGAAAACAAGACCTTGGCGTTTGAAATTGAGCGAGGTGAGCCCCGGGCTGGTGTTGGAGGATGCATTTGTTCCTCCATTACTAGTTGTATTGGATGCCTCAACTTTACAGTCTTTCCATTTACCCTCCGTGTCGCCGTTCAGGCGGTCGGCCTCTGCCTGAGCCTTGTCTTCCGCCTCGAAGGTTGATACCACCTCATAGGTATCGCTGTTTGGAGAACAAGTGGAGCTTGAATCACAGGAACTGCATTTCTTTTTACACTTTACATCAAACGAATCGTTGGCGGAGACCACCCCCATCATAAAGACGACGAAGCAGGTGAGATAGGTAAGGATTCTGGAGTTCATGGGAAAAGTTTCAGGGTTTGCGAGGAAGAAGCAGTGGCGGTCGTTGGATCAATCAGATTTGGGCCGCGTTTGAATCGAACGGATCGCCTCATTGAGAGCGGGTGCTGTGTGGCGGGTGGCACTGGCAGAGGCCGCCTGAAGCAAAGGCAGATCCTCTGCGGTTCCAAGATGGGCGAGCGCGGCCGCCGCGGATTGCACAAGCATTAGATCGGCATTCGGAGAGGAAAGGATTTCACGAGCGAGCTCGCGGGCCGCCGGAGACTGGTGGCGGGCGGCGACCTGAAGGGCGGGCAACCTGGCATTCAGCGTTGCCGAGGGATCGCGGGCGATGGGCAGAGCCATTTCCAGAAGGGATTGGCTGGTCAAATCAGGCAGGTTGATATTGCTGTATTCGGCGTTACGCAACAGACCATCGAGTAGATTGAGTGCAGTACCGGACCAAGGTTTGTCGGTTTGGCCGGCAGCGGAAGTAAGTTCAGAAAGAAGGAGATTGAAGATTGGAGACTGGCGACTTTCGATCTTGGACGGTGAGGAAACATCGCCTGACGTCGCTGATTCCGCTTGGACGAGATGCATGGCGAAGCCACCAATATGTTGAAGCGCATAATCACGCTGCATCTGAATCTTGCTTTCATCACGATAGATGGCGATGAGCCCCTCTGCGACCAGTGGATTTGGAACCGTTTGGAGGGTGATGGCTTTCTCAATATCATTGACGAGCGAACCCCACTCAGCGTCCTGAAATCCGGTCGGCTTTGGACCTGATATAAAT
>JBEGOB010000265.1:0-22449 GCA_041182265.1 Verrucomicrobiota bacterium | reverse complement strand
GCTGGCAAAGTTAAAATAGTGCTGAATTTCCCGGGTCGAGGGCATGATGCCGGTCTGGCGTTGGCTCGTGCGGAGGTAGTCGAGAATTTGCTGCTGGCGGGTGGTGAGTTCTTGGGACATGATTTTTGAACAGTGTTCTCGGGAACAATGCGCGAGATGAAATCCGCATCAAGAAAAAAGTTCGGGTGAAGGAAGAGTTGCCACACGTTCCCGCAATACCGGTTGACTCGACTCTGTCATTCAGGGGCAGAATCTCCGGAATTCCGAACGGAGTAAGCGTTTATCCGCAAAATTGGTTGCAGGGTCCCCAACGCTGCAATGCCAAGTCCCTAACTTTCAACGGGCCATGATCTGCTATCGATCGCATGGAACGAAGACAAAGCGCGAGCTAGGCACCTTCCGCTTGATTTCCCTTTGGCTGGGGTGTTCGCGGTTCTTGGGTTAGCTCATCTTGCGGTGGGCCTCACCGAGTGGCGTCAGGCTCGGTGGGGGCCGTTTCCGTTTCCGTTTCCGTTTCCGTTTCCGTTTCCGTTTCTGTTTCTGTTTCTGTTTCCGTTTCCGTTTCCGTTTCTGTTTCTGTTTCTGTTTCTGTTTCTGTTTCTGTTTCTGTTTCTGTTTCTGTTTCTGTTTCCGTCTCGGTCTCGGTCTCGGTCTCGGTTGGAGATGGGCTGCGGCCGTTGTTTTCGAGGAGGAGGAAAACTTCGTTTTGGACGGCTTCGATCTGGCTGAGTGGGATGTCTGGGTCTTTGACGATGAAGACCTCGCCCGTTTTGCGGTGCTCGTAGACTCGCAGAATGCCGGTGGGGGTGCGTTGGCTGTCGGTTTCCCGGAGGAGTTTTTGACGCTCGAGCATCACCGCGAGGATGTAGCGGGTATTTTCCGTGTGATCCTCATCTTCCTCGACGAGGCGGCGGAGGATTTCCTCGGCACTGAGCTTTTCGACGGGGTTCTGAGTTTCCTGACTGCCCGGGGCGGAGTAGGTCGTGCGCCAGAAGGAAAAAGGCTTCTCTGCGGTGTCGGTCTGGGATTTCCAGCCTTCCGCGCAGTAGTCGCGGCGCAGGTAACCGCTCGATTCCGGGTCGGGGAAGAGGGCGGTGATGATCGATTCTCCATCGATAAATGCGCGTTGGGTGGCGGCGCACTCGCGGCCGCGAGAACGGACGTGCCAGGATTCAGCAATAGCCATGGTTCAAAAAGGAATCGGGAGTTCAGTCGTCTGCGAAGAGTCGCTGGATGGAACGATAGATGGGTTGGCCGGTGATGCGGCGGCGGAAGAGGTAAAGCCCAAGCAGGGTGAATGCAAGATTGGGAAGCCAAGCGGCATAGATCGGGCGGATGGTGCCAGCCTCGCCAAGGGCGATGGAGATGCTGCTGAGGAGGAGCATCAGAGCAGAGAGGACGACGGCAAGGAAGACGCCTCCGCCGGGGCCGCGCCGTGCGAAATGAATGCCGAGCGGCGTTGAGAGCAGCACGGTGACCACGCAGGCGAAGGGCAGTGCCCAACGGTAGTGCCACTGCGTCTCGTAGGCGGCAGGCTCCGTGAAATTCCGATGGTTCCGGCTCGCGTGGAGCCAGGTTTTAAGGTCGGGAATGCCGAGGTATGCTGCGCTGAGGCCGGGTTTGATCAATTGCCAGGGAGTTTCCGGCCAGGCGTCCATGGTGAGTGGGCCGGAGTGCTTGGTGAAAATGGGGGCTTCGTTCGGCGTGTAGTTGCCGATGATGGCATCGCCGAAAGTCCAGCGGTGGTCATTGCGGTCCCAGACGGCGGTTTTCGCAGAAATTCGAGTTTCCAGCGAGTGGTCCTCGCGAGTGCTGGTGATCTCCACATTGGCGAGTGGTGCGCCGAGGTGGTAGTCGCGCGGGAAGGCACCGATCATCCAGAGGCGGCGGCTTGAGGGGTCGCGGTAGAGCACGTTGCTGGCCTCGGTGGGTGGCTTGCCTTGCGCCTCGGCGAGGATTTCGTCCTGGCGTCCTTCGGCGATGGGTGCCCAGTGGTAGTTCAGGCCGAGGCTGAGGAGGCTGAGAAATCCGCCGGCGATGAGCAGGGGGAGTGTGATGCGGATCACACTGCGCCCGCCTTGGATCATGGCGATGATTTCGCGGCTGCCCGAGAGTTTTCCCAGAGAATACAGCAGGGCGAGCAGCAGGCTGTATGGCAGCAGCAGCAGCAAAATCGCAGGGGAGCGCGTGCCGTAAAATTGGAGGATCGTGCGGATGATGTGATCGGACTGCCGGAAGTCAGAAAGTTTGTCGCTGAGGTCCATGAGCAGCCAGATCATCACGAGAGCGCCAAGGCAGACGCCAAAGATTCCGCCGAATTCGCGGGCCATGTAGCGGTCCATGGTTCCGCCGAGTGAGTAAGTGAGGGCTGCGAGAGTCGGCAGCATGCAAAGTGCGGCGAGGATGAAGGGGCGTGCGCGGTGTGAGAGGGCGTGCGAGTCTGGAAACTCGATCAATTGTTGGTTCACTGCGGAGATCTCCGCAGGCACCAAGAGGGTGCAGAGCAAGATCCCAAACGCGGCCAGTGCGAGTGGGAGCATGAATCGCATGAGATGGGAGCGGTGAGAATTCATAAGGTGGCCGCGCGTTGCGGCGACACTGGATGGCGCGGGGGAGGGGTGTCGAGTGTGATGTGGTGTGCCGTGCATTTCGAGAAACTCCCCGCTTTACAAGGTGGAGGGTGCCACGCATATTCCGCCGCCCATGACTTTTGCTGTTATCAACTGGCTCTCAATTAGCATCAATCTCTTGCTCGTGATCTTCGTGATCGTTTGCTTGTTGATGACCTTGGTGATTTTGATGCAACGCCCTAAGCAAGAGGGGCTTGGTGCTGCGTTTGGCGGTGGCGTGACCGACCAAGTTTTTGGGGCGCGGACCACCAATGTGCTTCAGAAAGGCACGGTTTACTTGGCTTCGCTGTTTTTCGTGTTGAGTTTGTTGCTGGCAATTTTGATCGGCCAAAAAAACAAAACCGTCAGCACATTGACTGCCGCAGATACCGCCGCGAAGGTGGAAGCGGCAAAATCCGAGGCTCCAGCCGAGCCTGTTGTGGAGAAATCACTTCTCGATGAACTTCCCGCAGATGCGCCAGCCACTGAGGCCCCGGCACCGGATGCGGCACCTGCGGATGCGGCCACTCCTGCGCCAGCGGAAACGCCCGCGCCAGCGCCTGCACCAGCGGAAACGCCGGCTGCGGACAAGAAGGAACCTTGAGTGGTTCCGATTGGAATTCCAAATTGATGGAAATTCAGCCAACTCCCGCGGTCCCAGTTTGGGCGCGGGATGATTCTTTTCCAGAGGCTCCGTCGGGCTGGGGTTGGGTGGATTTGAAAGGCCGCCGATATACGTGTGACTCGCTTGGGGCATTGACCGCGGCGATTCGTGATGACCGGGATGGGAGTGTGACTTTGGTGTGGGCTCCGGGTCATGCGCGGATGATTTTGCCGGAGGAATTGAGTGGAGTGGGGGATGCACTGCGAACTGCGCGTGAGCGATGGACGCGTGAGGACTTGGAATCCGCGACTTACAAGTTGCGTTGGTTCAGCGTCATTTTGGGCGGATTTAGCGCGTATGTGTTTTTCGGCGCGTGGGTTTTGGCGGGGCGTCTTGCGTTGGAACGGGCGGTGGATGTTGGGTTGGTGGAGCGGATCGGGTTTGCATTTCGCGCCGTTTTGGCATCGACCCATGTCGGCTTGGCCCTGCTGATGTTCGTGATTTTTGGGTTTATTCCATGGTATCAAGCGCGCAAGCGGCGTGCGGAGCTCGGGCAGTGGACGGAAGCTGGGATTTTAGAGGCGGTGCCGGCCATTCGGTTTGAAACGTGGTTGGATTGGCAAAAGCCGCCCTTGACGCGGGTGTTTCTGGGCGTGGTGGCCTTGGTTGCCCTGGCGCAAATTTTCAGTGGAGTGAGGACGCATGGCTGGGGCAGCTTATTCGCGATTTTTCAGGTGTGGGGTGGGATTGGCGAGGCGGGCTTGGTGAAAGAGCGGTATTTTCAGGGCGAGTGGTGGCGTTTGTTCACTGCGCCATTTTTGCATGGGAATTTGCTGCATTTTTTGATGAATGCGGCGGCTTTGGCCTATTTGGGAAAGCGCTTGGGAGTCTTTGCGCGGTGGCCGCACTTGCCCGTGGTGTTTCTTTTTTCCGCATGCATTGGCGGCGAGGCGTCGGCCCGTTTCATCGCAGCGCCGACGGTCGGTGCATCGGGTGGCTTGATGGGCTGGCTTGGTTTTTTGCTGGTTTTTGAAACACTGCACACCTCGCTGGTGCCGCGCACGGCCAGGCGGCGGCTAATGGCTGGCGTGGCGTTGACGGCTTTGATCGGGTTGATTGGGTTCCGCTACATCGACAATGCGGCGCATGCTGGCGGACTGTTTGCCGGGATGCTGTATGCAGCGATCGTTTTTCCGAAATCTACGTCGGTGGTGCGTCCTCGCTCGACGGCGGCGGACCGTGTGGCCGGCTTGGCCGCGCTTGCGGTGTTGATCGCGGCGGCGGCGATGGCGATTTTTAAAATTCTGTTGCCTGAAGGCTAAATCGCCAAAATAGCAGGATATGCGGAGTTGATCGGACTCCGCGGGTAGCTTGTTGAGGCAGAATGGGTGGAGACTGTGCCACATCTTAACCAAGCACCCGATGAAACCTACAATCACCACTTTAGCCACTCTTGGAGTCCTCAGTTCCATTGCCTTCGCGGGTTCCGTCTCGCTTGATCCAGCCGCCGCTCCCGTCAGTTCGGATGCTTTTTCTAAGGCTCGCCGCCCGATTAGCAATCCGACTTTGTTCGATCTTGCGCTGCCAACGACCAACCTGCACCCGATTTTCATCTATCATGCGCTGCCGGATCAGATCAGCACCACCGCGAGCGGCTTGCCACTGGGCGGCGATGTGGAGGTGTATGCCTTGCAGTTTGAGTTCGCGTTGAATGAGCGGTTTTCGATCGTTGCGACCAAAGATGGCTACGTGGACATCAATCCGGATGCCACCCTCTCGAGCGAGTCGGGATTTGCCAATCTTGGAGCGGGTTTGAAATATGCGTTTTTGCTGGATCCAGAAGCCGGGCATGCATTGAGCGGCACGGTCACCTTCGAGCTGCCAACGGGCAATCGTGACGTTTTCCAGGGCGAGGGCGACGGGACCGTGAACTTGCTGGTGTCTGGCTTGAAGATGGTGGACGCATGGCAGTTTGCGGGCGGTGGAGGCTTGGTTTTGCCATTTTCCGATCAGCAGTCGAGCAGTTCATGGGTGAGTGCGCACGCGAGTTACGACCTTTGCGACTGGTTCATTCCCTTGGTGGAAGTCAATTGGTTCCACGTGTTGGATGCGGGTGACGGGCGTCCGAGTTTCGCTGCACAAGCGGGCGGTGCCGTGCCGGTCATCGCCGAGTTTGAGGGGGGAGACTTCTTCAATCTTGGTGCGTCCAACTCCGTTGCGAACCGTGATTTCGTGACGGCGGCAGTCGGCTTCCGTTCGCGGATTACAAGTGCGGTCGATCTGGGCTTGGCGTATGAACTTCCGCTCACACAAGAAGAGGATAGCGTGATGAAAGAGCGCGTGACGCTCGATCTCGTCTGGAAATTCTGAGACGTTTATTGATGGTTTTCTCGCGGTCCGGATGAAATTTCTTCATTCGGGCCGCTTCGTTTTTGAGTGGGGGGCAGCGTCCGAACATGAATCAACGGTGACACAGCTTTGAGGTTGGCAATGCTAGGTTCCAAGCCAATAGTCCGCCGTTTTCGTTGATTATCCTGAAATTTTCCCGTCATGATTCGTCCAATTTTTGCTTCGCTGGTTTTGGCTTCATCGGTGCATGCCGCCACAAAGGTTTTTCAAAAGTTTGAGGGAGATGGGTTTGATGCGTGGCAGCTTGAGGGCAGCGGCTTCGGTCTCGCGCCGGTTGCGGGAAAGTTGGATGGGATGGCAGCGCCGTTCACGGCGTATGCGAACGATTCCTTCGCGGTTTCCTCGCATGGCGGGGATGCGGCGCGCGGTAGCTTGACCTCGCCAGAATTTCAGATTTCCGAGCCCTACATCACGTTTTTGATCGCAGGCGGGCGCGATGTGTCGGAGACGGCGGCGCAGTTGATGATCGACGGCAAGGTGGTCCGGGCGGTTGCAGGGAAGGGGAGTTTGCGCTTCGAGTCCGCGCTTTGGGACGTCACGGAGTTCATCGGGCGGAAGGCGCGGATTCGGTTGTTGGACGATGCGGATTCCGCAGGTGGCGTGGTGGCGGTGGATCACGTGATTTTCACGGATTATCCGAATCAGAAATTTCCGGCGACGACGCGTGAGGGCGTGGCCTTTGTGGATGGCTTGGTGCCGACGGAAGTGCTTGCAGGAGTGAATGTTCCGCCTGGAAGCACGCTCGCGGTGGAGGCGACCTTCAAGGAGCATCAACTCACCTCGCCCACGGCGCTGACTTTTGATGAACAGGGGCGTATCTACATTTCCGAAACCCATCGATTCCGCGCCGGCGTCGAGGACAATCGCGACCACCTTTTTTGGTATTTGGATGATCTTGCTTCCAAGAAAACCAGTGATCGCCGGGCGATGCATGAGAAATGGAAGGGGAAAGTTCCGCTCGAGAAACTCACCGCCAAGTCCGAGATCGTGCGCCGCCTTGCGGATACGGATGGCGACGGCAAGCTGGATGAATCCAAGGTTTTTGCCGATGGTTTCAACGATGTTTTGGATGGGACGGCGGCGGGCGTTTATTTCTACGAGGGCAGTCTATATTTCGCCTGTATTCCAAAAATTTGGGCGCTGCGTGATACGGATGGCGATGGTCAGGCGGACGAGCGGAAGGTGGTGGAGGAGGGATTTGGCGTGCGAGTTTCGCTGTCTGGGCATGATCTCAATGGATTTACCTTAGGGCCGGATGGGCGCATTTATGGCACGGTGGGTGACCGAGGCTTCAGCATGATCACCAAGGAGGGCGTGATGTTGGACTACCCGAATGAAGGTGCCGCATTCCGTTTTGAGCCGGATGGCAGTGGTTTTGAAATTTTCCACACGGGCCTGCGGAATCCTAAGGAAATCGCATTTGACGCCTTGGGAAATGCATTTTCTGTCGATAACAACTCGGATCAAGGCGATGCGGCGCGCGTTGTTTATCTGGTCGAGGGCGGGGATACTGGCTGGCAGATGGAGCATCAGACGATGCATTCATTTCACCGCCAAATCGGGTTGAAGGATCATCCGCCGGGTCGATGGATGGCGGAGAAAATGTGGGAGTTGGAGAATCCTGAGCAGCCGGCGTATATGCTCCCGCCGATTGCGCATCTCAGTTCGGGGCCATCGGGTCTGACGTATCACCCGGGCGCAGGATTTTTGGAGAGCGAGGCGGGGCGTTTCCTGATTTGTGATTACCGCGGTGGCAGTGCGAATTCTGGGATTTGGTCATTTGAAATGAAGCCAAAGGGCGCGGGCATGGTCATGAGCGACTCGCGTCAGTTTGCGTGGGGCATCGCGGCGACGGATGTTGAATATGCGTGGGATGGACGGGTTTTTATCACGGATTTCATCACAGGCTGGGCATCCCACGCGGCAGGTCGCCTGCTCTCGCTGGATGCCGGGAAAGACGCGTATCTCGCGCGTGAGGCGGCGGGCACGCCAAAGCTCATGCGCGAAGGCTTCGAGGCGCGCAGTGCGGCCGAGCTTGCGAATCTTCTGAAGCACCCGGATTCTCGGGTTCGCTTGCGTGCGCAGCTTGCGCTCACTCGAAAGCCGGACGCGCTCAAGCGATTCTCGGATGCGGCGGATTCCTCAAATTTTGCGGTCCGGACGCACGGCATTTGGGGATTGGGCATTTTGGCGCGGCGTGGGTCCTCGCCGCTTCCATCCGCGCAGTTTGGTGACATTCCAACGGCGAAAACCCGGAGTGACGCAGAAACGAAATTGATCGGGCTGCTCGCGGATAAAAATCCGGAAGTTCGTGCGCAATCGCTCCGCGCGCTCGCTGAGGTGAAGGGGGATTCCAATGCCATCCCGCTCGGGCCTTTGCTGGCGGATGAATCGGCACGCGTGCGATTTTTCGCGGCGATTCTTGCGGGAAAACGTCGGATGATCGGTCAATACGGGCCGATTTGTGAGTTGATTGCAGAGAATGATAATCGCGACGTTTACTTGCGGCATGCGGGGATTTTCGCGCTGCAAGGGCTGGCGGAGAACCCGATGATTTTGACTGGGCTCAAGAGCCATGAGTCCGCAGCCGTGCGTTTGGCGGCGGTGGTTGCGCTGCGGCGCATGAAGCATTCTGGAATTTCCGGGTTTCTGAGAGACCGGGATCCGAAAGTGGCGGATGAGGCGATCCGGGCGATTTGTGACATGGATCTCGTCGCGCAGCGCGGCGCGGTTGCGGCCTTGCTGGACGAGCCGAGCTCTCGGAAGTGGTCGCCGTTCATGCTGCGTCGCCTTGTGCAAAACGCCTTCCGGATTGGCACTGAGGAAAACGTCCGGCGTGTGATTCAGGTTGCCGCGAATTCGGAGTTTCCGGAGGCGGTGCGTCAGGAAGCCCTGCGTTTGCTTGCGGTGTGGACTGAGCCATTTCCAGCCGACCAGCTGACCGGTCACTGGCGTCCATTGGCCAAGCGTGATCCCTCCGTGGTGCGGCCAGCGCTGGTGGCGGCGATGCCAGAACTCCTGAGTCAGCAGGGGTTTGTGCTGACGGCGGCGCTGGGATTGGTGGAGCATTATCAGCTGAGCGATGCCGGATTGGATGAAAAATCCTTGGTGGAAATGGTGAAGAATTCCGAGCTTCCAGCGGCGGCGCGTGCCACTGCGATTGGCTTGCTCGTCCGTTTGAAACCAGCGGATCTCGCGATGATTCTTTCCAGCGCTGCGGGTGATTCCTCGGACGAGGTCGCGGTCGCTGCGCTTTCCGGATTGGCCACGCTCGCGCCGGATGCGGCGGTTCCGGCGCTTGAGGCGGCGGTTCGCTCGGAGAATGTGCGATTGGCGCAGAATGCATGGCCGATCCTTGCGAAAATCGAGGGTCCGCAGGTGGATGGAATTTTCGAGAAAAATTTGGAAATTCTGCGAAGCAAGCGCGGGGTTTCGGCGGCGGCCATCGAGTTGCTCGCGGCAGCGAAAGCTCGCCCCGGGCAGGCGGTGGCGGCCGCTTTGGCGGCTTATGAAAGTGCGATTGCGCAAGATGCTGACCCATTGGCGAAGTGGAATATCACGCTGGAAGGCGGAAGTCCGACAGCAGGTGCGGCGCTTTTTACGTCACATCCGGCGAGCGAGTGCATGCGCTGTCACCGGGCGGAGGATGGACACGCGGCAGGAGGCGAAACTGCGCCAAACCTCGCAGGAATCGCAAAACGCCATCAAGATCCGCGCTACTTCTTGGAGTCCATGATCGCACCGAGCGCGGTGATCACTCCGGGCTTTGGCGCTGTTTTGCTCGATTTCAAAAATGGTGCAAGCCTCACCGGAAACCTCATGGCTGAGACAAGCGAGCATCTCGACATCGATTCTGGAGGGAAATTGTTGCGTGTGATGCGCAGCGACATCGCGACGTTTACGCCGCCGGTTTCACCGATGCCGTCGATGGGTGGTTTGCTGACTGCCAGTGAGTTGCGCGATCTGGTGGCGTGGCTTGCGAGTTTGAACAAAGGGGGTGTGCAAGCTGTAGCGAGCGCCAAGCCGACCTTGTTGGACCCGAAGACCTTGGCGGTGGCTACGGCCGAGCCGGCGGCTGCTGCCGGTGGAGCGGCGATCGATCCCGAGGTGATGAAGATCGGCCGCCAGCAGTATTTGGTGTGTGGTGCCTGCCACGGTCAGGCGGGCGAAGGCACGGCCGCTGGGCCGCCGTTGGCAGGCTCTGAGTGGGTCACTGGGCCGGTGGAGAATCTCATTCGGATTCAACTCCGTGGTCTCCAAGGGCCAATCAAAGTGAAGGGCGTGGAATACAATTTTCCAGCGGGGATGGCTCCGATGGCGTATCAGACGGATGCGCAAATCGCGGCTGTTTTGAGCTACGTGCGCAATTCGTTTGGAAATTCCGCTGCGCCAGTGGATCCAGCCGCCGTGGCCGCCTTGCGCGGCGAGGTCGGGCAGGCGCAGATGAGCGCCGCGCAGCTCATTCCGCCCACGCCGTCGGCAGCGCCCGCTGCGGATGGCGCAGTGCCGCCGAAGGCTGTTTCCGGGAAATACGATGATTTGTCGGCTCCCTCGGGATTTCCGAAGGGCTTAGTCGCCGTTATTTTGCTGATTCTTGCAGCCCTTGTGGTGTGGTTTTTCCGGAAGCCGAAGGCTTGAGTGGTTTGCGAAAGTGAGTCCACTCTGGGTGGGGATCGTCTCAGTCCAAACCTTTGAGGATTTGGCGTCGGAGTTCCACCACGTCGATCTCGCCAGTGTGGCGCCAAAGGATTTTTCCGCCGGGTGCGACGAGCACGGTGTGAGGCAGTGCGCCGGACCACTCGGGGTCGATTGCTTGGGCCATGGTGTCGGGATTTCCGCCGGTCCAGTGGTAGTTATTCGTCGTGCGGCCCTCGGATTTTAGGCTGGGCGCGGTGCGATCTGAGAGTGCGGCGTGGCGTGATTCTAGGAATTTCGTGACGGCGGAGCGCTCAGTGGCGGGGTCGAGACTGACGGAAATGAAGTCCATGGGTCGGTTTTGAAAGCGGCGATAAGTGTCCACCAAGTCGGGGAATTCTTTCACGCATGGGCCGCAAGTGGTGGACCAGAAGTTGATGAGACGGACATTCTTGGTGGCGTTTTCACGAAGTTTCTTGGCAATTTCCTCGTTGAGATCCGCGACGACGACCGGCTTTTTTTCCCAAGCGGCTTGGTCGGCGGCCACGTTATTTTTCTTAAACAGCCATTTGGTGGAGCATCCAAACGAGCGAGTGATCGGCTCTTTCACCTCGGAATTGGCGAGGATCGCATCGAGGGCGTCGTGCAGGTAGCTTTTTTCGACAGGTCCGGTATTGCGCGCGCCGTCGTCCATGCGTCCGGTGTAGCGGAGTTTGCGTTCGGCATCGAAGACGAAAACGTGAGGTGTGGATTGGGCACCGCAGGCGGTGGCGAAGTCCTGTTTTTCGCCGTCGTAAAGGTAGGGAAAGCTCCACCCGAAGTCTTGGGCGAAAGGTGCCATTTCCTCTTGTGAGTCGCCGAAGGGCGAATACCCGAGTTCGTCGGGAGTGAGGCTTGCAGGGTGGTTGGAATTGACGGCGATGAGTGCGACGCCGCGGTCTTTGTAGGCTTGGTGAATGGCTTCGGTGCGGAGCGCTGCGCCGACAGAATCCGGGCAGTGGTTGCAGGTGAAGATCACGCAGAGCGCCTTGGCATCGGCGAAACTGGAGAGTGAGTAAGTTTTCGAGTCCGTTCCGGGCAATGAGAATTCCGGGGCGGGTGCGCCGAGCGCGAGCACTTTGGGAACTTCCTGACCCATGACTGGCATGACCCATGCCGCCGCCATGCCTAGCAGTGTATTCAATTTTGTCATGCCGATGAATACCGGATTTGTGTGGGAAATCCTGCAAAAAAACGTCGAAGGCGGACTCTAAAGGAGTTTTTTCGAGTTGGGATGCGTGATCTGGGCACAAAAAAACGGATGCCGTGTGGCATCCGTTCATTCCCAAAATTGCGGAACCTGGAAAATTACTCAGCGGATTCGGAACGCTCGGCAGCAGGTGCGTTCGAATAGCGCCAGCGGATTTTGTTGCGCTTGGATGCGGAACGGAGTTTGCGCTGTTTGCGCTCGGTGGGGGTCTCAAATGCGCGGCGGCGGCGCATTTCTTCGAGGATACCCTCGGTGTCTAATTTGGTCTTGAGACGCTTGAGAGCACGGTCAACGGGCTCGCCTTTCTTCACAGTCACTCCACGCATGCGATGATTCTTGGTTGGTTTGGTTTGGTTCCGCGATTCGTTCGGGGCGCGCTAGATGGGGGAATCAGAGAGGCTTGTCAAGACAGAACCCGCCGCGAAATTGAAAAAAAGGGGGGCTTGCACGCTTGATGATCGTCAGTTATTCACGGTCATCCTCTGGCTATCGCCGTGCAATTGCGGCGAGCGTCCGGTTAAACATCCGGCTGCACGAGGACATTCCACACCCCAATTATGTATCGTATTCCATTTGAACGGGTGAACTGGATTACCAGTTCATTCCTTATCGGCACCGCATTGATCGCATTGATCGGCGTTCCCATTTACCTCGTGAAAGTCGGCATGGACTGGTTTCAGTTCGCGATGTTCTTCTTCTACGTGACGGCAACGATGATGAGCATCACCGTTGGATATCATCGGCTTTTCTCGCATTTATCGTTCAAGGCGAAATTGCCGGTCAAGTTGTTCACCCTCATTTTCGGAGCCTGTGCGTTTGAGAATTCCTGCTTGAACTGGGCATCGGATCACCGCCGGCATCACAAGCATGTCGATCATGACGAAGATCCGTATGACATTTCCAAGGGATTTTTCTGGGCACACATTGGATGGTTGCTCTTCAAACTCGATCCAGAGCCGCCGTTGGACAACGTTGCGGATCTTCGCAAAGATAAGTTGGGTCATGTGGCAGCACCGCTATGTGCATTGGATCGGCTTGGTGGTTGGATTGATCATTCCAACGATTTTGGGTTATGCGTGGAATATGGCGTGGGGCATGAACCCGATGACTGGCGCGTTGGGTGGTTTCCTGATCGCTGGGGTTGCCCGGATCGTGGTTGCGCAGCATTGCACGTTTTTCATCAACTCCTTGTGCCACACGGTGGGGCGTCAGCCGTATTCCACGAGCCACAGTGCGCGTGACAGCGCGATCATGGCGTTTTTGACCTTTGGAGAAGGATATCACAACTATCACCACGAGTTTCAGCATGACTACCGGAATGGTGTGAAGCCATGGCAGTGGGATCCGAGCAAGTGGACGATTTGGACCTTGTCCAAGTTGGGATTGGTTGACGGTCTTCGCCGTGTGCCGGATGGTCGGATTCTTCTCGCGGAGATGGGTGAGGCCCGCCGGAGTGCGCAGAAGCGCTTGGCGGAGATGCGATTGGAATCTCATGGTGCGGCGCAGCGGACGGCGGATGCACTGCACGAGTTGGTCGAGCAATTGTCGGCGAATTACCATGAGTTGGAAACTGCGGTTTCAGGCCGGGTGCAATTGTCCCGCGAAGTGTTGAACCGTTGGCAGGATGAGACTCGCTCGTTGATGCGTGAGTTGAGCCGAATTTCCTCGATGCGGACCGCGTGATTCGAGTTGGAAATTTTTGATTTTCAAGCGCCCTGTGACTGGATGGTCACGGGGCGTTTTTTTTGAATGAGCGGAGGGATTCGCGGGTTCTGGTAAATTCTCATCCCTGCCTTGCCACGCGGAATTCGCGGGGTATGGTCGCCAGCGGTTCACATGACCCCGTTTTTAAGGAAGATTTTAGGGATGAATTGGGTGCTCGTATTGGTGATGTACGGGCTGCTGATTTTTGGCGTTTTCATGATTGAAAGCGCGGCGCGGCACGTCTCGGTGACTGCGGAGAATCTTGAGAAGTTCGGTTCGGCGGGAGCTTATTTCGCGACCAAGCAGAAGACGTTTATTTTGATTGGGAGTATTGCGTATTTCGCGGTGGCGCTGGTGGATTACCGGTGGATTCGCTGGTTGGGTCTGCCGTTTTACGTCGTGAGCATGGGATTGATGGCGGTGGCGATGCAGCAGGATGACTCGGTGCACCAATTGCGCATTGGTGGATTTTCGTTTCAACCGGCACAGCTTGGGATCACAGCAGGTATCTTGTTGATTGCGTGGTTGTTGCAGGATTTGCCAAAATTACACCGTTGGTTGGGGGCGCCGTTTGTGCGGATTGGCGTTGTCGGCTTGGTGGCGGCGGGGCCGTTTTTGATGGTGATGAAAATGGGCGATATGGGTTCTGCGCTGGTTTGGATTCCGGTGGCGATTGTGGCTTTGCTGATTGGTGGCACGCCGTTCCGGTATTTGACGTGCATGGGCTTCATTGGGGTGGGGGTGCTGCCTTTGCTGTATTTTGTGGCTTTGCCCTTGGTTTCCTCGCGCGGGCCGGAGCGGATCGATGTCTGGCTGCGGATGTTGCAGGGGCGCGAGGTGGACATCAGCGGGGATGCGTATGCGCCTCACAATGTCTCCATGGCGATTGGGAAGGCGGGTTGGAAGGGCACGGGCTATATGGCCACTGCGGAGAGGGGTTCATTGCATGATAAGGGATTCATCCCGCGCGACACCGCGCACAACGACTATATTTTCGCGGTGATCGGTGAGGAGTTGGGTTTTCGAGGTGGTTTATTGCTGCTGACGGCGTTCGCATTGTTGCTCATTCAGGGGCTGTTCATTGCGTTTTACAGCCGAGATGTGTCCGGGCGTCTGCTCGTGTGCCTGATAGTCGCGTTATTTTTCGCGCATGTTTTTGAGAGCATCGGCATGTGCCAACTGCTCATGCCGATTACGGGGATTCCGCTGCCTTTGGTGAGTTATTCCGGGACTTTTGTGGTGATTTGTATGTTTTTGCTCGGTCTGGTGCAGAGCGTATGGATTCACCGTCATTGGAAGCCCGAGATTAAGATCAAGTCGGCGGAGGCTTGAATTTTGGTGAACAATCAGAGGCCTGTCATGGCCTCGTCGATGACAGCGAGCATGAAATCTGCGTCCGCTGCGTTCAGGCACATGGGAGGTTTGATGCGTAGCGTGTTGCCCCAGAGCCCGCCTTTTCCGATGAGGAGTCCGAGTTCTTTGCAGCGTTCGAAGACTTCCGCGCACTCTTCCTTCGCGGGTTCCTTGGTGGTGCGGTCTTTGACGAGCTCGACGCCGAGCATGAGGCCTTTGCCGCGGACTTGGCCGATGATTGAGTGTTTTTGCGCTAATTTTTCGAAGCCTTGGACGAGTTGTGCGCCGATTTGAAGTGAGTTTGCCTGCAATCCTTCGTTTTCGATGACTTGTAAAACGGCGCGTCCTTGTGCACAGCTCACAGGGTTGCCGCCGAAGGTGTTGAAATGGATACGACTTGCGAGTGAGCGTGCGATTTCCGGGGTGGTGACGACGGCGGCGAGCGGGCAGCCATTGCCGATGCCCTTGGCCATGGTGACGATGTCAGGGATGACGCCTTGGGTTTCAAATCCCCAAAAGTGGGTGCCGGTGCGGCCGAAGCCAGCTTGCACTTCGTCCGCAATGCACAGTCCGCCGGCGGCGCGTGCGTGTTCGTAGGCGTGTTTCAGATAGCCGTCCGGAAAAACCACCGAGCCGCCGACGCCTTGGATGGACTCGGCGACAAATGCAGCGATTTTTCCTGAGGTTCCGAACTGGATGATTTCAGCGACGTCTGCTGCGTATTTTTTTCCGGCGTCGGGATCGTCCGCGCCGTGTGGGCCGCGGTAGAGGTCTGGCATTCTGGCGTGCTGGACTCCGAACGAGTGGGGGACGTTGAATTTCCATGTGTGGTGTGAGGTGAGCGCCATGGTTCCGGGGCTGCCTCCGTGGTAGGCGTTGCGGAGGGCGATGAGATCGTAATTTCCGGTGTGTGCGCGGGCCATCATCGTGGCCAAATCGTTCGCTTCCGAGCCAGAATTGACGAAATAACAGACTTTTAGATCGCCTGGCATTTTCGCGGCGAGTTCCTTGGCATAGAGGGCGATGCCTGGATTGAGATAGATGGTTGTCGTGTGCTGGATCGTCTGATTTTGCAGATTCGCCGCCTTGACCACTTCCGGGTGACAATGGCCGACACTGACAGTTACGATGCCGCCGAAGCCGTCGAGGTAGCGTCGGCCGGTTTGATCGAAAAGATATTGGCCTTTTCCCTCTACGATCATGATCGGCTTCTTGTAGTAGTGGAAAATCGCCGGGCTGAGGAATTCCTTGCGCATTTCGAGCACTTCCTCGGGAGAAGGACCTGTGTAGGGCATGGGTGTGTGGTCAAAGGGAGGAATCTGGGACATGGCGTGACTTAGGTTTTGATGGGTGTGGGGATGATTTTTCGAAAAAGAAGATAGAGTCCGAATGCCAGCCCGAAGCCGATGAACCAGGCTTGTGGATAGATCAGCTTGAAAAAGCGCGGGACTCCGTCGAGAACGCCGACCTGTGAGAGGAAGCCGGGTAAATTCGGCATCACCGCAAGTGCGAAAGTGACTAGAGCGGTGAGGCTGAAACCTCCCGTGTAGCGATAAATGCCGTGGGTTTGATAGAGGTCCTCAAGTTCGAGGTGCTTTTTCCGAAGGATGAAATAATCCGCAATCATGATGCCCGCGATAGGTCCTAACAATGCGCTGTAGCCGATGAGCCAAGTAAAAATGTAGCCGTTGGGATCGGCCATTAATTTCCAAGGCATGATGAGCATTCCGATGGCGGCGGTGATCAGTCCGCCGAGGCGGAAGCTGATGTATTTGGGTGCGAGGTTGGAGAAGTCGTTAGCGGGGGAGACGACATTTGCGGCGATGTTGGTGGATAGAGTGGCGATGGCGAGAGAGATGAGGGCGAGGCAGGCTAGGGGTTTGTTGCCGAAGCGATTGATCACCTCCACTGGATCCCAGATGGCCTCGCCGAAAATGATCACGGTTGCGCTGGTGACGACGATGCCGATGAAAGAGTAGAATGCCATGGTCGTGGGCAGTCCGATCACTTGGCCGAGGATTTGGTCGCGTTGGGACTTCGCATACCGTGAAAAGTCCGGGATATTCAGCGAGAGAGTCGCCCAGAATCCGACCATTGCGGTGAGTCCGCCACCGAAGGCGATCCAGAAATCCGAGGTGTTGGAGAAGCCTGATGGTTTTGCGAAGATGGGGCCGAAGCCGTGCGCCTTGGTGACGGCCCAGATCATGAGCATCAAGCCGATAGCTAACAAAAATGGTGCGCTGAAGACTTCCAGCCATTTGATCGACTCCATGCCGTTCCAGATAAAAACTACATTGAGCGCCCAGAATGTTAGGAAGCATGCGAGTTGCCCCGGGGTGATATCGAGCCGTGGGATGGGGTTGCCGTCTGCGGGTGAGAAGCCGGCAAGCATGGCCAATGTGGAGTAGATGGCGGCGCCGCCGATCCATGTTTGGATTCCGAACCATCCGCAGGCGACCATGCCGCGAAGCAGGGCGGCGATGTTCGCGCCGCGTGTGCCGAAGCTGGCGCGGAGTAGGACGGGAAAGGGGATTCCATAGGCAGTTCCCGGATGTGCGTTGAGCGTCATCGGGATTAAAATGATGAGATTGCCGAGAAAAACGGTGAGGACGGCTTGCCACCAGGTCATGCCGACGCCGATGAGGCCGCTGGCGAGGGTGTAGGTGGGGATGCAGACGGCCATCCCGACCCAGAGTGCGGCGATGTTCCAGAGAGACCATTTCCGCAGGAGCGGCGGGACCGGAGCGAGATCCGGGTTGCTGAGGCTGGGGTCGGCTGGGCGTGGTGAGTGCATGGCTCAGGTGGGCTTGGGTTCCCGCCGGAGAAAGATGCCAGTGCCAGTGGTGCCGACCCACTCGCCGGCGCGAACCATCACTTGTCCGCGGACGCTGACGAGCTCGGCGCGCCCAGTGATTTCCCGGCCCTCGAAGGCGGAATAGTCGGTGGCCATCGAGTGGGTGGTCGCGGAGATTTTTCCAGTCCAGTCCGGATCCCAGACGACGAGATCGGCGTCGCTGCCAACTTCGATGCAGCCCTTGCGCGGATAGAGGCCGAAGATTTTAGCGGCTTGGGTGCTGGCGCAGCGGACGAGCGTTTGCAGGTCGATCCGTTGGCGGACGACGCCCTCGCTGTAGAGAAGCTTGATGCGCTCCTCGATGCTTGGTATTCCGTTAGGTATCAGGGTGAAGTTGCCAGGGGTTCCGGTGGGCCTCGCCATCGCGTCCAAGCATTTCGCGGGGTCAGGGTGGCCCATGTGTTTCTGCGTGGTAAAGTCGAAGGGCGCGTGATCTGTGCCGACGGTGTTTACGGTGCCGTTGGCGAGGCATTGCCAGAGGAAATCTCCATGTTCCTTCGAGCGGATAGGCGGGCTCATGACGTATTTGGCCCCTTGGAAATCTGGCTGTTCGGCGAATGTTTGATCGAGAGTTAGGTAGGGGACGACCGTCTCAATCCAAGCGCGGACGCCACGATTTCTAGCAGCGGTGATGGCTTCCACAGCGGGAATACAACTGGTGTGGACGACGTAAACTTCCGCGCCGGTGAGTTCTGCAAAGGTCATCAGGTGGTGGCAACCCTCCGCCTCGACGCTGATGGGGCGGGACGGTTCATGCCACTCCGGTCCGGTCTTGCCCTCGGCCACGAATTTCATCTGCGTTTCTGCGATGAGGTCTGCGTTTTCACAGTGCGCGGTGACGACTACGCCGAGCTCTTTGGCAAGCGTTAGTGTTTGATAGAGCTCAGTGTCATCGATTCCGAAAGCGCCTTTGTAGGCTAAAAACACTTTGAAAGAAGTGACACCTTCCTCGGCGACGATGGCTTTGAGCGCGGCGGGTGTGCTGGCGTCGAAGCGAGTCACGCCCATGTGAAAGGTGTAGTCGCATGAGGAAATCCTGGCGGCTTTGCTTTTCCAAAGTTGGAGTGCGGCGCGTGGGTCCTCGTTGCGTGAGGGGCAGCACATTTCGATCAAGGTGGTGGTGCCGCCCATGAGCGCGGCTTTGCTGCCGGTGGCGTAGTCGTCCTTTGAGAAGGTGCCCATGAATGGCAGATAGATATGCACGTGGGGATCGATGAATCCGGGAAACACGAATTTGCCCGTGGCATCGACGATTTCGCAGGGGGCGGCCGTTGTGAGTTGGTGGCCGATTTCAGCGATCTTGCCATCGCGGCAGAGGATGTCTCCGGTGAATTGCGAGTCCGCGGTGACGATGTTGCCATTCCGAATCAGGATGTCCATGGAGGTGGGAGTTTATTTTGCCCAGATTTCACCATCGCCGAATCCGAACCAGCGTGTGGTTGTGGTCTTGCGTTGGGTGTAGAATTCCACGCCCTCTTTGCCTTGGATGTGGAGGTCGCCGAAGAACGAGTCATTCCAGCCGCTGAACGGGAAATAGGCGAGGGGCGCGGGCACGCCGACGTTGATGCCGACCATTCCGGCGCTCACACGGCGGCGAAATTCGCGAGCAGCCTTGCCTGAGTTGGTGAAAATTGCGGCACCGTTGCCAAAGGCCTGGCGGTTTGCGGCGTCGATCGCATCGTCCAAGGTTTTGGCGCGCATGACGGCGAGGACTGGGCCGAAAACTTCGGTTTCCATGAGGGGATTGGCGGCGTCCACGTGGTCGATTAGAGTGGGGCCGAGGAAAAATCCGTTAGGGGCGTCAGTGCTTTGGGTGCTGCGTCCATCCGTGAGTATTTTCGCACCGGCATGCTCGCTGGCGCTGATGAGTCCAGCGATGCGAGTCCGGTGTTCTGCGGAAATGACGGCCCCCATGTCCGGTTGGGAATCGCGAACGTCGGTGGGGCCGATTTTCATCGTGGCGACGAGATCGGCAAGGGCTGGGAGTAATTTTTCAGCAGCGTCGCCAACGGCAACAGCGGTGGATCCGGCCATGCAGCGCTCGCCAGCACAGCCGAAAGCGCCGTCCTTGACCGCCTCGACCGTGCGCTCCAAATCTGCATCTGGCATGAGGACGATGAAGTTTTTCGCCCCCCCAGCGGCTTGGACTCGCTTGCCGTGGAGAGTGCCTTTGCGGTGGATTTCCCGTGCGACAGGGGTGGATCCGACGAAGCTGATGGCCTTGACGTCCGGGTGTTCGAGGATGGCGTCCACACATTCGCGGCCGCCGTGGACGATGTTCATGACGCCGGGAGGCAGGCCGGCTTTTTCAAGCAGGGCGATGACGCGCTGCATGGTGAGCGGGACTTTTTCGCTGGGTTTGAGGATGAATGTATTGCCGCAGGCGATGGCGAGCGGCCACATCCACATGGGGACGAGTGCGGGGAAATTGAACGGACAAATTCCGGCGACGACGCCGAGGGGGTGGCGGTCCGTGTGGCAGTCGATGCCGCGAGCTATATTTTCCAGGCTTTCACCCATGAGGAGTGAGGGGATTCCGCAGGCGTATTCCACCACTTCAATGCCGCGGCGGAGGTCGCCGCGAGATTCAGAGAGGGTTTTCCCATGTTCCGTTGCGATGCCGAGACAGAGATCTTCGAAGGCGTCTTCCAGCAGAATTTTCACGCGGAAAAGCACCTGGGCGCGCTCGTTAGGCGGGGTGTCGCGCCAGTTCGGAAATGCTGCGACGGCGGCTGCGACGGCGGCGTCCACCTCAGCCGCGCCACACATCGGGACGCTTGCAATGATCGTGCCGCGCGAGGGATTGAAAACGGAGCTTTCCGCTTTGTGTGTGGGGGTGATCCACTTGCCTCCGATGTAGAGTGGACAGACTGGGTTTTCCGAATGAGTCATGGTTTTAGAAGTGCCGACGATCCAAGATCAAACGGCGTAAGAGCGCATTCCGTGCCATTCCGGCAAGGCCTTCACTGAAAAACCAAGCTGCCGCCGTGGATGGTGGGCGCTTGAGAGTGGGGAGATTCGGTGAGAAACGTCGTTAAAATGTTCTCAAGTGCTCGATGGCCTCGCGGAGATCCAGCGGAGTGACTGAGTTCACGACGCGCGCGCTGCCCAAGGCGTCAAGCACGACGAAGCGAATGGCACCCGCAGAGAATTTCTTGTCGCGGGCGAGTTTTTCCAAGATCGTGTCGGTGGAAATGCGTGCAGGAAGCACGAGCGGGAGGTGGAAGATTTGCAGGAGTTGGATGATTTTTTCGCTCGCGGTGCGTGGTAGGCCAGTGTGGCGCTCCGAGAGGAAAAGTGCGGCGCGGATGCCAAGCGAGATTGCCTCGCCATGAAGCATTTCGCCATAGGGCAGCGAGGCTTCGATGCCATGGCCGATGGTGTGGCCGAAGTTCAACAGGGCACGGATATCGCGGGTTTCGTGCTCGTCCGCCTCGACGACGCGTGCCTTGATGGCGATGTTGCGCGCGATCAACTCTGCCGGCACCTCGCGCCCGGTGGGATCGAGCGCGGCGAGTTGGTCGAGCATGGCGGCATCGCGGATGGCGGCGTGTTTGATGGCCTCGGCGAATCCTTCACGAAATTCGCGGTCAGGCAGAGTGCGCAAGGTTTCCGGATCCACCAGCACGAGGCGTGGTTGATGAAAGACGCCGAGCAAATTTTTCCCCTCGCCGACATTCACGCCGGTTTTTCCACCAACGGATGAATCGACTTGGGCAACAATCGTCGTGGGGATTTGAACGAAGGGGATGCCGCGGTAGAAAATGGATGCCACGAAGCCAGCTAGGTCGCCAACCACGCCACCACCGAGCGCAACAGCCCAGGATTTTCGGTCATGTCCGGCGCGGATCATGGCGCGGCAAAGAGCTTCCACTTGGGTCATGGATTTTGAGCCCTCACCTGCGGGGACCGTGTGGAGTGTGGGTTGAAAACCGGCGCTTTCGAGGGATTTTACGAGAGTTTCCGCATGCAAATTAGCGACTGTTTCATCGCTGATGATTGCGACGCGGAGACCATCGATTCCGGCGTCGCGCATGGATTGGCCAGCTTGAGTGAGCAGGCCCGGTGTGACGAGAACTTGATAGGCTCGGTCTGCAAGATCGACGTGAACGGATGGCATGTGCGGAGCATGAAACAAGTGCTGCGCATGTCCAGACAACTCATGGACTCGGGAGGAGGTTCGTTTTGCCTCATTGAAAAGGACGCCGAAGCGGAGGTGCACGAGTCGGCAAATAAGTTCCATTGCCTCAGCACAGTGGACACCGTGGCCAATGCCCGCCGCAACGGCACCAAAATCCTCGACCTTACCCACCACAAGGACCGAGAGAACCACTGGAACTTCTTCGGCTACAATTCCCTTCGTGAGCGCGTCGCCACCGTCGATCCCCTCAACCGCACCACCCGGCTCATCTGGTGCTATTGCGGGGCCTTGCAAGACCTCTACGATGCCGAGGGGAACCACACCCACTGGGACTACGACATCGGCGGCCGCCTTCTGTGCAAGACCTACGCCGACGGCACCCAGCACAACCACAGCTACGACCTCGCCGGCCGCCCTTCCACCACCACTGACGCGAAAGGACAGATCAAAACCCACAGCTACCACCGCGACGGCCAGCTTGCCGGAATCGCCTACACCAATTCCCAGCACCCCACCGCCAACATCTCCTTTACCTACGACGCGATCTATGGTCGTCTTGCTCAGATGACCGACGGCACCGGCAGCACCAGTTACAGCTACCATCCGGTGAACGGCTCCACCTTTGGCGCGGGAAACCTGCACACCATCGACGGCCCGCTGACCAACGACACCATCGCCCACACCTACGATGCCCTCGGCCGCCCGAAAACCCGCTCGATCAACGGCAGCGCCAACACCACCACCGTCGATACCTACGACGCCCTCGGCCGCGTCACCCAACTCACCAATCCGCTCGGCAGCTTCACCCACAGCTACGATCCGGTAAGTCTCCTGCCGAAGACCGTGACCGCGCCCAACGGCCTGAGCACCACCTTTGACTACGAAACTGCT
>JBEGOB010000264.1:0-5718 GCA_041182265.1 Verrucomicrobiota bacterium | reverse complement strand
AGCAAACGCCTCGGCCTCCCCGGCTACTCGTCCCACCAGTTCTCCGTTTCTGTCGAAACCGAGCTGATGACCACTGACGATATTCCGGGAGAATCCGAGCGCCTCTACCAGCTCCTCCAGTCCAACGTGGACGAGCAAATCCTCACCACCGGCTTCGTCCCGCCTGCCGACTACGGCATGGACGCACCGACTGGAAACCCAGCGCCGCCACTCCGGTCCGTTCCGCAAAATGTCTCCACGTGGAGACGTTCCGATCCGGCATGGAAATGCTCGGACAAGCAACGCGACCTGATTCTCAGAATCGTCGAAGAGCACCAACTCGATAAATCCGACGTCGAAACCCTCGCCACCGAGCGCTTCAACAAGGGCGTGCGACTCCTCAACAAGGTGGAAGCGTCCGGCCTGATCGACGAGCTGCTCGACACCTACGGCGGAAAGCAGCGCCAGCAAGGAAACCGCAACCCGGGAAGGAATTCCGCCTACTCCGGCCGACAAGAAAGGAACGCTGCATGATCGCCGCCCTCGAAGACCCGAAGTTCACCACCGGACTCACGCCTTGGGCGGGCACGCTGCCCCAGCACATCAGCCCCACCGCCGCCAAAGCCTACCTTGGCTGCTCGCTCAAATTCTACTTCGAGCGCGTGGCCTGCATCCGCAAGAAAACCCCACCGGCCCTCCACTTGGGAAAAGTCGTCCACGCCGCGCTCCAAGCATTCCACTTGGCACGCTGGCGTGGCGGCAACGACTCCCCGGAAGCCATCGCCGCCGCTTACGAAGAATCCTTCGTAAAACTCGAACGCGACGAGGGACCGGTTGACTTCGACGACGAAACCGAGCGCGAGAAATGCCGACTCGCCGGCCTGCGCGTGGTGGCCGCCTACCTCGACTCTCCGGAGGCGATGCAGGAAAAGCCGCGTGCCGTCGAAGTGCTGCTCAAGGAATCCATCCCCGGTCTATCCGTTCCCCTCACCGGGGCGATGGATTTGATCGAGGGCAACTTCACGCCAGTGGACTTCAAGTCCGCCGCCGCGAAGCCCGATCCCGCGCAAGCGGTCTTCGATCACGAGATCCAGCTCGTCAGCTATCAGCTCCTGTTGGAAGCGGCCATCGGAGAAATCCCGCCGTCGCTCGACCTCGTGTTCCTAGTGAAAACCAAGACGCCACAAATCATCCGGATTGCCTCCCCACCGGCCAACGCGCACCGCAAAGCCCGTGTGACCGCGCTGCTCGAAACCGCCGTCGAAGGCATCGCCAACAGCCGCCACCACCCGCAGCCCGGCATGCACTGCTCGTGGTGCCAGTTCAAAACTGAGTGCATGGCATGGCTACCGGGGATGACGGCGGAAGATGTGCGCCGCGCAGCCTGATACGGAAGCCACACGACCATGCGGACATTTGCGTGTTCGCCTGGTCGTCACTTATCACCGATTTCTAGGGAGAATCCACTTACAATCACGAATACGGAGTTCCACCATTGCTCCTCAATGTGGCCCCTTTCCCACAATGCTACTCCCTTATGCAATAACTCGCATCAGAGGCTCCCGCTCCAATGGTGCAACTTTTAGATCCTACGGTGAAGCAGGCACCGCACTTAATCACCTCATCCCGCCTTCATTATCCAATCCCCAATAATCCATGACCACAAATTTACCCGTATTCAACCTCTCGCCGGTGGAGAGGGCAGGCAAGGCTCTCCTCGATGGCCTCGGCAGGATACTTCCTGCTATCCAAAGCATTGACTGCACAGAACCGGACTACCCATCCACAGCAGTCCTGCTCGTCGTTCCCGGCTGCTGCCAAGTCTCCACCTACACCTGCGGGATCACTTCGACCTGGTCGATCATCACTGCCCTCGGCTATCGAGTCTCCCTAAAGGAATGGTTCCAACTATGCCATCTGGCGGGATGCCACCCCGACGAGGGAATGGACATCCGCCAGATCGCCAAGGCACTGAAAGCACTCCAGCTAAAGGTCGTGACAAGGCGATACCGGGGACGCTCCCAAGTAAAGGATTTCATCGACTCGGGGCAGCCGATTCTCTTCGGCCAAGGTCGCGAAATGTTCGAAGGTGGTGACCACTGGATGTATCTATATGGATACTCGCCGCGACATGTCTACGTAGGGAATGTCGTCAACCCGTGCTTTCCTATCAGTTCAAAGAGCGAGTGGTGCTGGCGGCGATTTGAAAAGGAAGAACTCAATCCGGAAGAACTCTACCTGATCAACACATGAGACCCGCCGATCAGTCCCTTTGAACCCGCATCCCTCGCCTTCGTGGCGAACTTCTCTAGCCCGCTCCGGCCCCGTGCCGCAGCCGGCGTTGTCATCGCAACCTCCGTCCGTTACTGGCTCGTTTTCCCGACTACTATGACCTCTGCTGACTTCTCAAGGGCTAACGCCCGTGAGATTTGAGGGCAGAACTGGGCTGACAGTCAGGCCCTCCATGTCCGCTGCGCTTCCATTCCCCCAGGTAATTGCACGTTGCTCCACCGCACTGCTGCCGGGTTTACCTCCACGCGCATACCAGGCGTGCAGAACGAAGCTACCGCGCTCCTATTCGTCGCTTGCTTGTAACAGCTCATCGCGCCATGTCGGCCTTCTATTCGGCTCTTGTTCATCATCTCGCGGTTTTGACTCCGCCGTGATCGACACTATCGCCGCCGTGCAGCAGGAGGAGCTGGAAAAAGAGATCGTCAGCTTGCAGGCCGAGGCGGAGCGGGTGGCAGAGGAAGCGCGGGAATTGGCGGGCGAGGTGCCATTTTGAAATGCAAAATCTGGAACGTGTCAGTCTTGCCGGGCTTTCATCCGTGCTTCGAATCGCCCCAGCAGTTCAGGTGCAGCTCTAAATGTCGTTTGGCGTAGATCGTTGAGTGCCGCAATGCCATCGAGCAGATCTTGTTCATCAGCGAGGTCGATCAGGTTTAGTGTACCGACGGGTATCAGCCCTCGGGCCTCTGCCGCACCACGGCCCAGTCGCTCATCCATGAGCACCACTTTTACCCGCCGTTCCAGTGCAAGACTGATGGCCTCATTCTCGCCTTTTCCAAGTTGGATCGTCTCATCCAGATGCTCGACAGGCGAGATGCGCAGCCAGACAGGCGGCTCCTGTAGCCAGCGACTTACGGCCTCCGGAGCCTTGGGATGGTTCAATTCCTCCAGCACCGCTTGCGGGATCAGGACTTCGCCGAAGAGCGAAGCTAGAATTTCCACCCGTCCAATGATGACTAGGTAATTCAATGGAGTGGTATCTGCCACCACCACGCCGATGGCATTCATGCTTCAGCTAACGATCTGAATGCTTGCGCACTTTGTTCAAGCTCATCCCATGTCGGCTGCTGATTCGCACCGTAACGTTTGAAGAGGTTCTCCGCCTCGTGGAACCCTAGACCCAGCATTTCCGCAGCCTGTCCACGCGAGAGCTTGCCTTCGCGATAGCCTTCGATGACGAGCATTTCACGAGCGCGACCCGCAGCATCGGCAGTATCCAAGCCGAGAAGCTGCTTCCAAGAATCAGGAAGTTCGAGAACCAGAGTCATGACCAAAGACTACAGCGTCCGGCAGGATAGGCAAGCGGACACTTCCTCCGCCAACACGACGCCAAGGGAGCAACGGAACTGTCCGGCGAGATGCCGTTTTAGAGGCACTCAATGCTCACATGCCGGCGACCCTCCCGGATACACCACTCCGCTTTTGATCCGCACCTTGGCTCGCACTTCCAAAAGACGGAGCACACCTTCAAAATCCATGCCCATCGCCGAGCCGGTGTGAAAGGTGACGGCTTTCCCGAATCGCTCATTCACGACTTCCATCAGCTGGCGCAAGCGGATGCCGTCCGGATAGTTGGCGACAAGGCAGATGATTTCGTGTCCATGGATGGCGATGCCGTCGTCATCGAGATCTCCGAGGAGTGGGAAACCGGTAAAATCTATCTCCTGCCCGAAACCAAAAAACAACAATCGAACTAACAGCAATCCTCCAACTTTCCAGATCTCAATCAGAAGATTTTACAGACAAAAGTTTGCGCGGCCTTCGCGATTTCCTTGGGAGGAGAGGATGCTCGTGGCAACAAGAAGACCTTATCCCATTTCCGGGCATAGATGAATACTGGGAACACACGTCCGGGTTCGCGTGAAGCCGTGGAACGGGTGATCTCGTCAATTTCTGCCCAACCCGTGTCATAAGACTTTGAGAAGCCACAGTTTCCTCCGGCGGATCTTGCTGATCCACCGCCCCCGAACGCCCGCCCGGTCGCCACGACTGGCGCGGGCGTTCTCATTTTCTCCAACAAACAAAAAACAACAAGCCACCCCAAAACCAAATACCAACATGAATTCCTACACCCAAAACCAATCCCTCCTCGACGCCGTTTGCCGCCGCGGAGTTCTCATCGCAACCTCCGTCCGTTACTGGCGCGGTTGCAAACGTCTCAATGCCGAAGACCTTGGACTCAATCCGGCGCATGTCAGTGATCGACTCATCCAACTTGGTCACAAGCGGCTGATCCCGCGCGATGCGCTCGCAGCGTTCGCCCTAATCGAATCCCGTGCCCACGCCACCGTAGAGGCCGCCAGCTTTCCGTTTCTCGGAGGCATTGGCCGTTACGTGCCCAACCCACGCCTTGGCGAACTCACCGACCGCATCGACAAACTGCGCGACGAGTTCCGCGAAGCCACCCTCGACTTTGTCGCTGGCTACGCCCCGCTGCGTGACCAGGCGATGGCCGAGTGGCGCGAGGCCGCCCAGCACCTCAACGGCAGCGCCGAACGCTTGATTCACACCATCGAGCAATCGTTTCCGCCCGCCGGTGACATCGCCAAACGCTTCGCTTTCGAGACCCGCTTGTTTCAAATCGCCGCGCCCGACAGCATCCGCTTGGAAATCGCCGAGGGCATGGAACAACTCGAAGTCGCCGACGATCGCCGCCGCATTGCCGAGGACGCGTCCCGGCGATTGCAGTCCGACCTCGACGGCTTCATCCGGGAAAGCGTCGCATCTTTGCGCGAGGAAACCGGGCGTCTCGCCAGCGAGGTGCTTGCCACGATCGACAGCAGTGAAAACGGCGTTCACCAGCGCACGCTCAACCGGCTCACCACGTTTATCGACAGCTTCCGCACCCTAAACTTTGCGGGCGATCAACAGTTAGAGCAAACGCTCGAACGCTTCCGCCGCGACCTGCTCAACCGCAGTGCGGAGGACTATCGCAACGACCGAGGAGCAATGGCCAGCCTCACCGAGGGACTGAACCGACTGCGAGAAAACGCCGTGCAACTCGCCCGCACCGATGCCCGCGACGTGATCTCACGATTCGGGCAAATGGGCACTCGCCGCCTTGCCGCTGTCGGCTGAAAATAACAGGAAACTCCCGGGTGTCCCGCCATCCGGGAGTTTTCTTCCATCTTCCTCACATGCCCTATCAGCAAAATTTGCACCGTCCCTAACGCGGACACATCATCACATACCTGAACGTGTGTAGGGTCAACAATCAGACGATCACCCAAGTGTTCCACCACTACCTGCGACACAAAAGTCCCCTGCCTGTGCGTCTTGCAAGCAAACCACCCATTGTGAAAAAATGGCGCTTCATCGCTGCGGTGGCTTCCTCTTGATTTGAGAAATCAATCAGTCTTAAGCCATCACAGTTCTAGCCATTTCCGGAGCAAGTCATCGAGTGACGCACGGTCTTCAGCTGTGATCCGCCCGACTACCTTTCGCACCAGA
>JBEGOB010000263.1:0-10567 GCA_041182265.1 Verrucomicrobiota bacterium | reverse complement strand
ACCACCTCATTGCCAAGACTGAACATCACACCGGAAGGATGGTTCCCATATTCCCTGAAAATACGCTCGCCTTCAAGCCGGAAGAACTCATCCACCGCCGGACGACGCCCCATCTCAAATGACCAATTTGGCAATTCAACTTGAAGATAGATTCCATGGCGGTCCGCCATCTCGAACGCGACCTTTGGTGGGCACCATGAATGAAAGCGGACGTGATTGAGACCATACGACTTCACAGTGGAAAAGATTTTTTCCCACTCCTTACCCGTCATGTCGGGATGACCCGTTTTCGGAAAAATGCAACATTCCAGAGTCCCTCGCAAAAAGACGGGTCGCCCATTGATTAGAAACCGCCGTCCTTCCGCTCGGAAAATTCGATACCCGAATTCATCGGCAATATCCGAGACTCCCGCGGGTGATGTTAGTGACACGCGGACCTTATACTTCAATGGATCAAACTCAGACCACTCCGCTGGATTCGGACCTAACGAAATTGAAATCACTTCATTTGCCGTTCCTCGTGGGAGCTTCATCGTCAACTTAACAGGTGTCATTTCGCGGCCATCTGGATGAATCACGACAACTTCACAATCTCCCGATACGACCTTTCCTGTATGATTCGAAGTTTCCAATGAGATATTCAATTTGCCTCCGGGTTCCGAACGCAATCGCATCGCCTCCAGCCGGGCCTTCGGCCGAGCTGTCAATTGAATCCGTCCGATCGCACCATTCCAGATGGTCTGAGTGGCATTGGTATAGGCATGTCCGATGCCAATTGGAAATTTCTCACGGTTATCAATGCGGAGTGTCAACGTATTCTTACCGGGTTGGATCAAGTCTCCAACTTCATACCGATGCGGAACGCAAAGTGAATCACGGATTCCAACTTCCTTGTCATTGACCCAGAGGCGGGACTCCCAAAGCACACGCTCAATTTCGAACTGCACATCCATTCCCTTCCATTCTGGTGGAACGATAATCTCCCGTTGATACCACGCCGGGCCGACATGTGAAAATCGCTGGTGGAGATTTGCTAAAGTCGCCTTGTCAAGTTGCGGCACCATTTCAAGTGCATGCCCCTTCCCTGCAAGCGTCAACGTGTTAGGAAGCGCGATAGTATCGTGAAAACTCCATGATGAAGGTCCGGCTGACAAACCGAAATCCGCAGCATCCAGGGCAAGGCGCCACTCACCCGCAAGATCGAGGGTATTCTGGGGTTGAGACACTGCAAAACGCACCAAAATCAGAGAAACGATGATCGACAATAGGATTTTCATGATGGGATCTCGGGTGCTGGTTGATCAACCAATTCGAAAGCAAGGTCAGCCGCGCGCTGATCCGTATGGGTGAAGGCCATCATCTTTGACAAAGCGCCACGCGCTCCCTCACGATCACCAAGGCCATGACATGCGAGAGCGATGAGAAGATTGAATTCCGACTCGCGTTGTGCCTGGAGGTCTTCTTCAAAAACCAAAAGATTGGGCAGTGAAGTCGCGAAATAATCAATCTTCGCAACATCGCCAATTCCCTGTTCTGCATACGTTTTCAGGTTTTCGAAAAACTTCCCTGCCTCCTCGTGCTGCCCTAATTCGCGAAGAGCCATACCGCGATAGTAACTCAGCGGACTGTGCGCAACCACTGCCATATTTGAAAAATCTCCCACTTCATTAGCACAAGCAGCGAAAAATTGTTCCGCCTCGTCCATCCGTCCGAGGGCTTTCGTTGCCTTACCAATCCAATAGTTGACGTCGGCCTTGGCCTGCAACAGATGATAGGCCTCGCCAAGGCTGTCCGGCGTCTTCATCGCAACACTGAAGTGGGCAAGTGCTGTGCCTGGATCGCCAACAGAAAGTGCCTTGCGTCCCAACAGCAGTTGCCCATTGGTATATTGTCTCAGCACAGTCCCCTCACCTCCCTCCCACGGATGAAAACGACGATATGTTAGTATTTCCAGCGCTCGTGTAGGATTTCCTGCTAGGTTATATAAAGTCGCAAGCGCCACGGTGCAATCATCACGTTGCAAGACGAGATCGAGGTGACTTTCAAGAAAGGCCAATCGATCCACAACAGAGTCGTTCAGCTTTGAGCACAATTGATTATACTCCGAGACAAGGCGCGGATCACCGGCATCCAATTGAAGCGCTTGCAGGTAATAACTGCGTGCGGACTCCCCATCACGGCGCGCATTCCAAACGGCAATCCCAAGATTTCGAAAGACGGTGGCAATTCCCGAGGATTCATCAGCAGCCCGCTTCCAAGCATGAATGGCATCTTCATGTCTTTTGAGATCGTAATAGTAGTTGCCGAGTGCGAATGCAGCAACTGGGTCTCCGCCACCCTGTCCCACTGCCCACTCAAGAACCTTTTGCTCATGAATCCGCGATGGGAAGAAATAATCAGCAGACTGCTGCCTCGCAGTTGCTAGTTGGTTGATATCGTTTTTCAACCACGCCAAAACATACCGGCACATCGGCGTCCGTGATGATGGATTTGGCACAGCCACAGGACTCACAGGGTGTTCAAGATGCCATTCCAACAATACCGCTGCATCCTCACAGAAGCCCGCGTCGGAGTATTCGAATGCAAGGTCGAGAATCGTTTGAGCATCGTTGCGACAAGTGGCCAAAAAATCTTCCTTAGAAATCAACCCGAAGAATGTCCCTTCGTATCGCGCCCAGTGGTCGAGCGGATCAAGCGCGAGCACTTCTCTCACACATTGCATTGCAGTTTCTACTTCATCCTGGTGGCGAGCAATTACGGCTTGAAGCACCATCGCCTTGGTGTGATCCACACTGGTTGCCAAGGCCTCTTTAAGATGCACCCGAGCCTGTTGATAATCACGATTTCTACAATCAAGGCATGCAATCAAGTAGTATGCTGGCGCCCTCCATGCCTGATTCCACGTTGCCTTGTAAAGCAGCGCGTAGGCATCGGCCCGTGAGCCATTGAAAACTAGACTCAGTCCAAGAAAATAGTGGGCTTCGCCCGTTTCTGGATTCGGGTGCCGTCCGGTTAGGCGATCGACCGCGGTTCTGAAGTATTGTTCGGCATCATCAAGACGCCCTTGGCGCAATGCCCGGCGCCCCATACCGATGTTGCATCGGGCATCACCTTCATCGCGGCGCAGAGCCTCTTTCCAATACAACTCTGGCGAGCGTGTCGGGTGGCGATACAGTTCCAAGTGTTCACCTGTGAAGTAAAGTTCGTCAGACGATTTCAGTTCATCCGGTGCCGGGGGTTCAGTCGCCAACTCACGATTTCTAGCAATAGCAGATTCGTCAACAGGTCGGTATTCCAACAAACATTTTCCCGTTTGGTCGAGAATGATTGCATTCAATTCCGCCGGATTTTCACCCGTAAATACAAGCTCTGCATGCTTCCAGTGTTCTCCCGGCATGAGAGAAAAAGTTTTGTCGAACAGCAATTTTCCGTCCTGCATAACCAGGAGGCGTGCATTCTGAAATGACTGGGAAACACAAATGCCGAGGTCGATCACCCTGTCCCCGCCAATTTCCATTCGCAAAGCGACTTGGCCGTTTGCTTGCTGGACCGGCCCGATTCCTTGAATCGGCCACCAGTATTGCGAAAAAGTCTTGGTTTCAAAGGGAGTGAGATAGGTGAAGTCCGGTTGATTGTCCGTATAGACCCCGGCCATCAGTTCGACATAAGGTCCGTTCACATCCGTAAGCTCTCGATCCCAAGCCCATCCGAATTCATGATTTCCCCAAGTCCATTGTTTTTTTCCAGGCGCAAGATGACGGTTCGCCACGTGCACAAACCCACCTCCTGCCGCGAAATCGTAGCCCCCGAAAAAGTTCGACTGTGTTTGGCATACCATATAACTCGTGGGCACCGGAATGTTTTGATACCAACTTAGGTCATTGGCATCTGGCCGATTCTGATAGTCAACCCCGTAGTAGGGATTCATCGCTTGAGGAAACGATGACATTGCACGGACAGCATGATCCGCCACATATCGGACGTCCGGCGGGAAAAACGATTGATATTGGTCATGCACCATCGCAGCAACATTCGCCCACCATAGGAATGTTTGGGTCAAAGGACTCCGGTTGTAGAGGCGACCGCGCAATTCGATCAGGGATGATCCAGGACGGAGGCGGATGCCGTGCATACCTTTCATGCGGTTGATCGGATCATGCTCACTCATCCACACGGTCCGCGCGCCGTCTTCTTCCTCCTCAATAAACACATCCGTTGGCATGAAGGTTCCAGGACGGTGGTGCTGCGGCCAATTGAACTCGACTCCACCGGAGATCCACGGCCCGGCCAAGCCAACGAGTGCGGGTTTAATCACATCCTGGCGATAGAAAAAATCGTAGTCATTATTGGTTTTATCCTGTCCGAGGAAAATCCGCCCACCAATTTCCGGAAGCATAACCAGACGAACATAATCATTTTCCAGCAGTGCGGACTGATAAACAACGGGTTCAGGCTCATCAAAAACTTTATCGATGAACGGAACAGGATAGACCTTCCCTGACGATCCCTGATAGACTCTCTTTTCGAAAAAGAGTGGATTTTTTTCAGGAGCGCCAACCGGATAGGTAGGAATTGCACGTGGTTCAATGCGAGCGACAACAGACATGATTCTTAACTTTGGAAATTGGAATTTAAAGATGGTGAGAGAAAATTTTCACCAAAAGATCATGAAAAACAGAACCACCCCGAGAATAACGAGGCCGCCCGCGACTTTCACGATGGGCTCAGTGACGAGACTGATCTCCGCGCGAACGGGCAGCGTCTTGGCCTTTGTAAGCGGTGAAATCACGGTCATTACGGTCATCAACGCGCTGACCAACAGAAACGCGAAGAGCACTTGCAAAAGAAAATGAAGCTCATGGCCCCACGGCCTCGCTTCGGATTTCGTGGTGAATTGAAAGACCGCATAGGTCAGCGGCCCGGTAAGCAATGCCGCCACGCCGGCCGCTCCAGGCACTTTCGGCAAAACGAAGGGCATGATGAAAGCAGCAACAACGCCGGGCCAAATATAACCTTGGAACTGCTGAATGTATTGGAAAACTCCACCGAACTTGGGGTCGTCTAAGATCGGCGCAATCAGACATCCGGCGATGACAAACAACAGCGTCAACACACGGCCCAACCAAACAAGCCTTTCCTGCGAAGCGTTCTGTGAAAACATCCGCCGATAGAGATCCATCGTGGAAATCGTGGACGCAGAGTTGAGCAACGAGGCCAGCGTGCTCGTGACGGCTCCGGCGATGGCAGCATAGATAAATCCACGAATACCTGGCGCTATCAATTTGGTAACCATCGTAGGAAATGCAGCGTCGGTTCTTGCCCCAAGTTCCGCACCATACAACTGCTGGGCCATCATTCCCGGCATCACCATGGCAAAAGGAACCAACAACCACAGAGCACCCGCAAAGATCATACCTAACTGCCCATGCTTGAGAGACTTTGCTGCGAGGTTCCGTTGCACGATAAACTGGTTCAAGCCACAGTAGTAAATCATCACAATCCACATGCCGCCCGCCACGCCGGTCCATGGTAAGTCGGTGTTCGACGCGGGCATCACCATGTGAAGCTTCGCCGCATTAAATTCCGCAAATTTGTCCCATCCTCCGATCGCATTCAGTCCAAGAATGAAAATCAAAATTCCGCCGGCTAGAAGTGCGAGGCCTTGCACCAGATCCGCCCACGCAATGGCCTTCAACCCTCCGACCACGGAGTATGCTGCAGCGAGCAAACCAATCAACCACACCGCTTTTGGCAACTCCATGCCAGTGATCGCCCGCAGCGTCACCCCGCCGGAATAGAGAACGGCAGGCAGCATCACCACCGCATAGATCAAGACGGTCAGAGCCGCCATAATCCCACGTGCTGCTGGGTTATAGCGGTATTCGAGATATTCAGGCATCGTGTAAATTCCCGCCCGCAGGAACTTCGGCAAAAGTGTCATGGAAATGATCACGATAAACACCGATCCAAGCAACTGCCAGCAGCTCACAGCGAGCCCCGTCGATCCAGCTGCCTGCCCAGCCATCCCGACCATTTGTTCAGTGGAAATATTGGCCGCCACGATCGAAATTCCGATAAGTGGCCACGTCAGCCCGCGGCCAGCGAGGAAGAAATCCGAGCTATCTTCTTCATGTCCCTTAGCCTTGCGGCTTTTCCAGACACTCAGCCCGACAACGAGGACAAAAAATCCGACAAACACAATAAGATCCTGTGGCGCGATATTCATAGAAACTTGAAACAGATATGGGAAGATTGCAAAATTCGTCCGACTTGACCATGGAGCATTGGAGGAAAGAAATGGACATTCATCGGATTTTTGATTGTTCTTTCCCTGATGAAATCGAGTTCACCGAGTAAGCGTCCCGAAGGCTTCCCAGGGCAGCGACTCGTGATTGTGCCGCCTCCCATCGCCATTGAGTCATCCCGTAAGCCCATCGTCCGTGATCTCTGTGTGACGCACATTGGTGCCTTCGTTGCTGCTGGAGGCCATCATGTAGAGCGTCCGCACGGCACTTCTCAGCATATTCTGATCGCTTGTATCTCAGGCAAGGGGTCCTGCTCCCTCGCAGATCGCGATTGGAAAATGGAGCCTGGTGATTTGCTATTTCTCCCCCCTCGCCTGCACCATATTTATAGCGCTGATCCGCACTCACCATGGACGATCTTCTGGATACACTTCCGTGGAATGCGCGCAGAGGACCACCTTGCCAATCTGGGTGTCTCGACCGCAAACCCGGTTCTCTCAGTGACAGACCCCACCGTGATGATCGATGCCTTCGAGGACACATTCCGACATGCTACCCACGGGTTTAGCGAAGCTGCGATGACGGGACTTTCCACAGCGTTCGGAAGATTGTTAGGCTTGGCAAAAGTTCATCAGCGGGCGAGCGGGGGCCGTTCACGTCACGCGGAAAACCGCTTACTAAAAGCCCTATCTTTGATGCGCAACGATCTCAGTCGGCCATGGACGCTTGTGGAATTGGCTCGCGAGTCAAATCTAAGCGTTCCGCATTTTACCGAACTCTGCCGCCGCCAGACCGGGCTACCCCCACTCGGATTACTAATCCGCCTCCGCCTTCAACGAGCCATGGACCTTCTCCAGCAAGGAAACCATACCGTCGCCGAGGCGGCCGAGGCTGTTGGCTACGGCGATCCATTCTATTTTTCAAGACTCTTCCGCAAGCATATGGGTGTCACACCTTCCGCCTGTCGACAGGGTCCGTGATGCGGTCCTACCACGCATCCGAATTTGCGCAAATGAGATCTTGGTGTGCGACGACGATTGGAATGCCCAAACCAAGAAGGGGCTTTTCGAAGTTTGATGCGGATCAGGAGGACGGTTGCGACCCTGGCTTGCAGTCACAAGAAGCCGACTCACCAATCTCGTCACTGAGCACAACCCAGAAAATACGATCAACATGTGTATCATGCATGCAGGGATGCCCCGGAAGACGGCAGGTCAGTATTTGAGCTAGGAAAATATCCTCAAATAACGACGAATGCCGCATCCGTGAAAGCCCCCTAAAGATCCTCTGACCGGAGGCGCAGGAGACACACCGGGTCCCGAATCGAAAAAAGGTTGTCCGCATTCGTTGATTGAGGGACCGGAACAGTCGGCATAGGATCTACAAAGTTCATGGTTTTGCATTTCTTAAATCCATTGATGCCCAGCATCAATTTTCATGGTCAACACCGCGCTCTGGCGACCACAGACTCAGCACTTCGGCTCCGTGCGTGGTATTCGTTTGCCGCAATGGAGCTCTCCCCCCTCCTGCACCTCCTGATCCGGAGATGAAATTCGCAGTCACTCGTGCATCTGATGAAAACTGAAAGCCAATCCTTCCGCTTCGACAAGTTCGATGGCAACCCAGTCCTCAGGCCGGATCCCGCCCATCCATGGGAAAATCTCGTTGTTTGCAATCCCGGGGTTATCCACGATGGTGAGCGGTTTGTGATGCTCTATCGTGCAGCGGGCGATGATCCCGAGCATGTGATTCATTTTGGCCTTGCGACCAGCGTGGACGGCTTCCATTTCGATCGTGATTCCCCCGAGCCCATCCTCTCGCCGAGTCCGGACGGCCCGGATGCTGGCTGCATCGAGGACCCGCGCATCGTCCGTCTCGACGGGCGCTACTACATCACCTATGCCTACCGCGCTTACCATCCGCAGCGATACTGGCTGCGCGAAAATAACGCCGCTTACAGCCCAGAAGACCCCACTCTGCCGCCCCTGCTAGGGCGAAATATGACCGCCTCGGGATTGCTGGTATCCGATGACATGCGGACTTTCCGGCGGCTTGGCCGCATCACACGCCCTGACGTGGACGACCGCGATGTCATCCTTTTTCCGGAGAAAATTGGCGGGCGCTATGTCATGCTGCACCGCCCGATGCAGTGGACGGGCCCTCTTTATGGGACCGACCATCCCGCAATCTGGCTGTCCCTCTCCGATGATCTTCTATCATGGCCAAAAAGTGTTCTCCTCGCCAAAAGTGAGCAGCCATGGGAAAACAAAATCGGCGGCTCCACTCCACCACTGAGGACGGATCAAGGCTGGCTAGTGATCTATCATGCTGTGGATTCAAAGGGAGTCTATCGAGTGGGTGCGATGATGCTTGATGCGGAAGACCCGTCTAAGGTCCTTGCGCGAACACCTAGTCCGATCATGGAACCGGAGACGGACTTCGAGTGGAACGGACTTTACCCGCACGGCGTTGTTTTCCCGACCGCCAATGTCGTCCTCAACGGCATCCTCTATATGTATTACGGATGCGCAGATGAAACGATCGGTGTGGCCACAGCGAATCTTACGGCGCTTGTCGCCCACGTGATGCGCTTTCCAACGCCGGACGCCGCTCCCGTCACCCATGCTGTGTGTGTCGGATCCTGAAACAAGCTTCATGAAAATCAATCTTCGTGCGAGCTGCTAGCCAAGGACTCATTCTTACATGCCGTGGTGCAACTCCAGGGACGACTTGATCACTCTAATTGCATGGCAAAGAATCCTAACGACTGACACGCAGTCGCAGAAAACGCTGCGGAGGGAGCGGTCCGGCGATGATGTCATGGACGGTCACAAGGCCGGCGGTGTTAGCAGATCCCGTGCTCGACCACACAACCTGCCACGTGCCAACAGGGGCTAATAAATCATGGCTTCCAATGATTTCATAAAGCAGCCTTGAGTCGGCCACCCGCTGAAAGCTGAGTTGGAGCCTTCCCATTTCCCACGCCACCGAGGGAGCCCCCCCGTCACCCCGCAGTGGATTGCTCCCCAGCGCGTATTCCAACAGATTGGTGAGCCCGTCGCTATCCGGATCCGCAGCGGACGACGAATCACTTCCATTCCAGTCGATGCCGACGGTCCAGCCTGCGTAGAGATCCGGTGTATAAATGAGCGACAAGATCCCCGAATTCTTGGAAACAGACCAGTTGCCGGTGCCAGGGAAGCCACTCGCGTCCACAACGATATTTTCCTCTTTGATGTCGGGCATACCACCAGAGGCAGTTAGAAATGGAATATTCACTGGAGTTTCCGAGAAATTGGTGAGTCCCGTGACATCCAACCGAACCGTCCACGCGCTTGCGCTGGTGCTAACCACACGGGCGGCGGCGAAAGCGCCGGGTGGCGAGGCCCAGTCACCGGGCCGCACGGCGATGCTTGCACCGGTCTCAATCATCAGATCCCGCGAGGTGGATCCGCTGCCGGAAAAGGTCCCACCGCTCTGCACCGTGATCGCCGAGGTCAGCGAACTGTCCACGCTAAGCCAGCCACCGCTAACGACCGTCGTCCCAGTGTAGGATTTCGACGTATTGCCAAAGTGCCAGCGCCCAGAGCGAACATTCACATTGAGTTTCGAATTTCCACTGGCTGAGTCGCTCATGCTATTCGTGAACGAGCCTCCCGCAGGACCTTGGAGATAGAGCGTGCGCCAAGTGTCGGTGCCGCCAGAAATATTGACTACCGGACCCGCAACAGTGAGCGATCCATCCAGACAGGAAATATCCCATCGACCGCCCCCGGAATTGAGCGAGAGCGGGCTTGTTAGTAAATTATCCCCGGCAACACTCCGTAGCTGGATGTGGCCGGGTGTGTTGTGCATCACGAGTTGCAGTGGCTCCGCGATGGAAATTCCGCCACTGATCTCAAGAGTTGCCAGAGCGGTGGAACCTTGCACCGTCGTCGCTCCGCCCGTCGTGCCGAGCGCTCCAGCATGCGAGGCACATACGATACCGCTCTGGATGTTAGTGAATCCCGTGTAATCACTTTCTGCTGATAGATTAAGCCGCGAACTGCCGGATTTCATCAAGCCTGCGGAACCGCCCAGCGACTCGCGAAAATCAAAAGTCGCGCTGCCATCGCCAGAGACCTGAACGTTTGCGTCAAACTGCAGCGGGATCTCGATGCGGTGCACCAGTTCGCCTGTCGCCTCAAGCATGATCGCCGGGGCCTCCATCCCATTTGCCACCAAGGAAAGCGGATTGCCCTGAATCGAGAATACCGAACCCGCCGAACCGCTACCTCCCAGCGTTAAACGGTTGGCCGCGAAAGGATTGGCCATGTCCTGTT
>JBEGOB010000262.1:0-4118 GCA_041182265.1 Verrucomicrobiota bacterium | reverse complement strand
GATCGGTGCCCGTACCCACTGCCGATAGAGTGCTGCCATTCCATTTTCCAAAATTGTTGGAGCTTTTGTTGGAGCTGAATGATCCGCCGATGTAGAGCGAATTGTTCATTTCCGCGAAGGTCCAAACCGAGCCGGATGTGGAGGTGTTGACTGGATCCCAGGCACTGCCGGTCCATTTCAAAACGGTGCCACCTGAAGCGGCGTGAAGGCTTTGGTGAAAGATGCCGAGGGCGAAAACCTGCGCATCGATTTCGACACCCATGCCGGACCAGTTTGTGCCGTTCCATCTGCCGATGTTTTCCGATACTCCACAATAGAATTGTCCGCCCGCAATTAAGTCACCTTCAAACATGCTGAGTGCCCATACATAAATGCCATACCAATTCCCCGAGCTATCCCAGATCGAATCCCGGCTTTTGATGGTATCCCATTCACCACCCGACCATTTTGCAATCGAGGAACACCATTCTCCTCGTGCGCCGACCTGGTTGAAAAAGCCACCCACATACAAGTCATCGCCGGAAGCTAGGATCGACCACACTGCGCCAACTGAAGGACCTATGATATTTGAGATAACTCCCCCGTCGAGGGCGGACCATTCGCTGCCATTCCATTTTGCGATTGAACTGGCATAGACGTCACCTGCTCTGGAAAAAATGCCACCGGCATAGATCTCTCCATTCATGGCAGCGAGCGCGAAAATTTTTGAGTCTCCGCCGTAGTTCACGCCAGAGCCTAGACTTGACCAATTTGTTCCATTCCATTGGGCGATGCGATTTGCAGAAACTCCGCCTGCGATGGTGAATTCTCCTCCCGCATAGAGAATGCCATTGGAGAAGAGGAGTGCATCCACTTGATCGTTTGTCCCAGTGCCGAGTGCGGACCATTTGCTGCCATTCCACTTTGCGACATGATGGGCCGTTACGCCGCCGACTTGTGTGAAGGTGCCACCGATGTAGAGATTTCCCGCTCCGTCGGAAACGGATGTTGATACGGTGCCGTTCGGTCCAGAGTTAGTGCTTAAGCTATTCCAATTGGCGTCGCTGAAGGTCGGGTCGATGCGCACGGGATAGACCGCTCCCGCGTCATTCACGTGGATGGAAAGCGCGGGGTCTCCGGCGGAGTCTTGGACCTCCGCCACTTCAAAGCGGGCAGGGAGTTCGCGGCCAGTGGCATCAGTCACATGCAGACGGGAGTAAGAAATCTTTCGTTGGGAATTCGCAAGCACGAGACGCGCTCCGTCGTCGGCGGCTTCGATGTTTGCACCACGAACGGACAAGCAAAGCTCAAGCTCACCCGTGCCTTGTGGGTTTTCTAGCAGGAGAAAATCCTGACGCACTCCATCCACGCTGACGGAATATTCTTCGATCAAACCTTGCCGTTCATAACGGGTGATTTTGTCATGAATCGCCACAACTCCATCGCTTGGCAGGCGAGTGAACTGTCCGGCATCGCGACCGATTGCCACGGCCGTGATGCGGAATGAATCGGTGTTCGTGCCTTCGCTAGTCGAGTTCAGCCAAAGCCCGTCATGCGTTGCTTGGCCACTGATTTTCTGAAAATCACAGCGGAGATGAGCGCCGCTCGGGGTGGCCGTGATCGAGAGACCTTCACCTTGATAGTCTTTTGCGGCCTCGTTGCCGATTTGATCAAATGCGATGGCCCTGCTGGGTGGATCAGGAAGATCGTCACATCGGGCGATTGTTGAAAAAGCAAGCCATCCAAGCGACGCGATCCAAAGTGGAATCATCTGGTTCAATCTCAAGGCTTGGCTTGGATAGGCAATGATCGGCGCGCAGCGACATAACTGGTTCATAAGGAGGGATGTCCAGTATGAATTCTGAGGCGGTCTATCGACAAAATTCAAATTTGAAACCTGCAAATTTTGCACATAATTTGTAGGTTATCCCACTCAGCGCGGAGGCGTGTGGAACTCGGGTTTTTCCCGATCATGCGGGCGTGTTCGGAAGAGGTCTGCTGCTTATCGCCCGCGTTTGACGCAATGCTTCAGTCTGTATCTGAGGGGAACAGCGGCAGCTCGGTCTCGCTTGTTTTTTGGATCGGCGGGGTCGGAGGGCTTGAGGTTCGCTGTTGACTCTCAATTCTGAGATGTGCGGTTTCCAGATAGTGTGAGTCGAGCTCGATACCGGTGAATGCGGCAAGTCCCATGTTGAGGGCGGCGACGCCTGAGGTCCCAATTCCTAAAAATGGATCAAGCAGGCGGGTCGCGCTTCCCTTGCCATGAATTCGGATGCATTGCTCGACAAGCGCCACCGGAAAAGTCGCTGGATGCGGGCGCTCTTTGTCGCGTGATTGAATGGTTTCATAGGGAATGAACCATGTGTTTCCGCGGCAGCGCAGATCGGCACCGCCGGTGTGGCCCCACCGTGCAATGTTTGATTTGTGGACATACGGAACGCCAGCGGCGCGTCTATCCAGTGGCACGGTGCCGGATTTCGTTAGGTGGAAGATATATTCATGACAGTCATTGACGAAGCGCTGAGAGTTGATGGGCTTGAAGTGGCCAGCGCTGATTTGCTCGTTGGCGCGAGTTTCAATGGTGATGGATTTGACCCAGTGAAAGGTGTTTTGAAGCGTGAAAATCGGATGATCGCCCTCGGTGAGTGCGAGGATCAGCTGGTGCGGAAGCAATGGATTTGCGGGGGCTGCGCCGACGTTTAGGAAGAATGACGCGTCAGGGGTCATCACGCGCTTCAGCTCATTTGCCCAAAGTTTGCACCAAGCAAGGAATTGTTCACGGGGAGCGGTGTCCTTGAAACTTCGGTATTCAATTCCTAAATTGTAGGGTGGGGAGGTGACGATTAGATCAAACGACTCCGCGGCTAGAGTGGGTAAGATTGTGAGGCAGTCGCCGTGGTGAAGTTGCATGAACGGCGGCTTGTATCGCTCATGGCACGGTTTGTCGATGGCAAGGCGTGAAGCTCGCGTGCCACGGGTGCGGGGGAAATGGATCGGCGCCTGCTGAATCGCGGGGGGGAGAGATGACGAATTCAGCAGACGCCGATCGGGGCCATGAGAAAGTGGATTGGAGGATTTGTTCCGTCAGTTGACTGAGTGAAAATGACTGCGCAGACCGCTTTGGATATCATGGATGCTCGCAGCAAGGCGATTGAGGCCGACTCGCTCGTTTTCGGGCAACGCGGATTCAGGTTGTCGCGACGGGAGTCGGGTGACTTGTGCGCCATGGCTTGTGACGGTTTGGCCGGCGTTTTCAT
This sequence comes from Verrucomicrobiota bacterium, assembly GCA_041182265.1. Taxonomy (GTDB): domain Bacteria; phylum Verrucomicrobiota; class Verrucomicrobiia; order Verrucomicrobiales; family Akkermansiaceae; genus Luteolibacter. The sequence continues at coordinate 882 of JBEGOB010000262.1, read as the reverse complement.
GTGCGGTGCCGAGCAAGCTTGAATCAGGGGCTGGCTCGAAGGACGATGCATGTTCGTTGATGAAGACTCCAACCGCAGCAAGCGTGGAGAGTTGTAGAATCCGGCGTGTTAAAGAATGATAAATCATGAGCGACAGGTGCCGCACGCGGCGCATGCCATGTGCGCTGCGGGAAGGCAAAGCGCCGGAGGTTTTGTCTGATTTCTTTGATCCGTCAAAGGAATCCACCATCTTCTGGGCAGGTAATTGACGAAGCGGGCAAAATCAGGGGTGAATCGGGCAACGGGTGAAGGTGTGAGGGTCGAGCTGACTTCCAAGGCTTGACCCGTGATTCCAGTGGGGGGCATCGTCTGCGGAAATGAATTGTTTACTGCCGAGGGCGGAAATCCTCAATTTCACAGAGCCTCCGAAGGACCATCCGGAAGCAGGTTTCCTTGTGACGGGATTGCGACGCGAGATCTTATTCTGGTTGTTGAATCTGAGTTTTTGGGGAGCGGTGGTGATGTGTTATCTGGTTGTTTCGCGGATTACGAATCCAGGAGTTGATGCGGAGGAAATCCGCGCGTTGATTTTTCAGCGTTCTTTGTGTGGATTTGTGATCGCCGTAGGATTTCGGTATTTTTACAGGTGGATGCGCCAGCGAGGCTTCTCCATCCGGCGGACGTGGACGCTTGCCATTGTTAGCTGTTTTGCGGTATCCCTCGTCGAGACCGTGCTGTCTTTGAAATTTTTATCTGCGGTGAGTTTGGTGCCGTTTGATGCGCTAGGCGGGATGTTTGTGCTGCGGAGTGCGTTGTTTGGGATTTGGACAACCATGTATTTGGGATTTCACTTGTTGGAAGATTACTATGCATTGCGGATTCGTGAGGTCAGTATGGAGAAGG
>JBEGOB010000261.1:0-5076 GCA_041182265.1 Verrucomicrobiota bacterium | reverse complement strand
AACCTCGGCCGCTCCTGCGACAACTACAGTCTTTTGGGAAAGGACACGGTGTCCGGATCGGTCCTCCAGCAGTACGAAGGCCGGACCTCGGACGGCAAGCCACTCCCTGACGTGGTGTGGGTCAGTTTTGGGCGCAACTCGACCCGCGATCCGGCCTCCCTCATGGGCTCGGTCCAGATGATCGGGTACAACCGGAAGACGGGTGCGACCGCCTTCTTTGAGAGCAGTGATCAAATAGACCCCTGGGTACGCCTCGACGAAGGGACCCTTCGCATGCGAGGGGTCATGCCTTGGATCGACAACCCCAAGGAATTTGACCAGGCCTTCAGGTCTCCGGACCCACTCCGTCCGCAGTGCGTCCAGTGCCATCAGGCCGATCCGTTCATCACCAATCCCTTCATCAACGCCGCCAAGATTCCCGGCACGACCAAGAACGTCGTCCCGATCCTCGACCAGGATTCACCGTACTATGTCATCGGCGGGGAAAACTGGGACATGCGGACGATGGATATCCCTGGCAACCGGTGTTTCGAGTGTCACCGCGTCGGTATGAGCACCCTGTCGATGTTCATGGAAAACGGCTGGAAACCCAACGAGCACATGCCACCGCGGGAACCAGGGAGCCTATCGAAAGACCTGGATCAATTGTTGAGGGCGTGGCGGCTGGGCCCGAGCAGCGTCCCGGGTGCCCGATGGATCGTGCCTCCGGCAAAAGGGAAGGCCGCCCAAGTCGTAGGAGATGAATACCCGAACAAGGCACGTTTCAATTCACCCAGTCGTGAGAAGAAGTGAACGTTCTGGATGGATTCACCGTGAGAGCAGTGTCAAAGGGTGCCGGGTGGGGAGGTTGTTTCCCAGATGACTTGGTTTCACTGCGGTTGTGGTCAGTTCTCATCGGTAACCCTCACCACCACCTCGTCGAGACACTTTCGACCAACCCATGACCCCTTCTCCTGTTGCCGATTTCGACCGGTCGGCCCGCGACTGTCATCAACGACTCAGGGGCTTGAACTGAGCGACGTCTACGCGCTGACCATCATTGAGGATGCTGGCCTGGAAATGCATCAAGTGGAACTACTCCTGGAATCACGAAAGTGAGCGAGCAATCTGGAAAACAAGTCAACGAGCCGCCGTCCCCCCTGCGAAGGAATTCCGCTCGAAGACTCGTTCGCAGGGGAATACCGATTGCACTGTTGGTGGCGAGTGGAATTGGGTTCGCTCTGTTCAAACGGGACCCCGCCAAACTCAAGCTCCCTTCGGCCAGTCGGCAACCGATCCGCACAAAAGCAATTGAACTGCGGGTCGGAGATTATCCCGTCGCCATCAACACTCATGGCGTAGTTCGCCCCCACAATGAATATGTCCTGAGCGCGTTGGTCCCCGGGCGCATTTCCCGGTTCAGCGAGGGTTTCGAGGATGGTGCATTCTTTGAGGAAGGTGATGTATTGGTCGAGATTGAGTCCGACGATTACCGCAACGCAGTTGCGATGGCGGACGCAAAGTCACTCGGCACCAAAGCGGCGCTGGAACTCGCCGCAGTCAACCACCGGCGCAATACCGAGTTGCTGCAAGAAAGACTGCTTCCACCAATCGAGCTCGACCGAACCGCGGCTGTGCTTGCACAGGTCGCTGCGGAGGCGGACTCCGCCACCGCCCAGCTTGAGCGCGCTCGACGTGATTTGGAGCGGACGAAGATTCGCGCGCCTTTCCCGGGCCGTGTCCATAAGAGATCGGTGAGGCTGGGACAGCATGTGGGACCAGGAATGGTACTTGGCACCTTGTTCGCCGTGGACTGGGTGGAAGTGCGTCTGCCGATCGCCCCCCGCGAGCTTCGATTGTTTGACGTACCCGAAGAATCTGTGCGTACGTTCGAACTTCCCAAAGATCCCTCATATTCGGGATTCCGCAGAGTGCCAGAAATGGCGGCTTTGGTGGCACCGCGTGTCAACATTCGGGATGCTGCCGACCCTGGGTCTGACTGGTCCTGGTCCGGTCAAGTGGTCAGGGCTGAAGCAGCGCTTGACCCGGATTCCAAAAATGCCTTCGTGATTGCTCGCGTGGAAGATCCGTTCGGACGAGAGAATGGCCGAGCGCAGCTACGTCCAGGCCAATCGGTCGCGGCACTCATCCAAGGTCGATTGTTGACGAATGTCGTCGCGGTGCCGCGCGCTGCCTTTTCAGAACCCGACCGGGTGTTTCTCGTGGACCGTGATAAACTCACTCTTTCATCGCGTCGAATCTCGCCGATCTGGGCGGATGAAACTCACATCGTCGTGAGCGTCGACGTGATTCCCGATCGTACGCTCGTCGCAATCTCGCAACTGGTCGGGGCGTCCGAGGGCGAGAAGGTGGAAATCATCCCCGACATTCCGGAGCAGACCAGCGATGGGATCAACGCTCAGAGACCCATGAATGGAGCGACAGCCTCGCCATGAATTGTTGGTTCGCCCGGAACAGATTTGTGGAGATTTTTCGGATGATGGCCATCGACAACTTCGAAGGATCCTCGATGGCGCGAGACCGAAGCAAAACCCGAGTACTCCCTCCTGCTGACTCGGCCTCAGTCCACATTTTACCATGAGAAAAGTCATTCTTTGGCTGATAGACCTTTCCATAATTCCAGTAGGCGGATTCATGTTGGTATCAAAACGTCCGGAAGTCTTCAAAGACACCAACTTCAGCATGGACAGCCAAACCCAACAGCCAAATCCAGCCCTCGGGTTAAGTGTCTTCAATTTAACAGAAAAGATTTTGTGCCATCACAAGAAATGATATTCGCGGCGCGCTGGTGGTGGTCTCAATCTTTGGGTTCATTTCTCATTGATGAAGACATCCGGCAACAGAGTGATTTAGGCGCAACATGAAAGATTGTATCCTGGCACGAACCCTAACCATTCACGTTTTAGGCATGATTGCCTGGGCAGCCATGGGAATTGAGGGAGACGTAGCCGCTGCAGAACCCTCTCAAGCAACCATCACCATCGATGCACAGGCGCCCGCGAGAACCTATGATCGGATGATCTTCGGCGGGTTCCTCGAACACTTCGACAATCAAATCTACGGTGGCATCTACGAGCCTGGATCCCCCTTGGCCGATCGTCATGGATTTCGGACTGATGTCATCGCTGCGCTCAAAGAATTGAAAGTGTCCGTGATCCGCTGGCCTGGCGGATGTTTCGTTGATGGCTACCACTGGCAGAAAGGGGTTGGAAAGAACCGCGAATCCTATGGGGAGTTTCGCTGGGGCGTTATCGAGCCCAATGCGTTTGGGACCGATGAATTCATCGAGCTTTGCCGCAGAGTCGGTGCTGAACCCTACATCTGTTTCAATGGGGAGGCACCTTTGCAGGAAAACCTCGATTGGGTTTCGTATTGCAACGCCACCGAGGGCAAGTTCGCGGAAATGCGTAAGGCGAATGGCCACAACCAGCCATACGCTGTCAAGATCTGGAGCGTCGGCAACGAGCGATACGACAAGGATTACATCCGACAGGTGCGGGATACGGCCAAGGCCTTGAAAGCGGTCAGCCCCGATATCCTGATCACCTGTCCGGGTTCGCAGAGTGGCAAGGAAATCGACAGGTATCTGCTGGAGCAGGCAGGGGAGTACCTTGACTATGTCTCTGCTCACGAGTACTGGCTGGACAGAGGTGACCAACTGCCGCGATACGACTACCTCACCGCCATCGGCAAGTCAGAGATGCCGGATCGTTATTTGACGGCTCTCTCGAAGTCGCTGGGCGACTCAGGCAGGAGCCGAATCAAGGTTGCATTTGATGAATGGAACCTTCGAGCGTGGCAGCATCCTGGGTTCCCCCGGAACCAAGTAGGAGATCACTCGGCGCCCGGCCTACGCGAGTTGGTGGAGCGTAGACGCAAACACAACGACCAAGCCGACCAGTATACCATGGCCGATGCGATCTTTACTGCCTCGTTCCTCAATGCCTGTCTCCGTCATCCTCAACTTGTGACAATGGCCAATATAGCGCCGTTGGTAAATACGCGTGGGCCGCTGTTCGTTCATCCGGATGGAATCGTCAAGCGCACGCACTTCCACGCTCTGGCGATGTATGCCAATCTTTTACAAGAACGTGTGGCCCCTGTGCATGTCATGAGCGGCAGCCTCAAGGGCACTGCGGTATCCACAATTGATGCAGTCGCGACTGTCGACGAATCCGGCGAGAATTGGTCCGTTTCCCTTATCAATCGTCATCCATCAGACAGCGTTTCATGCACACTCAAGATGAACGAGATGTCGCTCGACGGGACGTATAAAGCAACGCTACTTACCGGTGACTCAGCCGATTCCTTCAACGACTTGAAGAGCCCCGCCCGTGTAGCACCGAGGAAAGTTGACCTAACCCTTGTCAAGGGGGGCCTTGATTTACCACCTCACTCCCTGCTGATCGTGAGTGTTCCGTCAAAGTAATCTAAGCGTCACCCCGAGCGCCTCTGGCTGACGGGAGCATAAATGTCTTGGCTTTCATCCTATGACACTTGTCGCGCTCGCATCAGACACCGATCTCATCAAGACCGACTCCCGCGGCGGGGTGTGCACGCCTCCCGCCTCCCGGATCAGCCCCGGTTTCTGGGGTTTCCAGCCTCGGAATCGAAACCGTGGTTCAGGGGCAGGTGACCCTAATGACGGGTTGGCGCTTCCCTGATTTCCCCGCAGGAAAAAACATGGTGCCCCCGCGTCTTGTCCGTTGAAGGGGTGCGGGGTGGAGGCTGTTTTCCAGATTCCTGGGTTCCTCCGTGACAGGGACGCCGATTCAGCCGTGGCATCTCCGGCGTGTCTTGCCATGGAGGCCAGTGTGGTTGGATGGCCTGGGATGGGTGCCATCTGGCGCAAGGCTTCCGTCACTCCTCTGGGGAAGGAGAGGCTGGTGAAGCCTGGGCCTCCTTCAAAACCTTGGCCACGGAGGACGCTGGCATGCCCAACCGCCTGCCCGTCTCCCGCAGGCCAACACCCTGTGCCTTCAACTGGAGGATCTCCTCGCGCCGGTCCCCCAGGGTCGATGGTCGTCCCAACCGGACACCACGGCCCTTGGCAGCCCGGAGGCCAGCGTTGACTCG
>JBEGOB010000260.1:0-2696 GCA_041182265.1 Verrucomicrobiota bacterium | reverse complement strand
CATAATTGAATAGAGGTTTATCGATTGAAATGCTTATGGAAATGCTCGCGCTGACGCTGCCCAATCCAACGATTGATTTCCCAGAGATCAGCAACAGGAACCCGAGTGAATGGTGCCGCCTGAAGATATCCATCAGGACCAAACTCCGGAGTCATCGAAAATTCGTGAAACCCGCGTGCGTGCATCGAATCCCAAACGATGCCCCACCAACGCTCATGCGCGATGAGACATTCCGCATACTCGGGAGCGCGCGGATCAGGAACCTGCGGCCCCTGATTGTATCCAACACGTGGCTGAATATGATGCGCATGCTTCGCGACAAGATGGAGGATCTCAATCTCCTCATCCAAAATCAAGCGCTCACTCACAACACACCAATGGCTGAAATCACAAGTGATTCTTAGTTCCGGAATATCCTGCAGAAAGTCGCGCGTGAGCCAAGGGCTATATGTCGAGCGCCCACGGTGAGTCTCCACGGAAATCACGATTTCATACTTCTCCTGCAAGCGAACCACCCCCTCATGAAAACGGCGCGCATCCGCAACACACCACGCATCAGATCCCGCCATCGTATTGATGAATCGCGGCGAGCCTTCAAGACTCCTCTTGACGCCATCTTCTACCGACTTCAAATGATCCTCAACACTGCATTTGGGCAGTGGCACGAAAACACCCTGTGGCGTGCAAGTGCTGATCTCCGCAATCCACTGAAGCCCGGCATTCTGCAATGTTTCGAAAAAGACCTCCCGCTCCTTATGATCCAACGGGGCGGGTGCTTCGATTCCTTGAAAATCCGATTCAATGCAAAGCCGCACCGCGTCGCTCAAGCTACCAGCGTGCCCCCACAGAGTTTTGTACAGTAAAAGTTTCATAGAAATTTCATCCGAGAGTTCGCGCAACCCGAAAGCCGAGATTGTCCCAACGCGCCTGCTCAGGTGCCCAGTCGCGCCATGATGCGCGCAGCACACGCGGCAAATGATCCCAGGCACCTCCACGAATCACACGACACTGTTCCTTACCACCATCGATCCATGCTGACCCATCCTCTGGCGCACCTATAAAATGAGAATGCCAACGATCCGCCGTCCATTCACAAACATTTCCGAGCATATCATACAAACCAAACCCATTGGGTGGATAGCTTCCGACAGGTGTCACCCCCCCAAAACCAACCCGCCCACCATATTCGTCATAGAGAAAATTCGCATCATCCTTGTCCAACGAATTTCTATCACAAAAAACCGAATGATTACCTGCGCGGCATGCATACTCCCACTCCGCCTCGCTTGGTAAACGATAGTCCTGCCGATGCAAGATCGATAGCTCACGCAAGTAGCCCATCACTTCCGAGAATGTCACATTGACGACCGGACAATCATCAGAAATCCCTTCAACTTCATTCGGAGGCAGGCAACCCATGAGGTCATACCACTCGCCACGAGTCACTGGCGATGCCCCAAAGGCGAGAAGATAATCAATCGCCACAGTGCGACTTGGAAGCTCGACAGAAGAGACAAACTTGTCTTCTTCAATCCCACCCATTTGAAAACTTCCCATGGGCAGAATTGTCAATTCCGGGGTTCGAACACTTGATTGCATTGTCGTCATCCGAGGGTTATCCATATTCTACCTATCAATCTTCAGCAACCAGTGCACGGAAGGGACTCAAGTTCACGCCCGCTTCCATTGGATGCTCTTTTTCGACCGCTCCAAATTTCATCCACCAGTCATTCGTCAGCTTCCAGTGACTGCTGATTTCGCCATTTGCGCCAAAGGGTGGAACTCCCTCCATCACGCCCATGAAGCGTGCAGCCTCCTCAAGATTAAACGGATAGATTCCGCCATCCGTTGCGCTCCCATCCGCACCCAGCACGGTCACCACATCTTCGACGGTGAATCCCAAGCCCTTGGCCATGATGGCATTTGCCTCAACGGGATTCTTCTTCCAATATTCAACCGCCGCGAAATATGCCTTGAGTGTGAGTTTGGCCAATTCAGGCTTTGATTCAAGGAACGATCCACTCATATACATTCCATCGCCAAGGAGAGCGGTCTTCTTGAAATACGGGTCCTTTGAAGTAGCAACTGCACGACTTCCAGGAAGGCTTGAAAGCACTTTCCCACCGAAGGGTTCCCAAAATTCTCCTGCGGCCACTTTGCCACTGACCATGGCAGCAACTGCGTCATCCATAATCACATTGGTGTATTTCACTTGGTCAAATTTCACACCATTTTCCTCAAGCCAGATACCCATGTAAATTTGCGTGAGTCCCCCCTCTAGCACTGCCACTTCTTTTCCAATCAGATCCTTTGCCGATTCAATTCCTGGCCCAAGAATGATCTTGTCCGTGCCATACGATGGGTTGGTGTATGTCACCAATTTTACCGGCACTTTCTTATCTGCCGCGATCGGACCAGACTCAACGGTGGACGATGTCACATCGAGATTGCCCGCGGCCATCTGACCAAAACTTTCGTATGGATCCTCGATAATCGTAATTTTCAGATCCAATTCTGGAACGAGATTCTTTTCCTTTGCAATGAACCAGAACGCGTAGCCAGGCCACGAGAAAAGCGAGATGTTTACCGTTTGGGGTGAGCTCGGTGAAGCCGCAACCGTGGGTTGATTCTTGTCAGAACAAGATGCGAGCATGACACATGCACTGGCAAGTGCCGGGAGGAAACGTGTGGTGTAT
>JBEGOB010000259.1:0-14872 GCA_041182265.1 Verrucomicrobiota bacterium | reverse complement strand
ACCGATCGTGCGGGGAAGGAACAAGCGAGTGGAGTGGCCATAGCCGACGATGCGCAAACCGAGTTCCAGCGTTCCTAGCAATAAGAGCGGGACGAGGGTTGCTGCGGCGAGACGCATGGCTTGGCGGCGGCTCGAGTTAGAGAGAGAGCTGCCGATCACGCTGCTTGTTGCGGCAGGGCGCTGCGCGTGCTTCAGACCTTGTTTATTGAGTCTCTTTTTCACGGGTTTGGGTTTTTAGATGGAGGCGGGCTCGGCTTGCTGATCAACAAGCCATCGCTCGTCAGAGGTGGGGATTTCCCGGTCTGATCTCCGAACAAGCTGAGTTTGAATCACGAATCCCACCGACGCTGTGCATAAAATTGTAAAGCGAGAGCAAAGATGGCGCAAGTCCGAAAGAAGTCGGGCGAGACCGCGCAAGCCTGGTCAAATGAAGTCTCGGATCGAGGCGTTGTTGTGCAAGATTCATGATCCGCAAAAATTTCTTTTGCGGGCCTAGGAGCGGGAAAGGTCAATCGACTCGAAGCAGGCGCCCCCTTCTTGGGTGCCCGTTTTGGAATCGATGGGTGGAATGCGCGGGATTCTTGAGGTTTACGATTGAGGCACGGATGGCTTGAGCGCGGTGCCATTTTTCGGATGGATCGGGCTGAGTGCTTGATGATGTTCGAGTGCGGCAATGAGTCCCTGCATCATGCGTTTGAGTTCCATGGGTTCGCGGCTTGTGAGATCTTGTTGCTCGAAGGGATCGGATTTCAGGTTGAAAAGTTGATAGTGTGAATTTCCAGACTGTTTTGAAGGCATGTAATGATAAATCACCTTCCAGTCGCCATCGCGCCAACTCGTCCAAAGATTGCTGCGGTGCGGCGAGTGCGGGTAGTGCATGAGAAATTGTTCCTTGCGGTTGGGATCGGGTTTCCCGGTGAGCAGGGTGTCGAGTGCGATGCCATCCACGGTGTGATTTTCCGGGCAGCGTGTGTGAGTTAGATTCAGGAGAGTTGGAAAGAGGTCTTGGATGGAAGCCTGTTGACTTTGGATGGTGCCGGAGGCGATCTGCAGCGTGCGTTGGAGTGGGTTTTGTGGGTTTGGTTTGGCCCACGATACGATGAGCGGAGCGCGCATGCCGCCCTCGTAGTGAGAGCCTTTCATACCGCGCAGGGGTGCGGAGGCGGCGACTGCGTGGGCCTCGCCAAGCGGTGCATCGCTGCCGTTGTCACCGAGGAGAAAAATCAAAGTATTCTCTGCGACGCCGCGTTTTTCCAAATGATCCAGCATGTCACCTAACGACTTATCCATGCCTTCGACCAAGGTGGCAAAGGCCTGTGCTTTTGCGTTTTTTCCGGAATTCTTATAGTTCGCTGCGAAGCGAGGGTCCGAGTCGAAAGGAGAGTGGACGGCATACTGCGAAAATTGGAGAAAGAACGGTTTTCCGGTCTCCAGTGCAGCATCCACGCATGCATTGGCCTCGAGCGTGAGTGCCTCGGTTAGGAAAATTTCCGTGCCGTGATATTTTTCCAGATGTGGGACTCCGCCGGCCCAGCGCTTGCCGAGCGCGCCAAAGTGATCTTTTCCAAAATAGCTGCCGGGCTGGCCGAAAGCAGAGCCGCCGACGTTGACGTCGAAGCTAAGATTTGTCGGATCCGCGCCTTCCGAGTTTTGTGGGCCGAGGTGGCCTTTACCCACATGAATGGTGTGGTATCCATCCTCTTTGAGGAGTCGTTGGAGCATGACATCCCCCTTCTTTAGGCCGCGCCAGTTCCATTGCGGCGGGCCTTGTGGGCCGGCATTGTTCTTTTCTGGATTGATCCAGTTGGTTGTGCGGTGGCGCGCTGCATTTTGGCCGGTTAGCATCGAGATTCGCGACGGTGAACAGACGCTCATGGCGCAGAAATTGTTGAAGCGGACTCCGCGAGCGGCGAGGCGCTCCATGTTGGGTGTGCGGTAAAAGTCGTTGAGCGGATGCCGCTGTGGCTTGCCGGATGCATCCGTGAGAAAGGGCACTGAAGTGTCCATCACACCCATGTCATCGACGAGCATGATAATGATGTTAGGGCGATCGCTTGCGGCCGATGAGAGACAGGGGAAGCATGCAATGAGCAGGCAAAAAATGGTTTTTTTCATAGAGATGGGTTGGGTTGCCGCCAGCATGCTGGCAAATTCCCGAATTTCAAAGTGTTTTGAAATTTACAGGTTTCGGATCGTTTTGTGTCGCTGAAGATTCGGCTTTTCAGTGCGGATAAGCCGGGATTTTGTCGATCTCACGGGGAGTGCGTTGATTATTTTAGGAAAATTCGTAAGATCTGCGTGGCAGCGGTCTATTCACCATGATGACGGAAGATGAAATCACGGGAGTGATCCGCAAAGTGCTCGGGGGCAATGCCGCCGAGTTCTCACTTCTGGTGCGTGAATTCAGCTTGCCGGTGCGCTCGTTCATTCATGCGCGGGTCAGAAATTCTGCCGATGCGGAAGATCTCGCTCAGGAGAGTTTCATTGCAGCGTTTCGTGGCTTGGCCAGGTTTGAGCTGGGCCAGTCGTTTGAGGCTTGGCTGATCGGGATTGCGCGGCACCGGGTGCTCGGGTATTTCCGATCAAGTGACCGTCGTCACAATGCCACCCAAAGATTTCGAGAAGAGTGTCTAGCTCGGATTGAGGATGAGCTTCACGGCGCGGAGGAGGAAATGGGCCCGGAGCCGATCAAGCGCTTGATGGACTGTGTTGAGAAGTTGCCCGAGCGCATGCGGCAGGTGATCCGTGCACGTTTGCGCGGTGAGGATGGCACGAAAACAGCGGATCTTCTCAGCACCTCGCGAGGTGCGATTTATATGTTACAACTGCGTGCGAATAGCCAGTTGAAGGATTGCATGATGAAAGGAGCGACATGAATTTAGAGCCGACACTTTTGAAACTTCTGGAAGCGTGGCAAGACGGCGGCCTGTCTGCGGACGAGCAGGCCGATCTTTTGGCGCAGCTCGACAGCCATCCTGAGTTGCGGCGGGACTTCGCAGAACAGGTGGCGATGTTAGGAGCGACACGTGCGGCAGCGGAGCAAAACCCCCGTTGGTTAGCTTTGTTTGATTTATTGCATGACGCCGATGCAGGCTCGGGAGCCACGCCTCAATCCTTTGAGGCAGCCACGATGGAGCGGATCGCGCCGCGGTCTGCGCAGGGTTGGCGTGTGTTTCCCAAATGGGTGGCGATGGCGGCGGCTGTCACCTTGCTGGTGACGGGTTCGTTTTTGTTGAAATCTCATTTGTCGGGCGATGTCGCCAAGCTCGCAGGTGGACAAGTTGATGCCGCTTCACCCTTCGTCGCGGTGGTCATTGGTGCCTCGCCAGACGCAGGTCATGCGGTTGGAACCTATTTGAAGCCAGGAGGGATTTCGCAATCCGTGGGTTGGCTCACCGTCCAGACGCTTCATGGGGTTTCCGTGACATTTGATGCTCCCTTCCAAGCTGACTTGTTAGCTTATGATAGAATCAGTTTGAACGATGGCCGGGCGCGGGTGCGTGTGCCGGAGGGCGCGGAAGGATTTCGGCTAGATTCACCAGCTTTTGATGTGGTTGATTTGGGCACGGAATTCGCGGCAATGGTCAATGACGACGGGACGGGGACGTGTCGGGTGTTTGAAGGTGAGGCGGATGTTTCGCTGCTGGATTCCATCGGTGAGGTGAAGCGGACTCAGCGCGTGACGGCGAACGAATCCGTGCGCGTGACACCTTCCCGGCAGGACATGCAAGTGATCAAAGAAGTGGATGGAGACTACCCCGAGATCAAGCAGGCGCCGCGTCCGCTGCTTGCGTTGTCGCCGTCCTATCCACTTGAGGTGATGGCCATGGGGCCTTTGGGGTATTGGCGCTTTGAGGGGATTCGGGATTCCGAGGTGGCGGATGAAGTGGTGGGTGGCGCGCGTTTGCAAGTGGCGGGAACGGCTGGAATAGCGCGTGAAAGTGGAGGAAATCATTCAGGTGAGTTGACGAGGTGTGAGAGCGTGGAGTTTTTCCAAATTCCGGGGCGGGTGGCACCGATGCTTCAGGGAGATTTTACGGTTGGTTTGTTTGCGCAATTCGAGTGGTTGCAAAATTTCGCGCTGCTGTCTGCGATGCGATATGACGAGGAAATCCAGGGGCATTCGTTTATTTTGCAATCCTACGCATCGTTCCGTCGTTCCGGGTTGAATGGAACTGGTTTGCATGCCGTGTTGCGTGATCCGCCGGCTTGGGATGGCGGGACGGAAATCTATGGAAACACCTTGTTGCGGCCGCGTCACTGGCATCACATCGCGGCGACTCGCAAGGGCGATCGACTCACACTCTATCTGGACGGCGCGGTCGTGGGGCAGGAGCTCGTCGGTTCAATGCCGTTGGATAGCCAACAAATGTTCGTCGGCCGACTCAATGGAAATGCGGCTCAATCGCGGATGGAGGCGCGCGGACTCGTCGGGTATCTTGATGAATTGGCGATTTTTCCACGCGCTCTATCCGAGACGGAAATTCTCCGTCTCGCCAAGCCTTGAACAAAAAATGAAAACCCAAACCCATCGATCCACGGATTTTTCAAGGAAGAGCATGGCGCGGCTTACAAGCCCATGCCGTTGGGCGAGTCGAGCCCGATTTACTACACGGACGATCGCAAGGCGCTCACCGCGTTTCTTGACGGTCATGTTGAGGCGGTCTCGCCACCGATGCAGGCGTGGAATTTTAATTAGATCGTCGTGATTTTCTGGGATCGTTATGAATCTTTGCCGCAGTCTATTTGAATCTGTTTTACTTTCGGACCTTTGAGTCACTCACCCTATTTACCATGATCCGTTATTTGCTTCTACTGTTGATTTCTCCGTTAGCTGCGGCGACTCGTCCGAATGTTGTTTTGATTTATGCGGATGATCTGGGTTACGGAGATCTCTCGTGCTATGGGGCGGAGCAGCTGCAAACGCCGAACCTTGACCGTCTAGCAGCGAGTGGTCAGCGCTTTACTGCGGCCTATACGACGTCCGCGACTTGCACGCCGTCGCGCTATGGATTGCTGACGGGAAACTATCCTTGGCGTAAAAAAGGCAACCGGATTCTTGCCGGGGATGCCGCGATGATTATTCCGGCGGGTAGCGCAACGCTGCCTGCAATTTTCCAAAGTGCCGGATACCGGACTGGCGTGGTTGGGAAGTGGCATCTTGGACTTGGCACGCAAGACGAGCCTGTGGAATGGAATGCCAGCATCAAGACGGGCCCGCTTCAGATGGGTTTCCATTACAGCTTCATCATGGCCGCCACCGGGGACCGCGTGCCGACCGTGTATGTGGAGAATGACAAAGTGGTGAATCTCGATCCGGCCGATCCCATTCAAGTTAGCTATCAAAAGAAGATCGGCGATTGGCCGACCGGGCGCGAGAATCCGAAATTGTTGAAATTTGGGGCTGATGATCAACACAGCGACACGATCACGCACGGTGTCAGTCGGATCGGGTTCATGACCGGTGGCAAGGCGGCGCTATGGAAAGATGACGAACTGGGGGATCATTTCACGGCGAAGGCACTTGAATTTTTGGATCGTGAAAAAAGCGAGCCCTTCTTCCTATTTTTCGCGCTGCATGAGCCGCATGTGCCGAGAGTTCCTGCGGCTCGGTTCGTTGGAAAAACTTCACTTGGGCCGCGGGGGGATGCGATTTTGCAACTGGACGATCATGTCGGAGCTGTCATGGGAAAATTGAAGCAGTTGAATCTGTTGGAGAAGACAATTGTCATCGTGACCAGCGACAACGGTCCGGTTTTGGGTGACGGGTATGAAGATGGCGCTATTGAGAAAAACGGCCGTCACAAGCCAGCCGGGCCTTACAGTGGAGGAAAGTATTCCAAGTTAGAAGCGGGCACGCGTGTGCCTTTGATCATTTCCTGGCCGGGGACCATTGCGCCCGGAGTTTCCTCGGCTGCCAACTCACAGATTGATTTTCTTGCATCATTTGCAAAATTGTTAGAAAAGCCGGTGCCTGCGGGTGACAGCTTGGATGCGCTCGCTGTGTTGTTGGGCAAGTCCGCAGTGGGTCGTGGAGAGATCGTTCAGGAAGGCATAAGTGGGCTGGCGATGCGGGCGGGAGATTGGAAATTCATCCCGCCGCACCGTGGCCCGGTGGAGATCAAGCACATGCGTTCTGGCAATGGGCCGAAGCCACAGCTCTACAATCTAGCGGATGATCCGGCGGAGACTCGGAATCTTGCCAGCGAACATCCTGAAAAATTGCGGGAGCTCGCTACGAGGCTCGATGAGATTATCGCCCGTCAATCAAGCACCGAAACAAACTGATCAAATGATGAATCGCCGCCAATTTTTGCAAGTTTCCGCGCTGGCCGGGCTTGCACCCGCCACGCTTGGATCTGCGTCTGGAAAACCCGCGAGCTCGCGGAGTTCCGAGAAAAAAGGTTTCTGCACCGCTGTTCGTTCGGAAGATTGGCAGTTGAAACTGGAAGCACTTCGCGCGAAGTGGTTTTACTCGTGGAACTCGCCGATTCCTAAGGACGTTCCTGAGGGGGTGGATTTCATTCCGATGATTTGGAAATACCGGGGGAAGCCTGAACGCGTGGCGGCTGCGGGAAAAGCCGCCAAAGACGCGGGGATCAAAGAGCTGTTGGGATTCAATGAACCTGACCAGTCGAAGCAGGCCAATATGAGTGTCGAGGAGGCGTTGAGTGCATGGCCGCTGCTAGAAAAAACCGGGCTTCGTCTCGGCAGTCCGGGCTGCGTGCATCCGGACCGAGAGTGGATGAAGGAGTTCATGAAAGAGGTGGAAAAGCGCGAATTGCGGGTGGATTTCGTTTGCGTGCATTCCTATGGCGGGCCGAGTGCGGACGGCTTGGTGAAGCGCTTGCAGCAAATTCATAAACTCTATCGGAAACCTATCTGGATTACGGAATTTGCCGTGGGTGACTGGGAGGCGAAGAGCGCGGCGGAGAACCGTTATCAGCCGGATGTGGTGCTGCGTTTCATGGAAGAAGTGTTGCCGCAACTGGAGCGTCTCGACTTTGTGGAGCGTTACGCGTGGTTCTCAGCAAAGCCGGATCGTGGTCCACTTGGGACCAGCGCCTTGTTTGATGCGGAGGGCAAGCTGACGCGTCTTGGCGAGTGCTACCGAGATGTGTGAGTGGTTTCCTAGCGGAAATGAGTGATCGTGATGTGAGTTCGCGGCGAGGTGGATTTACTTCCTGCGGCGTTTTTTCGATTTATCGATCGTGGATTCATGGTAACGGCTGCGTTTGGCGGCCGGGCCGACTTTTGCCGCTGGGCCGGCCTTCGCGGCGGGCTTGCTGTGAGGTTTTCCCTGCTTTTTAGCGGGGGTGGGACGCTGCGATGTGACGTGAGTGCCGCCGGTGGTGGGCCTGCCGGCGACGGCGAAGTCCACAAAGCGCTTGTCGAAGTCGATGTTGATGACGCGTAGAGGCAGGCGCATTCCGAGTTGGATGACCTTGCCATCCGAGGAGACCCAAGCCATGCGGTGCATTTCAAAACGCCAGCGGCCTTCTGGGAGATCCTCGCGTTTGACGACGCCGCGGACACCCATGTTCGGGATTTCCACCATCAATCCCATGGCGCGGACGTCGGTGATGAGTCCGTCGAAAACGGGTGGTTCATCGAGGCTGGCGACGCGGTCGAGGTATTCTAGCAGTTTGATTTGTTTCGTCTCGCTCTCGGCATCTGAGGAGGTGCGCTCGGTGTCCGAAATGTGACGTGAAATTTCGCGAAGTTCCGCTTGAGAGGGAGTGCTGTCGTGGATCTTCGGCGGGTTGACGAGCAGGCCTTGGAGGGCGCGATGGACGATGAGGTCTGCGTAGCGGCGGATGGGGCTGGTGAAGTGGCAGTAGTCGGCTTTTGCAAGGCCGTAGTGGCCGATGGGTTCGGCGGAGTAGGCAGCGCGTTTGAGGCTTTTCAGCAGGCCAAGTTTGATGACGTGCTCTTCCGGCGTGCCCTTGGAGTCGTCGAGTAACTTTTGGATGTGAGCGCGGTTTGTGAGGTCGCCGGGGCGGTAGCCGTGCGCTTTTGCGGTCTCGGTGTAGTCGAGGAGGCGCGAGGGGTCCGGGTCGTCATGGATGCGATAGAGCGTGGGTTTCATGCGCTCGCGGAGGATTTTTGCGACAGCCTCGTTGGCGGCGAGCATGCATTCCTCGACGAGTTGGTGGCTCTCGGTGTGGATGACGGGGTCGGCGACTTCCGCGCGGCCTTGGTCGTCGAGGCGGATTTTAATTTCCGGCATTTCAAGGTCGAGTGCACCTTGGGCGAAGCGGCGGAGGCGCATGGCGGAGGCGAGTTTCCAGCCCTCCTTGACCATTCCGGCGAGCTTGGGATCCGAGCCATCAGGTGCGGGTTTGCCATCGAGGATGGCTTGTGCCTGTTCGTAGGAGAGCTTGGCGCGGCTGTGGATGACGGCGTCGATGAACTGCGAGTGGATGATTTCTCCGCTGGAGGAAATTTCCAAGAGCGCGCACTTCGTGAGGCGGTCCACAAAGGGCTTGAGCGAGCAGATTCCGTTGCTGAGCTCGGTGGGAAGCATCGGGAGGACGCGGTCCACGAGGTAGGTCGAGTTCCCGCGCTCGCTGGCTTCTTGGTCCATCAAGCTGCCGGGCTTGATGTAGTGTGAAACGTCGGCGATGTGAACGGCGAGCGTCCAGCCGCGGGATGTTTTTTCCAACCAGATTGCGTCGTCGTGATCCTTCGCGTCGGCGGGGTCGATGGTGATGACGAGCTTGTCGCGCCAGTCCTTGCGGCGGGAGATTTCTGAGGGTTCGAGGGCCTCGGGGACGGCGCGTGCGGCGGCGAGGACATCGTCAGGGAAAGAGGTGCGGAGGCCGTGGCGGTGGATGACCGAGACAATGTCCACGCCGGGATCGCCGGGCCAGCCGAGGACTTCGATGATGCGTCCGCGTGGGGTTTCGTCGCGATTTTCCCAATTTTGGAGGTCCACGACGACCATTTGGCCGGGCTGTGCGGTGGTGTCGCCGATGACGTCGATTTTGCCCTCGATGGCCTTGTCGTCGCAGTCGATCCAGGCGAGGGCGGCTTTTTTGCGGAACACGCCGACGAGGCGTCCGGAGCGGCGAGCGAGGACCTTCTCGACCTTTGCGCGGATTTCATCGCCGGGGTCTGGGGTGAACTCGCTGCGAGTGCGGAAGGGGCGCGGGGTGGGTCTGGAAATCGAGACCAGCACGCGGTCGCCATCGAGTGAAGTTGCGACGTCGCGGCGGTTGACGATGATGCGTGAGTGGATGGTGAAGTCGATGCCGCTGGCGAGGTTATCGGGGTCGCTGAGATCGGGGAAAAAGAACGCGTGGCCTTTTGGGTGAAACTTCAGAGAGCCGGAGAGTTGATTTTTCGGAGTTCCGGCGAGTTGGTAGCAGGATTTTTTACCGATGGAGATGAGTCCCTCCTTGCAGAGAGAGTCGAGCGTGTTGCGGAGTTCAGAGATGCGTGCGCCGGGGAGCTTCAGGCCACGTGCGATTTGAGATTTTGAGAGAGGCTTGCCGCTGGAGGCACGCAGGGAGTCGAGGATAGAATCTCGCAAAGGATCGCCGGGCATGTTGAAAGTCTGCCTCTGCGGTGGGCTTTCCGCAACGGCAAAGGATGGGCAAAAAAAGGTGTTGTGAGGAAAAGCGGGCCTAAAGTCCTTACAATGTCCATGCATGCGAGATTGTGCGATTGTCAGATGCTAAAATCTCGTATTGGCTTGGCTTCTGTGAAATCCAACTCCCACTACCCCATGAAAAACCCAAGTATCCGCCGTCAGAACGGCTTCACCCTGGTCGAACTTCTCGTTGTTATTGCGATTATTGCCGTTTTGGCGGGTGCCGGCTTTGCGGCGGGCAATGCGGCGATTCAGAAGGCGAAACGAGTCACCGCGCAAGCGAGTGCGACGGCCTTGGAGAGTGCGGTGAATAATTTCTTCACGGAGTATGGCAGTTTGCCGATGGAGAACCCATCCGCGACGGCGTTGAGCACGGATTCTGGGCCGGGGCTTGATTTATTGAAGGTTTTGGTGGGATCCACTGATTCGCAGAGTGTGAAATTGAATCCACGGAGCATCAAGTTTCTGTCCGTTAAAGAGGGCAAGGCGAACCGCAATGGAATGATTTATAACACCACCGGAGTTCCAACCGGGCTTTATGATCCATGGGGTGGCCCATACAAAGTGGTCTTGGATCACGACTACGACGACGTTGTTGAGGCTGCGGTCGGAGGTTCCACCTCACGGCTCAATGGTCGCAAAGTTGCGGTCTGGAGTGAGGGTGCCGACTACAAGACGGATAAAAAGACGGCCGACGACGTGAAGACGTGGTGAGCGGTTGCTTCTCAGGAATTTTTAAAAACCCGATAAAAAAAGCCGTCGCAGCGAGTGCTGCGGCGGCTTTTTTGTGAAGGGAGAGTGAGAATTAAGCGATAAGGGCTTTGAGGCGGCGGCAGACCTCCTCGACATTCGCACGAGAATTGAAGGCCGAGATTCGGAAATATCCTTCACCGGCCGAGCCGAAGCCAGAGCCGGGGGTGATGACCACTTGTGCCTCGCCGAGCATTTTGTCGAACATGTCCCACGAGCTGAGTCCAGCAGGGCAACCGACCCAGACGTAAGGCGCATTTTCACCGCCGAAGACGGGGAGTCCGGCGGCGGTGACCGCCTCGCGAAGGAGTTTGGCATTGCCCATGTAATGCTCGATGAGGGCGCTGACTTGGGCTTTTCCTTCGTCTGAGAAGACGGCGGCGGCGCCCTTTTGGACGGGGTAGCTCGCGCCATTGAACTTGGTGCTGTGGCGGCGTGACCAAAGTTGATGAAGGGGGATGCGCTCGCCGGTGTCTGACTTGCCGGTGACCGTTTTGGGGATGACGATGTAGGCGCAGCGGACGCCGGTGAATCCACCGTTTTTCGAGAACGAGCGGAACTCGATGGCGCAGTCGCGTGCGCCCTCGATTTCAAAAATCGAGCGTGGGATTTCCGGGTCTTGGATGAAAGCCTCGTAGGCGGCGTCGAACAGGATGATCGCGTCGTTCGCCTTGGCGTATTGGACCCATGCTTCAAGTTGCGCGCGGGTGGCCACGGCACCGGTCGGGTTGTTTGGGAAGCAGAGGTAGATGAGATCCGCCTTTTCCGTCGGCACGTCGGCGACGAAATGGTTGGCGGCATTGCAAGGGAGATAGAGCAGGCCCGAGTAGGCGCCTTTTTCATCGGCGTCGCCGGTATTGCCAGCCATCACGTTGGTGTCCACATACACCGGATAGACGGGATCGGTGATGGCGATGACGTTGCCTTTTCCGAAAATGTCGAGGATGTTGCCGGTGTCGCACTTGGAGCCGTCTGAGATGAAAACTTCGTCTGCGGAGATGCCGAGATTGGCGAATTGATGGTCCACGATGGTTTGGCGGAGGAATTCATATCCTTGTTCCGGGCCGTAGCCTTTGAAGGTGTCGCGAGTCGCCATTTCGTCCACGCCTTCGTGCATCGCCTTCACGACGGCGGCGGGGAGGGGTTCGGTGACGTCGCCGATGCCGCAGCGGATGATGCGAGCGGCCTTGTCCGGATTTTCTTCGGTGTAAACGCGGACCCGGCGTGCGATTTCAGGAAATAGGTAACCGGCTTTAAGCTTGAGGAAATTTGAATTGATCGTTGCCATGCGGGCAGACGTTTAGCGAGGTGCCCGGCAGCGTGCAAGGGCAGAGGTGAGGGGGCGCAAGGGAAAGCGCGGGGTGGCCTAGCGGAGGCGGCGGCGGATGCGGAAGAGGGCGATGAGCATGCGCCAGCCATCGCGGAGAGGCTTGACCTTGCCGCCCTTTTTTTCCGCCCAATTCACGGGGATTTCCAGCCAAGTCGCGCCTTGGCGGTGCAGCGTTCCGAGCAATTCCGAGTCGAAGGCCAGGCCATTTTCCGCGAGGCGCGGGGCGATTGCGCGGTAGTCATCGGCGCGGAAAATTTTGGCACCGCACTGGATGTCCTCGCTGTGCAGGCCGAGCAGCCACCGGGCGAGAGTCAAGAACCCGCGATGCGCGATGCCGCGCCAGCGACTTTCCACGAGTTGAGTGGTCGCGGTGCGTTTGCGGACGGCGATCACAGATGTTTGGTGTGCAAGGGCTTGTGAGATCAGCTTGAGAAGATCTGCGGCGTTCACGCTGCCATCGGCATCCACGAAAGCGAGCCAGTCCGCAGCCGGGGTGAGTGCCCAAGCCTCGCGGACCACCGAGCCCTTGCCATGATGAGCGGCGGAAAAATGGACGCGGACGGAGGGGGCGATTTCCGAAAATTCTGAGTGAAGTTTCAGCAGGCGGCCGGGGGCGTCGAGCGTTGAGCCGTCGTCTGCGATGATCCATTGGATAGGCAGCGGGGATGCGGCGAGCGCGAGCGCCAATTCGCGGCCGAAAACTGCCAGTCGCGCCGTGTCATTCCAGACTGGAGTGACGAGTGAAATGGAGTGTGGAAGCGAAGTCATGGCGTGAAGGCCCCACATTAACATTGCGAGGAGCCGCGTTCTTTCATCGTATCCCAAGCGCTTTGATCAAGATTTTCACCATCATCGCCTGCTGGGTCGGCGTTTTCATGCTCGGAGTTTACCTTCGGTTTGACGGGCTTTCCAAGCGTCCATTTCACGCGGACGAGGCGACGGGTGCGCGCATCACTGCTGCGCGCATGGAGCTTGGCGATTACCAATTTGATCCGAAGCACTACCATGGCCCGCTGCTGAGTGGGCTGGCCATTCCCATCTCCAAACTGCGTGGCGAGGCGACATGGCAGGAGCTGACGAAATGCACGCTGCGCCTTCTGCCGGCCTTAGCAGGGAGCATGCTGGTGCTGGTGCCGTGGTTTTGGCGGCGGCGTTTTGGCGATGGGCCGATGCTGGTGGCGGCCGCTTTGTGCGCGAGCTCGCCATTGTTGGTTTACTACAGCCGGATGTTTATTCACGAGTCCCTGCTGGTGCTTTTCGGGCTCCTGGCGGTGGTTTCATTCGCAGGGAAACCGCGCTACGCCTTGCCGGGGATTTTCGTCGGGCTCATGTTTGCCACCAAGGAAAGCTTCGCCATCAGCATCCTCGCATGGGGTGGTGCGGCGTGCCTTGTGGTTTTGGAGAAGCGGAATTCGCTCACGCGTGCGTTCTGCGTTGGGGCGTGGGAGGAATTCCGAAAACCTGTGTTTCACTCACTGGCTGCGGCGGCGGTGGTCTCGGCGTATTTTTATACCGACGGATTCCGCCAGCTGAGCGGATTGGTGGATGCCGTTAAAACATTCTTTGTGTATGAAACTGTCACGGGCCATGACAAACCGTTCAGTTACTACTTCGCGCTTCTGGCGGTGCCCAGCAAGTCCGGGGGCGGGTGGTGGTTCGGGACGCCGGTGCTGTTGCTCGCTCTAGCAGCGGTGGCCGCGAGTTTCCGGCACGGTGCGCGCGCGCCGGAGTGGGTCCGCTTTCTTGCCTATGCCGCCGTGGGGCATTTCCTCATTTATAGCATGATCGGCTACAAAACACCGTGGCTTGCCTGCTTGCCGTGGGCGCATGTTTGCTTGTTAGCTGGCTTGGGGGTGGCCGGATTTTCCAAGCACCGGCTGCCGGGAAAAATCGCTCTCAGTGTGCTCGTCGCCGCATGTCTCGTCACTCAGATTTACCAAGCGCGGATGGCGACGGGGCGGCTCGCCTCAGATCCGCGCAACCCCTTCGCTTACGTGCCGACGCGCGGCGATGTGGAATCCTTGGAAACATGGTTGCGTGCGCTGCGGGAGATGCAGCCGGAAGGCGGCTTGGAGCCCGTCGCCGTGATCGGTTCCGACTACTGGCCGCTGCCCTGGTATCTCCGCGATTTTGGGAAAATCGGCTATTGGCCGGAGGCGCCGGATGCGCTGGAACTGCTGCCGATTGCGTGCGTCATGCCCGCTGCGGCGGATGCCGTGGGCCTGCGTCTTGCCACGTCTCACGTCGCAGTTCCGCGCGGGCTGCGCTCCGGGGTGCCGCTTCAGGTGTTCATACGCAACGACATCTGGGAGCGGTGGATGAATCAAAATTGAGCTTCAAGCGTCGTGTCCACTCATTTAAGTCTATCATTTCCCGCCGCGCATGAGTTCGCTTATGAGGCGATGCATACGACCTTCCGCCTGTGGATTTGCCATGCGGACGCGGCGCTCGCCCGTGACATGGCGCGCGAGTGCTTCGACCAGCTCGACTTTTTGGAGAGCCGGCTCAGCCGCTTCGTTGAGGACAGCGACATTTCACGCATCAACCACTTGCAGGCGGGAGAAACTTTATTTCTCAGCGAGCCAGTGCACCAATGTTTGCTCCTTGCGGTGGATGCTTACCAGCGGACGGGCGGCTTGTTCGACATCACTTTGGGGCGTCAGATCAGGCATCTAAAATCCAACGAAAATCCGGCGCAAGTTCCGCCTGTGTGCGGGATTTTGAGCATTCATCCTGATGCGCCTGCTGTCACATGTGAGAGTCCGGGGCGCGAGCTTGACCTTGGCGGAATCGGGAAGGGATTTGCGCTCGACCAACTCCACGGCGTGCTGTGCGACTGGGGTGCAGCGGGCGGCTTGTTGGCGGCGGGTGCGAGTTCGCTGCGCGCCTTCGGGCCGGAGGCTTGGCCGGTCGATCTAGCGGGTGACGGATGTTCCGTGCGCATTGCGTTGTGTGATGAATCTTTGAGCGCCTCCGGGACGGGGATTCAAGGCGCGCACCTCGTGCATCCGGCAGGGGCGGGCGCGATGCCGGTTGCGGCGTGTCGCAGGATTTGGACGCGGGCCACGAGTGCTGCCGAAGCGGAAATCTGGTCCACCGCGCTCATGTTGCTAGAGCCGGAAATGATCCGTGATTTCATCGCTGGAGAAAATTCACTGCGCTCCGTGCATACCGAGTGCGACGGGCGGATCGATGGG
>JBEGOB010000258.1:0-5273 GCA_041182265.1 Verrucomicrobiota bacterium | reverse complement strand
CACTCACTCAACCATGACCACTCCAGTCCAACGAATCTCGCGACTCCTCGATGAAGAGGCCCGCTTCGTCGCCTATCTGCCAGGGAACATCATCATCGACGTCACACCGGACGTCACCGCCGCACTGGCGGAGGTTCAAATGGGTTCAAATACCCCCGAGGAAGCAAGGAATCTATTGATAACCAACGACTAAGGCGGGGATGTTGCGACCCTCGTCCAATTCCCGTGAAATGTGCCATCGTCACTTCCCACATAACGGAGCATTTTGACGTTGACTTCGGGTGCTAGGGAAATGGCTGCATCCCGCTTAGAATCTAGGTTTCTGCTGCTCTGGAGGGTGGCGCAAGGTCCGCCTCTGGAGCGGGAAGTGAGGTTCCATACTTCCCGTCGGTGGCGCGCCGACTTCGCACACATGGGAAGCCGAACTCTCATCGAAATCGAAGGCGGAATCTTCCTCCCGGGCGGTGGCCGCCACAACCGGGGCGGCGGATATGCGAAGGACGCCGAGAAGTATCTCGAAGCCGTGCTCGCAGGCTGGACGGTGATCCGGCTGACGGCTCACCAGCTCGAAGTGGATTTCATCGAGCGGATTGTCGCGCTGCTTCGGCAATCGTCTTCATCGGCAGAAACAGCTTCCGGGCAGATCCTCCGAACGGATTGAAGCCGTGCTTTTCATAAAAGGCCGCCACCAAAAGACGCCATATGACGCCAGATACTTTCTTAATCGCTCGAAATATCAGGCAATTTTGGGTTAAATGAATGGGTATTAGCCATTTTTGGATGAGAAAGCTATTTACGCTTGATTTATCGAGCAGTATGATGATTTAAACAATCTCTCCCAAACCGTTCAGATTTTATACCCATTTCGCCTGAAAAATCATGCAAACTGAGCAATTGGCTTCCTTAATCAGCTGGCATCGCCGTCGGGCGGATTTGAGTCAGGTTGAGCTTGCCCGCCATGCCGGGGTGAGCCGCTACGTGGTGCAGGATTTGGAGGCCGGGGCAGGTCGGACCACCTGGGCGCGGATGCTGCCGGTCCTTCACGCCTTGAATATCCAACTCGTGCCGCAGGGCCCCTTGGTGAATGAATGGCTTGCGGAGACGGAGGAGACTGGATCATGAACCCGCAACGTAGGGCCATGATTCGCCAGCACGGCATCCCGGCCGGTCATCTGGCAGAATTAGCCGCCGGTGGATGGAGCTTTACCTACACGACGGGCTACGATGGCCCACGGGTATCACTGGCGCTGCCGGTGCGGGAGGAGCCTTGGATTTTTGCGGATTTTCCTCCGTTTCTTGAAGGCTTGCTACCGGAGGGGCCGCAGTTGGAAGCCATCCTGCGCAAGCACAAGATCGACCGCGGCGATTGCTTTGGTCAGTTGATGGTTGTGGGGCAGGACGTCGTGGGATCACTCACGGTCGAGGAATGGCCGGCGGAGGAAGGAGGCGCGGAATGAAGATCTGCCCGATCACATTGGAATCAGCGGAAGGTGGCGGGTTTTATTCCCGAGCGGGCTTGCGATCTGTGCATCCCCGTTTGGAAAATCTGCTGTCGTTGTATCTGACCCAGGAAGAACAACTCCGGGAAGCACGGTTGCGCGCGGACAAGATGTCGGTCCAAGGTGTGCAGCCCAAGCTTTCCGCTGTGCTCAAGCCCAAGGAAGGCCGCTTCGATATCGTGGATCGCGGCGGACAATTCATTCTCAAGCCTAACCCACCACCATTCGAAGAAGTGCCAGCTAACGAGGCATTGACCATGACACTTGCGAAGATCGCCGGGCTCGAAGTGCCAGCTCATGGTCTGGTGCCTGCCAGCGACGGATCATGGGTGTATTTCGTCCGGCGCTTCGATAGGGCTGATAGAAACCAACGGCTGCACCAGGAGGACTTCGCGCAGCTCACCGGAGCCGTGCGAGATACCAAATACAACAGCTCGCTGGAGCAGATCGCCAAAGTGGTAGAAATTCACTGCACCTTTCCGGCCATCGAGAAAGCCAAGCTCGCGCGCCTGCTGCTGTTTTGTTTTCTAACCGGGAACGAGGACATGCACCTGAAGAATTTTTCGCTGGTGGTTCGGAAGGGCGTCGTTTGCCTGTCGCCCGCCTATGATCTGCTCAACACCACGCTGGTCCTAGGCAATGCATCCGAGGAGAGCGCACTACCGCTGCGGGGCAAAAAGCGCAAACTCACGCGAAGCGACTGGGTCGATTACCTCTGCCGCGAACGGCTAGGGCTGCATTCCGCGATTCTCGATCCAATCTTGCACACTCTGGATGCTTCCCGGGATGCGTGGGTTCAGAAAATCGAAAAATCCTATCTCTCCGCTCCTGCCAGGGCCGGCTACTTGGAAATACTGAACGACCGCCGCTCGCGGTTGTTCGGTTGAGATCGCCGTCTTGCGTCAACGCAAGTGAACTTCATTTTTTAAGCGCGACTTTAATTTCTACTTGCGACTTTCAAATAAAAGTCGCAACTTAATCACGTGAACGCCCTGCAATTCGATGTTTCCATGAAGGATCTCCCCGGTTTCCGAGCGGACGCAGTTTTGGGCGACAGTATTTTTGAAGCCCTCATCGAACCACGCGATGTTCGCCGCTTCCGGTCCGCGGTCATCGACCTTGCTCGCATTGTCTCCGTGACCCCCCAAAGGCGGGGAATTCTGATCGTGAATGATCCTCATATCACGGAGGCGCGGCTACTCAACGAATGGTCAGCCATGAATTCCGTTCTTAGTCCTGAAATCCTAAGCCGTCTCACCATGTTCATTGACCTTGAAAAATCCCGCAATCCGGTGATCGGCCATCTATCCGAATCTGAGAGGGAGAGCATTCAAGCGGTGATCGAACATGCCCGCGTACCGAACCACCCAAAGCCAACACGTCCCGCCGAGGCGTTCTTCGACATTTTGCGTGTGCTCGCCGTCCACTGGATCAGGGAGTCGGGCCCCATCACTTCCAAAGAGTTGTCCGAGCAGACCGGATTCACCTACCCCACGATCTCTGCCGCCTTGGAGAGACTCGAACCGCACCTGCGCCGTCGTTCCGACCGGCGGGTCGAACTCGAATCATTTCCCCGTGATGCTTGGCTCAAACTCATCGCTCAGTCGGAAAAAGTCCGCTCCACCCATGCCTATGCGGACCGTTCAGGACGCCCCCGCTCGCCAGAAACCTTGGTGAACCGACTCCGTGAGCAGGAGCGCAACGACGTGGCCATTGGCGGTGTGCTCGGGGCACGTCACTATGTTCCGGGACTCGATCTGGTCGGCACACCTCGTCTCGATCTCGTGCTCTGCTCCAATCGCATGGATAACGCGGACGATCTCGTTCGCCGTCTCGATCCAGCGCTCAAGCCAGCCGAGCGAGGCGAGCCTGCCCGGATCGTGGTCCACACGCTCTATCGGCCTGTCAGCTTCTTCGACAAGGATGGGAAAGGCGACAGCTACGCCGATGAGGTGGAATGTCTCCTCGATCTCCATGATGCCCGCTTGGAACAACAGGCCATAGAGTTCCTAGAAAAACTCAGCCCACGCACACGACCATGAACCAGATCTCGCCCACCAAAGTCTTATCAGAAGTTGCCGCAGCCGTGCCTGCTTCGTGTCGAGGAAACATCGTCATCATCGGCAGTCTGGCCGCGGGCTTTCACTTCTTCAAAAACGATCCATCCAAAGCCGTCCGCACAAAGGACGTGGATTGCGTGCTGGCTCCATTTCATGCCGCCGTCGGTGCAGGCCAGGCCATCACCCGCCAGCTTCTTGATGAGGGCTGGCAAAGGCGTATGGCAGGCGACCATCAGCAACCAGGAAATGCCGGGACACCGGTGGATCAGCTTCCTGCCGTGCGCCTCTATCCACCGGGTGTTGATCCCGATTCGGCAGAAGCTTGGTTTATCGAACTCCTCACGGTTCCCGAATCCACCGAGAACGAGGGTCGCAAGTGGACCCGTCTCCCACTGGATGAGGGACACTTCGGCCTGCCAACCTTCCGCTTCATTTCCATCACCGCCTTCGATGCGCTTCCCGCCAAAGACCTGGGTATTCGCTATGCCCGACCGGAAATGATGGCGCTCGCCAATCTACTGGAGCATCCCGAAATCAAACCGGAACGCATGAGCGGTCTCTTCGCAGGCCGTGCCATCAAGCGAAGCAACAAAGACCTCGGCCGGGTTCTCGCAATCGCCACCTTGGCGGACCTCGACGACTACCGCCCTTGGGCAAATTCTTGGAAGAATGCCCTTGAAGCCTGCTTTCCTAACGAATGGCGGTCGCTCGCACTCCGTGTCGGGGCGGGTCTTCGCGCCTTGCTCGCCAGTAGGTCAGACTTTGAAGAAGCCCACCACACCTGCCTCAATGGACTTCTCGCTTCACAACCTCCCACCCTCGACGCTCTTCGCTCAGCCGGGGATCGTGTTCTTGGTGACGCAGTCGAATTACTCGAAGAACTTGCAAAAGTGTAAACTGTTAGCGCTTCGCTCGTCGGTATCGAATTGCCTTCAGTTCAATACTCCTCGGGTCGCATGACGCAAGTGCTCGACCTATCAGCCTCCGTGATGATGTAGATGCGCCGGCCGCCGCCCACCTTGTAGTGGCTTAGGATGCGGTCGCCGTGGATCAGGGCATCTTCGTTCGCCTGCTTGTCGCATTCGCCAAGGTCCCCCAGTCGCCGCAGTGGTGGCGGTGCATGTAGGACGCCAGGTCGATCCCGAGCTCGATGGCACCGGGTGTGGCGACGGTCCTTCCCAGCGGGAAGCGTGGTTGCATGATTCTGTATGCCATGGCCGTTTCAGTCGTTGGAGTTTCCCCATTGCGGATGGCGCTCACCGGTGGCGACAAGGCCGGAGGCGAGCATGTCTTCGACCAGTGCCTTCGGAGGCCACGGGCGGTGAGGTTTTCCAGTCTGCATCTTGGACGCTCTGGCGGTGGCGCGGCAGTAGGACGGCAGATCGTCCCCCGGGTTGAAACTGTCCCGGCGGAGCTGGGTCATCAGGTCGGTCGAATCGGCGGCGGAGAACGTCGCGCCGTCGATGGTGTGGTATTCGGTGTTCATGGTGTTCATTGTCATTGGTGGAAATCAGGCGGCCAGTTTTTTGGCGCGGGCGGTGTAGAATTTGGTCAGTCCCTTGGCCTCGATGGTTTGGAAGAACCACTTCGTGCGGCTCATTCCGAGGCCGGTATCGACTGGCCGGTTGCGGACGGTGGTGGCGGCTTCGGCGGCGTCGAACATGCGGGCCATCAGTCGCACCCAGTTGGTGATTTTCTCTGGATCGGTGGTTCC
>JBEGOB010000257.1:0-6302 GCA_041182265.1 Verrucomicrobiota bacterium | reverse complement strand
GAGCGTTTGCGGCGGCACGAGTGCGCGATTGCTTTCGGATTTCTATCGGGGCACCGAGCGCGTGCGCTGGCGGCGGCGGCGGCCTTGGCGGAGGAAAACACTTCGTTCAAGAAGCGCTGGGAGTCCATCGCCGCAGGGATGCCACGGGGATGACGAACTTCGCTGGGGAGGCAGGCGACCGAGTGTCGGCCGCCTGCTGCCAAGCGTGGGATTATTGGCGAAGGGACGGGATTTCAACGGCGGGCTCGGTTTCCGCGCTGTAGTCCACGCCGGCGAGGCCGAAGCCGAACAAGCGGAGGAAACTCGACTGGTAGCCGTCGAAGTCCGCGAGTTCCGCAAGATTTTCCGTGGTCACCGCGGCCCAACGTTCCGCGACGAGTTCTTGGATGTGCGGGGCCATTTCCCAGTCATCCACGCGGATGCGGCCGGCGCTGTCAGGCTGGGGATCGCCATGATAGAGGCGCTCGCGGAGCAGGCGGTCCATTTGCTCGATGGTGTCCTCATGGGTGCCTTCGGCTTTCATCACGCGGTAGAGCAGGGATATATAAAGGGGGACGACGGGGATGGCCGAGCTGGCTTGGGTGACGAGCGCCTTGTTGACGGAGACCCACGCCTTGCCGCCGAGTGGGGCGAGTTGGGTGTCGAGGTGGCGTTGGACGTTCTCGAGGTCTTCCTTGGCGCGGCCGATCGTGCCGTTTTTGTAAATTGGCCAAGTCACTTCGGGTCCGATGTAGGAGTAGGAAAGCGTTTGCACGCCTTCTGCAAGGACGTCGGCTGCGAGGAGCGCATCCATCCAAAGTTGCCAATCTTGACCGCCCATGACCGCGATGGTTTGTGCGACGTCATCGCCCTCGGCGGGCTCGATGGTGATCTCATTGACGACGCCGGTCGTGGTGTTGAGGTTTTTGTTGGTGTAGCTCTCGCCGATGGGTTTGAGGACGGATTTGTAAATTTCACCGGTTTTGGGATCGGTGCGGCGGGGGGAGGCTAGCGAGTAAATGACGAGGTCGATCTTGCCGAGATCCTGTTTGATGGCGGCGATGACTTCGGACTTCACTTCGTCGGAAAAGGCGTCGCCATTGAAGGAGCGTGCGTAGAGGCCGGCGGCGGCGGCTTCCTTTTCAAAGGCGGCGGAATTGTACCATCCGGCGGTGGCGGTGCGGCCGTTTTCGCTGGGGCGCTCGAAGAATACGCCGACGGTTGCAGCGTTGGAGCCGAAGGCGGCGGCGATGCGTGAGGAGAGGCCGTAGCCAGTGGAGGAGCCGATCACGAGGACTTTCTTGGGGCCGTTTTCAAGGATTCCACGGCTTTTCACGAGGGCGATTTGTTCGGCGACGTGCTGTGCGCAGCCTTCCGGGTGCGCGGTGGTGCAGATGAATCCACGGATCTTGGGTGCAATGATCATAAGGCGCGGAGGGTATCTTTGCGGGCGTGAGTGGCAACTGTTTTTGCGGTGGAGGATCGAGGAGTGGCACGGGTGATTGTTCGCTGGTCGCCGAGTGCGGGATGGGCCATGGTTTTGCCATCAATTTCAGGAATGCGTGTGGAGCGGGCAATTTGGGTTTCCTTAGGAGTGCTGGTGTGCGTCGCGGCGGCAGTCGTGCTGCGACAGGGCGGTCCGGCGGCGCTGGGAATTTTTCCGGCGTGTCCATTTCACACATGGACTGGATTGGATTGCCCGGGCTGTGGCATGACGCGCGCGGCGCATGCGACGCTGCACGGCAAAATCTGGGAGGCATTTCGCTTCAATCCCCTAGGGATGGTTTTGTGGCCGCTGGCCGGAGTTGCCGTGGCCCTGGAGGTGGCTGGCTGGGTCCGTGGGCACCCGCTGAAGTGGCGCGTGGTGCTGGGAAATCGGGCTTTGTGGGGCTTGGTGTGGTTGGTGACCGGATTCTGGGTGCTGCGAAATTTACCCTGGTGGCCATTCACGCTTTTATCCGCTCCTTGAACTGAGTCTTGCAGGGGGCGCTTGCTGGCGCTACTTGAGCGCATGTCACTACTCCTCGGGGTCAACATCGACCACATCGCCACGCTGCGCCAAGCGCGCTATGCCAAGATGCCGGATGCATTCAACGCCGAGCCTTGTCCAGTGCTCGCGGGGCACGATGCCTTGGCGGGTGGCGCGGATTCTCTGACGATTCATGTGCGCGGCGACCGTCGGCACATGCAGGATGCGGATGCTTTCCGAATCCGCGCGGAGGTGCCGCTGCCGCTGAATCTTGAGATGGGCGTGACGGAGGAAATGGTCGGGCTGGCGCTCAAGCTCATGCCTGAGTTCGTCTGCTTGGTTCCTGAAAATCGGCAGGAGGTGACCACGGAAGGGGGATTGGATGTTATAGGCGGATTTTCAAAAACACGCGAGGTGGTCGCTCGCTTGCAGGCGGCGGGCATCCGAGTGAGTTTGTTCATCGATCCGGATTTGAAGCAGGTCCAAGCGTCGGCGGAGTCTGGAGCGGAGATGATCGAGCTGCACACTGGAGCCTTTGCCAATGCGAGTGGTCCGGCAGTGCAAGTTGAGCTGGCACGGCTGATCGCTGCGGCGAAGGTGGGTCATGAGACCGGATTGCAGGTGAATGCCGGCCATGGGATCAATTTGACGAACCTAGCAGATGTTTTGAAAATTCCGCACATGACGGAGCTTAACATTGGGCACAGCCTTGTTTCGCGGGCGCTGCGGGTCGGACTCACGGAGGCGGTGCGTGAGATGAAAGCCTCGATGAGCCATTACCCCGCTTGAGCATGCGGATCTTCGGCATTGGCATTGATGTGGTGGAGGTGGAGCGGATCGCCCACTTGATCTCGCGCTATGAGGAGACGGTTCTCAGTAAACTTTTCACTCGGTCCGAGCGGGATTATTGTGCGGCACAGAAGCGGCCTGAGTTGCACTTTGCAGCGCGATTTGCGGCGAAGGAAGCCGTTTCGAAGGCGCTTGGCACTGGGATCGGCGGGCAGGCGGGGTGGCTGGATTTGGAAATCACACGCGATGCCTCAGGCGCGCCTAAGATCTGCCTAAGTGGGGCCGCAGCGGAGTTTGCACGCACTCACGGGATTTCAGAAATTCAGATCAGTCTCACCCACGCCCGTGAGTATGCGGCGGCGAATGCCATCGCGATCATTGCCTAAGCTCACATTTCTTTTTGATCATCTAATCTATCAATCAATCCATCCATCCATGCTACGTCCACGCCGCAACCGCCGCACGCCAGCCATTCGCTCGATGGTCCGTGAAACTTCGCTTTCACCAGCGGACTTTATCTTACCGCTGTTTTTCCATGAAGATGATGAGGACACGCCGATCGCGGCGATGCCTGGAGTGATGCGTTGGTCGCTGAAGAGCTTGGTGCGTGAGGCTGGGGAAGCGCATGCACTTGGGATTCCGGCGGTGGTGCTCTTTCCGAAAATTGAGGAGTCGGTCAAAACGCCGATGGCGGAGGAGGCGTCAAATGATGCCGGCTTGGTGCCCCGAGCGATCCGTGCAATCAAGGCTGCGCACCCAAGCTTGTGCGTCATCACGGATGTGGCTTTGGACCCTTATAACTCGGATGGGCATGATGGCATCGTCCAGCGGGATGCACGCGGGGAGTTGAATATTTTGAACGATGAGACGGTGGAGGTTCTATGCGATCAGGCGCTGTGTCACGCACGGGCCGGGGCGGATATCGTCGCGCCTTCTGATATGATGGACGGACGTGTCGCGGCGATTCGCGAGGCCCTAGACAACGAGGATTTTACCGATGTTTCCATTCTAAGTTATACGGCGAAGTATGCTTCCGCTTTCTATGGTCCGTTCCGGGGTGCGCTGGATTCCGCACCGAAGGAAGGGGATAAGAAGACCTATCAAATGGATCCTGCCAACACGCGTGAGGCTTTGCGTGAGACCTTGCTGGATGAGGCGGAGGGTGCAGATATACTCATGGTCAAGCCCGCCGGGCTTTACTTGGATGTGATCTATCGAGTGCGTGAAACGAGCAGTTTGCCAGTGGCTGCCTATCAGGTGAGTGGTGAGTATTTGATGCTCAAGAGCGCCGCAGCAGGCGATTGGTTGGATGAACGGGCGATTGTGATGGAGTCTTTGCTCGCGATCAAGCGCGCCGGGGCGGATATGATTCTCACCTACTTCGCGAAGCAAGCTTGCGCTTGGCTGAAGTGAGACAGGCTCGCTGTCCATCAGGGCAGAATCCCGTTCCAAGCGCAGGCCCCGGAGCAAGATTTCCGCGGCGCGGGCGTGTGTGTGGGCTTGCTGCGCCGCACCGACGTCGGCTTCGAGTTCCTGAAGATTGATCCCCGCGAAGCGTTCCTGCCCTGGAGCTTGATGTTTCTAAACACTGAGAGAATGTTCGCCGCGTCCGAGGATGTGGATGCCTCGTAAGTTTTCCCTCTCCTTTGTCGGGGAGGGCCGTTCATTGCACGCGTGCCGAAATAATTAAGGCCGCATGCGTCCGGCTCGAATTTCCGCGACTGTTTGACGACAAATTGTCGCTCTTATGACCTATCCGGCGACCATAAATTCGATCCCATCGCATCGGGCTCGAATTTCCGGGTCCACGATAAGATATCCGCGATCAAAGAATTCGATCCCATCGCGTCGGGCTCGAATTTCCGGGCCCGCGATAAGAGATCCGCGATCAAAAAATTCGATCCCATCGCGTCGGGCTCGAATTTCCGAGCCCGCGATAAGATATCCGCGATCAAAGAATTCGATCCCCTCGCGTCGGGCTCGAATTTCCGGGTCCACGATAAGATATCCGTGATCCGGAAATTCGATCCCAAGGCATCGGGATCGAATTAATTCTTGTCGGATAAGATGTAACACCGACTTTACATCCTATCCCACGCGCGGGAAGCGATGTCTCGCGCACTCGATTCGGCATCCAAGGACATTGATAAGGTATCCGTGTGCACGTTTCATCGCGACAGCACACGCAAAGCCTCTGCAATCGCCAAGCAAGCGCGATGCGATGGCTATTTCAACGCAAGCAGGATCCAGCTCTGAATCAAACTTCACAACCGGAACAAGTCATGGCCAATTTCCGTCTGATGATAGGGGCCGTCGGCTGCGACGCATGGCTGCGCTAGAGCTTCGGAAAATCCTGCAAAGGCGAACTGCATGGCCGGTGGCACGGAGTCAAACCCTCAAGTCTAGTGGTGTGGATGCGATGACAGGTGCACTCCTGTCACCTCGAACGGATTCGAGGGAGCCGTGCCGGGCTTGGTAGATGTTCTGCCAGCGCGGCAGGCTTGGCTTGAGACGCGTGCCGCAAGGCCGCTCGCTGAACTTCCGACTTCCAACGATGACGGACTTTTCCGTCTCGGAGTAGGTCGCCTTGGAGCCTCGTCTTCTCGCCTTTTTCCCAAGGCTGACCTTGCCGTTGAGAGCCTTGATCGCGTGCTGACGATCCCAACCCAGCACGTCGCTGACTTCGTCAATCATCGCGCTTCGTCCTGCGCGATTTCGGTTCGGCTACCGCGCTCGGCAACTCTCTAAACGTTCGGTTTTGATCTTTTGACTCACGATACCAGATCGTGTTTGCACCTGGGTGTGATTCTTTCTGGCGCGACGACCTTCTTCAGTTTCATTTTTGCAGGTTTGCCGGTGTCACTTAAAGTGCCACCCCCATCGCATCGAGCGGACTCCGCACCCCTTTACCATTCCCGATCTTCGCTGCGTGTGCGTAGATCTCGTTGGTTTTTACATCGGCGTGGCCCAACAATTCCTGAAGTGTCCGAATGTCCGTTCCTCCCTGGATGAGATCCGTGGCGAACGGATGCCTCAAAGCATGAGTGGTCACCCGTTTCCGGATTCCCGCCTTTTCGGCAGCACGACTGATCGCCTCTGCATACACCGTTGGATGCAAGTGATGCCTCCGGATCACCCCGCTCTCAGGATCCTTCAACAACTCCACCGCGCAAAATAACCAATACTAACCCGGTTTTTCGCCGCACCGGGACATCTTGCGGGCCAAGGCCCCCGGCATTGCCACATCGGCCACGCCCTCGCGCCGGTCTTCTTTCCAATAATACAGCGATTCCTCGATCTTTTGTGACAAGGCGCATTGAAGGCAGTTAGGGATCGCCGTTTCCCGGTCCTTGTCACCCTTGCCTGCCCGGACCGTCACCACTCCGCGCTCCAAGTCCACATCCTGCAATCTCAATCCCACCAGTTCTTTCAGCCGCAATCCTGCTCCATATTGCAATAGAGCCGGCGTCTTGTAACGATCCTCTAATTTCTCGATCAAGCCCATCAACTCGCTGCGATTTAGAATCACCGGCTGCCGCCGTGGGGTTCGTCGCATCTTCATTCC